>NZ_JBAWFH010000323.1:0-14344 GCF_049591685.1 Rhodococcus sp. (in: high G+C Gram-positive bacteria) | reverse complement strand
TCGGCCGCTAATCGAGCAAGGACCCTCCCAGATAACCGGTGTGCCCGACGCCGGGCAGTATCGCGAACACGGCCGATCCGATAGGGGTGGTCCACTCGTTGAGCGCATCGAACTGGTCGAGCCGATGCTGGATCGGCACGAACTGTGTGTCGACGTTTCGTTGATAGCAGGCGAACAGCAGGCCCGAGTTCGACAGCTCCCCCGGGCCGGGCGGGTCGTCATAGTTGTACGCGCGCCGGAAAATTCGTTCGCCGTCGTGAAGATGGTGTGCTCGGGCGATGTGCGACGACGGTGGAATGACCGGAATGCCGAATCGGTCCGTCGCCGTGAAATCCGCCTCGTCGAACTCGCCGACACCGGTCAACGGCGCACCGGTGTCCAACGTCCGCCCGACCGACTGCTCACGCCCGGTCCGATCCAGTTCGTCCCAGGTGTCCATCTCGATACGTATACGCCGCAACACCATCGACGTGCCGTGTCGAAACCACGGTTGTTCCGAACCGTCGTCCCACACCAACTTTTCGAAATCGTCGGCGTCCGGTGAGGGGTTGACCGTGCCGTCGACCTGCCCCATCAAATTCCGCATGGTCGTTCCAGGTTTTTCGACGCCTCGGGATCGGCGAAACCCGCGTTGCGTCCAGCCGACGACGACGAGCGAGCGGACATTCTTCGTCAACACGCGCACCGCATGAGCGACCGTCACCGGATCGTCCGCACACACCTGCAACAGCAGATCACCTCCGGAGTAGTTCGGGTCGAGCCGATCGATGCCGAACGCGGGCAACGGCTTCAGCCACGACGGTCTGTACTCCGGCAAGCCGACGGCGTCGAATACCGCCGGACCGAACCCCACGGTCACCGTCAACCTCGACGCCCGAGTCGCAAGCTCGGATTCGGTGTCCGCGAGGGCAGGCGCGCCCTGCGTCAGCCGGCCGATGTCCTCGGTCCACACCTTCATGATGCCCGTGACTTCCCGACGTCCGGCACCGGCGACCAGGTTCAATCCGACGAAGAGCGCGTGCGACTGCGGCTCCGTCACTACGCCTGCTTGATGAATACCTCTCCACTCGACTGTTTCTCCCCCCGTGACGGGCGTTGCGGCGCGGGCGTCACCGACCGTAAAACCTGCTGCGCTGGTCAGTCCGGCCGCCCCGAGCGCAGCGGCACCCCCTCCCAGGAGGCGTCGCCGACTCAAGGCACGGCCGACGGGTTCCGACCGGTCAGCCACCGTGCGTGCCCTCGGGCATCTCGTGCGCGCCGGGCTCGTAATTTTCGTCTGCTCCCGCAAAATCGCGGACCTGCGCACTGAAGGTCACGGTGGACGAATCCTCGAGTTCGAGAGTGAACTCGGTGTCCGCTCCGGTCGTCAACGGCTCGGTGACGTCCATCAGCATCAGGTGATCGCCGCCGGCGGACAGGGAATGCGTACCACCGGCAGGGATGACGAATCCGCCGGCTTTTGGCCGCATCACCATCGCGCCGTCGGCGCCGGTCGCCATTTCGTGCAGTTCCGTCGAGGTGGACGCAGCCGATGACGCGCCGACCACATGCACGTCGCGCTCACCCGTATTTTCCAGTTCGGCGAATGCCGCGGTCATGCCGGACTCGGCTGCCTTGACCCACTGCTCGTGAATCACTACGGAATCAGACTGTTGTGCAACATCTTCGGACTCGGCGGTCGAACATGCGGTCAAGATGAGGCCGGCTGCCGTCAGTGCGGTGACAACGGCGGCGGTGCGGCGGTTCTTGTTCATGAGTTTGCCTTTCGGGCCGGCCGGGCCGCGGCTACCGCGGCGACCGGCGAAGTGGGTGGTGTGCGTCGGAATCCCATCGCGACATCGATGACGAGGAAGGCGAGCAGACTGATTCCGAGGAGTGGGATGAACCAGCCGACTGCGACGGCAGCGGTGCCCACTGCGATCACGCCGGCCGGGGGCAGACGCCGAAGGCCACCACGGGCGGGCGGCCTGCCGAACGGTAAGCCGGTCTCACGCGTCGGCCGGCGTTTCCACCACATCAGGTAGCCGCGGACGACGACCGAGACCAGGACGATCGCCAGCGCGAGGAGTGCGAGCTGGTTGGCGAGGCCGAAGAGGGTGCCCATGTGGAGTTGGATGCCCCACGCCGAGAGCTTGGCTGCCAGTGGCCAATCCGCGAACCACGAGATGTCGACGACGTCGCCGGTGGCTCCGTCGATGGAAACCGAGTTGTTGGACATCACCCATGGCTGCCGAGTTTCTGCGACAAGGAACGCCGTGTCTCTCATCGCCGGAACGGACACCTGCACGGCTCCGGTGACGCCGACCTCACGTGCTTTCTCGAGGACCGTGTCGAGTCGGTCCACGTCGATGGCGGCGACGCCGTCCGCCGCTGGGGCCTGAGTTGCACTGTGGCCGTGCGCAGCGTGGTCACCGGTTGCGGTGGCCGAGCCGGACCCGATGGTTGTGGTGACTGTGGGCGTCGTCCAATCGAGCGCCGTGCGCAAATCGGAGACGTTCTCTCCGGCGTAGGTGGACCAGGTCAGCCCGGTTGCCGACAGAAAGATCAAGCCGACGGCAATCCAGATGCC
This sequence comes from Rhodococcus sp. (in: high G+C Gram-positive bacteria), assembly GCF_049591685.1. GTDB lineage: Bacteria > Actinomycetota > Actinomycetes > Mycobacteriales > Mycobacteriaceae > Rhodococcoides. The sequence continues at coordinate 11,775 of NZ_JBAWFH010000323.1, read as the reverse complement.
CGCTACACCATGCCAATTCAGCGTCCGGGCGCGCCCCGTGGATCCGCGGTCGACGGTCAGCAATGATGCTGTCCCCCGGTCCCGGCGTCGGCCGCGCCGGTAGCGGTCGATCCACAGGAACAGGCCTCCGAGGGCGATGACCCACAGCCACGAGGCTGCGAGTTCGCTGTAGAGACGGCCCGGTTCACCGAGGTGGAGGTGCCGGTGCAGTTCGCTGATCCAGGTGCGCACGGGAAGCGCACTCGACGATCCGTAGACGGTGAGTTCGCCTACGGCAGTGGCGGTCACCGGATCGATGAACACGCCGAGGGTTTTCGATTTGCCCAGGGACGGATCGGTGAACATGACCCTGGTCGTCTCGCCGGGTTCGGCGGCAGGTCTGACGGCGGCGACGGTCAAGTCCGGTCGTTCGGCCTGCGCTGCGCGCACTTGCTCACTTATCGGCACCGCAGGCCCGGTGCTCTCGACGTGCAGGTAGTCGCGGTAGACGAGTTGTTCGATCGACGGCGCCACCGCATAGAGGCCGCCGCTGAGCGTGGCGACGACGATGAACGGTGCCACCAGAATGCCTGCGTAGAAATGTAGCCGCATAATCAGCGGCCGCCAGCTGCGCGGTGTCGAGCGGTTCGGTCTCGATCGGTTCGGTGGAGGTGGTGCGAGAGGTACGGGCTCTCGCTCTTTTTCGGGTGTGGACACGTGAAGGATCTCGTTCTTGGTCGATGCCGATAAAACGGGGCGTCAGCGCTCGCCAGGGATGCCGGGGACGGCAGGCATGGCCGTGCGCAGATCGCGGCGCTCGGCTACGGTGCGCCGGCGCCTGAGCGATCGGACAGCGTGTCTCGCAGCCCAGAGTTATCGAGCGTGTGCGGAGTTCGCCGCGGCACCGGCGGTGCGTATTTCGGTTGGGTTTGTCGAATGCAGGCGCCGACGGCGAACAACGTTCAGGCGAGCTGTGCGGGTGGTCCGCGATTCCCTGAACCAGAGCGATCGAGCAACCGCGAGGAGCGAGGCAGCCGGTATGTCGGCAGTGGAGGCGCAATACGCGACTCGTCGACCACCAGGACGAGTAGAAGCGGAAGAACTCGACGCAGTGCCGTGACCGCGCGGTGAATGCCCCGTTCCGCGCCGGCGATCGCCACGGCGCCGAGCCCGACGGCCAGGGCGTGCGCGGCGAACATCTGGTGACTCGATGCTGCGCCGTGATGGTGTCCGTCGACGACTGTCAACAACATGTGTCCGGCGCCCTGGGCAACGGCCAGCGCCAGGATCGATCGGAACCGCGCCAACGCTGCGAACGGTGACGCCGCAGCGGCGTACCCGACGACCCCGCACAGAAGACACAGCAGGAGCGCGGCCGTCTCGGAAGGGAACATCCCGCCACCAGCTGTATGCGCCGCGGCCGTGACCAGCACCGAGGAGAGCGCGACGGACGCGCCGCGCATCACCGCGGCGGCGTCGGGCGTCTCGGGCATGAACGAGAGCATACGGGTGCTACCGCGCGTAGTAGAAGTCCGTGGGCTGAGGCACGTCGAGCAAACTTCACACGATTCGGGCGAGGCGTCCGGACTCGTGTCCGGGCTACCTTCGTTCGGACGGGTGCCGAAAGGAGAGCCATGTTGCCACTGGCCGACGTCCGCGTAGCGAACACCGTGCTCGGGCCGATCGAGTGCGCAGTTCGCGGAACAGGCACCCCGGTGTTGGTTCTGCACGGCTCACCCGGGGGCATCGACGCAGCCGAGGCGATGGCCCGCTTTCTGCCTACCGACCGGTTCCAGGCGATCTTGATCTCGCGCCCCGGGTATCTCGGTACCGAACTCGGCGAGCGCCGCACCCCGGACGAACAAGCCCACCTGTTCGCAGCGTTGCTCGATGGCCTCGGCGTGGACAGGGTCGGTGTCCTGGCGTGGTCGGGGGGCGGTCCGTCCGCATTCCGATTCGCTGCCCTTCATCCCGAGCGCGCCGGCGCGTTGGTGGCGATCGCGTGCCTCGGCCAGCAATGGGTCAATCCCACCCCCGACCTGTCTTCGCGGATCTTTCAGACCACCAGGATCGGCGACTGGCTGATGAAAAAACTCGTCGAGCATCAACCGCTGCAGGTCATCCAGGGCGCCGTCTCCGACGAAAGTTCGCTGTCGGGCAGGGAATTCGACGAGCACGTCGCCTACATCGCCTCGGACGAGACGAAGAAACAGTTCGTGCTCGACATGGCTCTCACGGCCTCGCAGGTCGGTCGACGAAAAGCGGGCTGGGACAACGACGTGACCCAGTTCGCCAAAACCTACGACGTCGGGTGGCAGTCGATTGCTGCTCCCACACTGCTGGTGCAGGGCAGCGCCGATTCCGATGTTGTCCCGGCCAACAGCGACACAGCCCATTCGGGTATAGCCGGTTCGGAATTGCTGACTTTGGACCGCGGCACGCACTTCGCTTTCTACACCCACCCACAATCCGACGAGGCACAAGCGAAAGCAATCGACTATTTAGGGCGAGTATGAACGCAATATCGATATTTCTCGGTTTTGCTCCCTGGATCATTTTCTCGGTCGTCGCCGAACGTTTGGGCGCAGACCACGTCGCTCTCGCAGCGATCGTTGCATTCGCGATTGCGTAGGCCCTCAACGCATATCAGACGATGCGGAGCGGCTGGAAGATTCTCGACGTCGCCGGCGTCGTAACGTTCGGTGTCATCGCCGCCGTCGGTCTCGTCGGCGACCGACAAGTGGACGAGGCACTCGTGAACTTCGGCCGAGGCGGGTCGACGTTCGCCCTCGCCGCCGTCATGGCCATCTCGGCGTTCACCGTCGCGGACGCGGGCAATTGCCGACGAACGCGCCGGTACTACGGGAGGGTCGCCGATTCCGAAGTAGGCGACTTCCGGGCCCGTACGACGTTCTCGTCATCGCGCGTGGGCGGGGGCGGAAACGCCGCCATGGCGGTCTCGGCGATCGCCAGAAGCTCTTCCGTAGTACCGCCGTCGCGGGCGCATCGTCAACGTCATCTCCGCGTTGTCCTGCTTCACCACCCCCGGCACCGGAGCCTATTCCGCGTCCAAGGCAGCCGCCTGGATGACGACCGACAGCACTCGCCTCGAACTCGCAGCTCAGGGCACCCATGTCGTCGGGATCCACATAAGCCTCGTCGACACCGATATGGCCAAGGGCGTGGACGCGCCGAAGCTCGCTGCTGCCGTCGACGGGTCGTCCCGTCAGGAGTCACGCTGTCTTCCATGGGCCCAGCCGACGATCAGCATCTCGATGACATCGTGAACATGCCGTCGACCACTGCAGCGCTGACGCCGCTCAGCCCGATCCTCGGCCGGTGGCGGACGTCGGGGACGGTGTTCGATCAGGACGGGAACCGGCACAGTGACGTGGTGGGAACGGACTCGTACTGGATGTTGCCGGACGGTCATTGGATCGGCCACGACGTCGACGTCACGATCGACGGACATCGAACCGTCGCGCACGAGCTCATCGGCGGAATGCACCCCGATGGCGGCTATGCGCTTCGACAGGATCGACTGACCCCCCCGTACTCGACCGAACACCGACCCGATGAGCGTAGGCTGGGTTTACATCGAAATGATTGCCGCGGCGATTGTTTCGATCAGGTGTTCGGGTTCAGCCCCAACAGGTCGGACACCACCACATATTTCCGACTCGCCGTCCCGGCCCGTATGCGACGCCCAGGTTCGGTGTGCGCATCTGATGACGGGGCGGCTTGGAGAAAGCACAGCGAATCGGGCGAGGCCGTAGGGTGGCCGAAGCGGTCGTTGCCCAAACGCCGACGGCCGCACCGCACAATCGAACCGACCCGCATTCTGGGGGTCGAGAAGGTCGAGTCCGTTGTGCGCGACACGCCCATCCACGACGAACTGCAGAACACCATCGGAATCGACGCACTCGGCGTCGACCGACACGCCGAGCAACCTGCCGAACGGCTCCACTCGCGGCACCCAAACGTGCCCCTGTACGGCACAGTCGGGGTTGATCGCATGGCCACTGCACAAGAAAAACAGGACTCCGCGCATGGAGCTCTTTGCGCTGCTTTGCGGGCCGTCGACGATTAAGGTCCGGTTGGCCCGATCTCGTGAAAAACGTTGGACCGTAGGGACTTGGTGCAACTCACACGGTGGTGCGATCAGCTGACAAAAACAATGGGCCAATGCATTCGTCGGACCCGACTCCTTCGCAGCACACTCGGTCGACGACCTCCTCGGTCGCACGGAATACAGGCTGGGCAGCAGGGCCGCCTGACCCACCCGATGATTCTGTGCCCCGGCGGGGCCCACTACGAATTGATCGAATGGGACGATGCCAATCGACTCATCCCTCGAGAAAAAAATCAACGGCGCCTGCGTCATTGGCGTCAACCCGCTCCCCGAAGCCGGGCTGCTGCGCTTCGAGGACCCACAGAAAGTGCACGGCGTCATCGGCCACGGAGCAAAAATCTCCGGCGACTTCCTGCAGATCCGCATCGGCGGCGACATGGCCCTGTTCCAAGGTCTCGGCGAACTCCTCGTCGACGCCGAAGACATTGCACCGCAACTGATCTGGATCGAGCGTTCATCGATGCCCACACCGCCGGATTCGACGACTGGCTCGATCACATCCGCACCGTCGACCTCGGCTTCGTACTGGAGGCACCCGGCCTCAGTGTTGAACAACGCGATCAAAAGTGAGCCGTCGCCGGCGTAGCAGGCCCAATACACCTGTCGGTCCAGGCAGATTCACGACGCAGTGGCGAACATGATGCCCGAATGGGTCGTCCTGCGGCCGAGTTGGTTCATGCAGAACTTCCGCGGACACACCGCGCTCGCAGCGGGGGTGGACGCAGGCGAAATCGTCTCCGCTACCGGGCATGGCCGTAGCGGCTTCGTCGACGCGGGCGATATCGCCGCGGTCGCAGTCCACGCCCTACTCGATGCGCAGTCGTACGACACCCACATTGTCACCGGTCCCCAGGCGTTGAGCTATTCCGACGCGGCCCGAATCATCGCCGCCCACACCGGGCAATCCTTGCATCACCGATCGATTTCAGTGGCCTAGTTGGCGCGACTGCATACAGCGGGCGGTGTGCCCGCCGAATACGCGCCGATCCTCGCGGCCGCGGACTCCGATATCGAGGCAGGATCCGAGGATCGCGTCACCGACGTCGTCGAACACGTCACCGGCAGGCCGCGCAGCTTCGAACACTTCGTCGCCGGCGCATTCCCTGCGGCCCGTTCGGTGTGAAAAACGATAACAACGGATCGGCCCCGATCGAAGGACTCGCCCATCCACGGTGCACTATCGAGCGAAGTTGCCTGCGGCCTATTCTCCCCCGACAGCTGATGGGCGGAGGAATCGTGACGTGCCGGGCTCTGGCTGACTCCTCCGTTCGACCGGAACAACAGCTCACTATTGGACCGGAGCCGACACCGCGGCCGGTTGCAGCCAGTGACCCGAACAGGTCGGCTTCTAGGCGAGTCACCTTATCAAGATCGAGATGGTTCTTGACATCGTCCAAGAACATTGTGGCGGCGCGCATCGGGCCCACGGTATGAGAGCTCGATCGAGGGGCCGATGCCGACGGAGAAGAGATCGAACGCGCTGATAGTCATCAGGATTAACTCCCATGGTTTCGCTGGCGTACCCGTCTAGGTGCGGACGAGTGGCGGGTGGTGGGCTCACGAGACCTGCTGATCAAACGGGCGCGTATGCCCGGCACCGTGACGAGCCCACGGGACCTGGCGCACCGTCTCCCAAGGAGGCCCATCGCTCAGGCGGCTAGTTGCGAGGCTGCCACCGATGAGCACGCGTAGCCGAGCAAGATACCCTTCTCCAGCAGGCGACTGCTTCGATGGCTCCCCTAACGACGGGAGTTATTCTGTCCAACGATAATCGAGGAACTTGCCGTCGAACGTCACGACGACGCGGTCTCCATCTTCGTGAGGTCGCCGTTCGATGTCGACGGTGAAGTTGATTGCACTCATGATCCCGTCGCCGAATTGCTCTGCGATCAACTCTTTGAGTGCAGGCCCGTAGACCTGAAGCGCTTCATTGAAGCGATACACAGTCGGGTCGGAGTTGATGTCCAACAAGCACCGGTATGGCGCCAATGTGAGCTCGTCCAGCGAGTTCGCGGGCAGGCCCAGCATGTCGCAGACGATCGACACCTGACCGTCGCCGAGTGGATGTTGCCCGTACAAGGCCGATACCGTCCACGGTGTCGGCCTGCCCAGTGCGTCCGCGATGTCTTGCCAGGACAGATTCTTCTTCTTCTTGGCAAGACGAATAGTCTTGACGAGCGGTGGCAGGGTCGCGGATGCGCTCATTCGGTGGGCTCGCCGGCGTAGTAGTCGTTTCCGCGCGAGAACTCGACGAACGTACATGCCTTGTCTCCGACGGACCAGGCGTCGTGTCCCGGAGGGAGGAGCATGACATTCCCCTGGGCGAATTCTTCATAGGAGCCGTCGGTCATCTGCACTGCGAGGATGCCGTCGACCACCAGTGCCACATGCGGGAGCTCGCACAGGTCGGTCCCGGCGTATTCCTTCAAATCGTGAGACCACTTTGCGCCCGGGCCGAACGTCACCTGCGTGACGGTGACGCCGTCGAGTTCTGCGCTGCGCTTGCTGATCGCACCGTGAACTTCGGGAGCGAGCGCATTGAGGTCTGCACTCTGCATTTTTGGGTTGAACATCTGGGATCCCATCGGTCGGTTTGGAAAAGTGATTCCTCATCCGACCATTCAGACCGATGCGAGACAAGGAGATGCGCGCACGAAATGAGTGCGCGAATTGCGCGGCGGCAACCGGCCGATACGACGGCGTGACGAATCGGCATCTTCGTCGTAACAAGCGAAATCTACGTTATCAGGCAGGTGGGGTTGGTCGACGGAGTGAGGACCGAAGGTGATTTCAGAATTGGGTGCAGCGCGCAAGATGATGAACACCATGGAACGACCAACCTGGTTGGTCGGGCCGCAGGGGAGCATTGATGTGATCAATCCGGCCGCGCTGACCGCACTCGGTTACCGGACCGACGATGATGTTCTGGGGCGTAACAGCCACCACACCTTCCATCATTCATACGTGGACGGGACCGCCTACGCGGAGTCGGATTGTCTCTTGCTCCGTCCTCACGAGCCCGGTTGCACTCGCGAACGTGGTGCCTTGGAATGGATGATCCGCCGTGATGGCTCAGCGTTCCCAGTCGAATGGTCAACGTGTGCACTTGAATTGGACGGCATGTCGATGGTGGTTGTGGCGATCGACTATGCCTCGAGACAGCTGATCGAGCGCATACCAGCTGGCCGGAATTCAGGTCGCGAGGTGGCCTCTCCTGGTGCAGAACGAGCGGCGTTGTATCGGCGAGCCGCGTCCTACATGGCGGCTTGTGCGTCCGACCCCGATGTGACGCCGACTTCGGTCGCACGGCGACACAATGTATCGATCCGATTGTTGCAGAATGTCTTTGCCGAGCATGGCGAGTCCCCGGCGCGCTACTTACGCCGGTGCAGAGTGGAGCGCGCGGCGCAATCGTTACGCGAGGGGATTTCGCCGCGAGACGCCTGCGTGCTCGCGGGTTTCGGCGACGAATCTACGTTTCGTCGCGCGTTCCGCGACCGTTTCGGTACAGCGCCCAGCGACTACCTCTCCCGGCGTGAATTGACTGGGTAAACAGCACCTCCGGGTTGAGACGCTAAATCCCATGGCAGCGACCGACCCAGCTCACCAAGAATGCTCTCGATCGGGGCCTTTTGCTCGTCTGCCATGGTAGGCGACATAGGCATCTGCTGATCACCGGCGCGTAAAGTCTGTTGTCGACGTTCACACAGTCTTTATTGCCGCCTCGCTCCTCGGGGGGGCTCGGGCAGAACACCGAGATGCTCATCATCGCCCGCGCCATCGAAGGAATCGGCGCGGCACTGGCCGCGCCGAACTCGCTGGCGCTGATCGCAACCTCGTTCGACAGCCGCAGAATGTGCGACGCCGCCCTCTCGCTCTACGGCGCGATGTCCGGCATCGTCATCGGCCTGGTCCTCGGCGGCATCCTCACCGACCTGCTCACCTGGCGGGCAGTGTTCTTCATCAACATCCGCATCGGCCTGCTCGTCCTGGTGGGCAGCTGTACACGACCTGAGATTTGCTTCGCGGTGTGCTGACTGATGGAAGGCGGACGCGGCCGTGACAGCCTCTCAGCCGTCGTCGTGCCAAGTGCACCCGCGGCGAGCTGGTACCCGTTCAACCATTCGCGGCGGGAACGGTCAGAGCCCAGTTGTTCATTGCTTCGAGAACGGGGCGCAGGTTCTGCCCAAGCGGGGTAAGTTCGTACACCACACGCGGCGGGATCTCCGTGTAGGCGGTCCGGGTGACCAGCCCGTTCGTCTCGAACGTACGGAGCCGACTTGTCAGCGTGTGCGCACTGATACCGTCCAATGCCGTGAGCAGTTCACCAAACCGGTGTGGCCCAGTGAGTAATTCACGAACGATGAGCGTCGCCCACGGGCCGTTCAGCAGGCTCAGGAAGCGGGCGATCCCGCAGGACTCTGCCGAACAATCGAGGAACTTGTTAGGGCTCACGACGGACGACAGTACCCTTATTGCAGTTGATGTAACCAGTGCACGGTATGCATCATGGGATGGTGACTTGCATGGCGCATCCGGCGCCCAAGGCTCCCCCGTCCTGTCCGCTCTCAACGCAGCCGGCCACTCGGCCATGGCCGCAGTCCGCGATGCGTCGTCGTTCGACGGCCCCGCAGTCTCGGTCGATTTCAGCTCCGTCGACTCCTTGGTCAAGGCGTTCCCAGAGCAGAGGGCGTCTTCGTACATGTCCCCATCGGCCCCCTCGACGGACAGATGGCGTTTGCCACGACCATCGCCGAAGCGGTCCGTCGAGCGCGTCCTGAACGGGTGGTGTTCTCCACCAGCGGCATGAGCATCGACGATGGCCGTGCGGAATCTTCGTCAGCGCAAAGCGTGCTTGCCCGTGAATGACAGCGAGTGGGGTGTCCTCTGCGATCGTCGAACCGCGGTTGTTCCTCGAGAACTTGCTGCTCCCGGTCACTGTAGGTCCGGTGCGGGAGGAGGGCAGACTGGCGTATCCGGTTCGCGACGATTATGCCGTGTCGTGGAGTTCGCATCTCGATGTGGCCGACGTCGCCGCGCGCTTGCTCGCCGAGCGAGACGTCACAGGCACCGTGTCGGTCGGTGCGCTGCCGGGGCTAATTGGGGCCGACATAGCGGAAGGCTTCTCTACACACCTCGGCCATCCCGTCACGTTCGAGGCACTCTCGCCCGATAAGTACGGTGAGCTGATTACCCCACTCTTCGGCGCGGGTGCTGCGGGGCTGGTCGTCGATTCCTACCACCATCGACGCACCCAGCCCGACGAGGTCATCCCACGGGGGCAGTCTGCACATAAACTTCTCGGAATCTCCCCGCGCAGCGTGCAGCAATGGCTGAAGGACCTGAACATGTAGACCCGTCCGCCCCTTTATCGGACATCTCACCCCGCGCAGAAACATCCCCTCGGTCCTGGCGAGCAACTTCTAGGGAAGCGCTCACCGCCGAGGGATTGGTGCCGCTTTCGTCACTGCCCGCCGAATGGTCAAGTCCAAGCGGCCGACTGCCACCCGCCGAACCGTTCTGCACGGCACAAGTCAACAAATACGGACGGTGAGTTAACCTGGCGCTTTCATGACGATCTGTCTTCGTCCCGTGTCAAAACTGAAAAAGGGTGCTCCGACCTGCGATAATTCGACTTGTCTAAGGTTGAATATTCACGTGATCGAGGAGCACCCTTCAGGAGAGCAAGTCTACGTCGTCGTACCCGACCTTGTCCGTCGATGCCACCGGAACCGGAATCGTGTCGCACGCCGACGCGGTGACACTGCTCCGAACAGCTGAGGTCACAGGCCTGAGCTCCGAACTGTCCACGGCATTGATGCCGTGGCGGAAACCGATGGCGCAGTTCGATCCCGGCAAGATCATCACCGACCTCGCAGTGTCGTTAGCGCTCGGTGGCGACTGCCTCGCCGACATCGCGACCCTGCGCGAACAGACCGCCGTGTTCGGGGAAGTGCCCTCCGATCCGACCGTCTCCAGACTGATCGCCAGGTTGGCCGCCGATGCACCCGCAGTGCTGACCGCGATCGACACCGCCCGCGCGACAGCACGCGCATCGGCATGGAAACGTGCCGGCAAGCATGCACCCGATCACGACATCACCGCAGACAACCCGATCGTCATCGACCTCGTCCCCCGCAAGCGGGAGGTGCCCCCAGCCACCCTCGTCACCGCACACTCCGACAAAGAGCTCGCAGCGCCGACATACAAGCGAGGGTATGGCTTTCACCCACTACTCGCCTTCGTCGACCACGGACAGTCCGGCACCGGCGAGCCCCTCACAGCGCTACTACGCGCAGGAAACGCCGGCTCGAACACCGCCGCCGACCACATCGACGTCACCCGCACCGCGCTCGCGCAACTGCCGTTCACCAACGGCAGCCGCCCCGGCAAGAAAGTACCGGTCCGCACCGATGGAGCCGGAGCCAGCCACGCGTACCTGTCCTGGCTGCAGAAGCAACGGGTTTCCTACTCCATCGGGTTCGGACTCACCGACGCAATGGTCACGGCGCTGAGCGAGGTCCCCGATGACGCCTGATCGGTCGTAGTCGACGCCGACGAACAGGTCCGCGACGGGGCATGGGTCATCGACGCCACCGGCATCCTCGACCTCGCCACCTGGCCACCCGGGATGCGTGTGGTGATCAGGAAGGAACGCCCGCACCCCGGCGCGCAACTGCGCTTCACCGACACCGGCGGAGACTCCGGCTCACTGCATTCGCCACGAACACCGTGCGAGGCAAAGTTCAAGACCTCGAACTTCAGCACCGTCGCCGTGCACGCTGCGAGGACCGGATCCGCATCGCGAAAGATACTGGGCTGAGCAATCTTCCGCTGCACGGGTTCGACCACAACCGAATCCGGCTTGCCATCGTCGCTCTCGCCCTCGAACTCACCGCTTGGACTCAGATGCTCGGCTTCACCGACCACAACGCCCGCAGGTGGGAACCGAAACGGCTACGTCTGCGGATCTTCTCGATCGCCGGCCGCATCGCCAACCATGCCCGCCGCACCCACCTGCGACTATCCAAAGATGCGACCTGGTCCGACCTGATCATCACCGCACTGACCCGGTTGGCGGCGCTACCCGCGCCCGCCTGACCCCAACCCACCGACCGATCGACCCGAAAGAACCATCTCGGACAGTGGAACCGAGCGGCCAGCCGAACGATATCGGCAGAGTCACCACGCCCGAAGTCTCCATCGAGCTCGAAACCGCAATCTCGAACCGCTCAGGCCGACACATCGGCCTCATGCATAATCGAGGCAAGTGGGCCAGAATTCGAAGTCAACACTAACGTTCCGGTGTCGAATACCCATACGGCGCTGGGTGGCACCAGGCGGATGCGCTCGCGAACTCGAACCCCGCGGTGACAGCCAAGTGTCCATTCGCGAGATGAAATGTTTGAAGGTCCATGACCAGCCCAGGTTGTCCAAACGCTAAAGACTTTCCGCTCGACTGTGTTGAGTAAGTGTTGAGTTGAATGCAAAACAAAGAGCCCCCGAGCGCGGAAATCCGCTGCTCAGGGGCCCTTTCTGTGCGCCCGAAGGGATTCGAACCCCTAACCTCTTGATCCGTAGTCAAGTGCTCTATCCGTTGAGCTACGGGCGCGTGTTCAGTTGTGCTGGTTCTCGCGAACCAACCCTACTACGTACTGATTCTC
>NZ_JBAWFH010000322.1:0-1618 GCF_049591685.1 Rhodococcus sp. (in: high G+C Gram-positive bacteria) | reverse complement strand
TGCGACGACTCCTTCACGTTCTACCAGAACTCCAAGAATTACTGCGACAAGCGCGGCGACTCCACCTTCCAGCCGGTGACCTACCACGGCAACTCGGCCGAGGAGTGCAGCCAGACCTGCTTCAACGTCGTCTCCTCGATGACCGGCTACTGCGACGCCGACAACAACTTCGTCGCCGTGACGCCCGACTCCACGCGCATTTGCGCGGCGACGGGCGGCGAGCGCGAGGCGGTGTCTAAGTGGGCCTTCTGTGCCGCAATGCCCGGCGAGTGCCAGAATCTGTGCGCGTGCCGCAAGACTTACGGCGACTCGGCTTTCTGCGTGCGACCGAACCCGAACGTCGCCTTCACGCTCTACAACGAATCCAACCTGAACGAGTTCTGCAGCACTTACGCAAACGCCAACGGGCTCATCGTCAAGAAGCTGTCTGACAAGAAGTCCACGGACTGCGCGCGCTTCAGCGACGCGAGCGGCAACGACTTCGAGCCTCACCGCCTCTCCTCGCTTGTGGAGCCTAGCCAGGCCGCGCCCGCCGAGGGACAGACCAGCCAGGCGAGGTATAGGCGTCATGCCAGCTACGTGCAGAAGGTGGCCGCCGCCGTGAACCAGCTCGATGAGGAGCAGAAGCGCCGCGTGCTGTCCAGCCTCGAGCACAGCAAGGGCGTCCTGAACGACATCACTTCCGAGCTTAACGTCTCCAACAAGAACAAGGTGGCAATCGATAACAGCACCAACTTCTTCATCGATGCAACGGAGATCGATCCCCAATCCGTGCTCGACTTCATCGCGGAGATGATGCAGAAGAACCCGAATATCGTCGATGCGTCGAGCGACAACGCGTCCTCGACCGACAACGCGTCTTCGAACGGCAATGCGCCCCAGGACTCTGCGACCGCCGATAACTCGGCGCCTCAAGCTCCTGCGACGGCCGACACTCAAACTCCTGCGACCGCCGATAACTCCACGCCCGTCGCCACACCGGAAAAACCCGCGACTGCCGACAACTCCCCGACCGAGGCTACTCCCGAAAAGCCCGCGATCGCCGACAACGGCACCGCCCCGGCCGCGCCGGAAGCTCCCGCGACCGCCGACAACGGCAGCGCCCCGGCCACGTCCCCCAACGTTACCGTGATGATAGGCAATCCCGAAATGTTCCACATTGCCCCCGTTGCCCCCAACACCGAGGCGACTCCCGTTGACAACAAGGCGCAGACCGGCACAAGCATTCCGGCCATCGTGGGTCAGCCGTCGGCTCTGAGCGCCGAGCAGCCGCAAACGATCACCACCGCGCCGAGCACGACCGACGAAGCGAAGAACGGTTCCGCGACTCCCGTTGACGGCGCGCCCCTCGCCTCGCTCGTCGGCGACTCACAGAACACGCCGCAGTCCCTTGACTCGGTGACGCCCGCACGCACCACAGACGATGGCGTGAACACCGACGTCTCCGGCCCCAACGTGCCCGTCACGCCAACGACCGAGGCGCCGCGCCAGGGCCCTCTGAGCATATTCGACGGGCGTACCTCCGAGAACAGAATCTGAGCCGTCGCAGCAAACAATCGCCGAACCTCCCTTTAACGTTATAAGCGATTATTATCCGATTCGATAAACGGCCAAGGGG
>NZ_JBAWFH010000321.1:0-12673 GCF_049591685.1 Rhodococcus sp. (in: high G+C Gram-positive bacteria) | reverse complement strand
GAGCCGGGATCGTCCCAGCCGCTTTGGCTCAGATGGTCGTTCAGATCGAGTCCGTACGCTGCGAAGCCCAGAAGGGCGGCCACCATGACGCCGATGACCGTGAACCGCAAGCGGTAGACGAGATCTCCCCATCTGGCGAACACTACGAAACTCCTTGACGCCCGACGAGCAGGGCGGACAGTGGACGGAACGGCTGCAGCCACGCGCCCTCGTCCGGCAGCGAGTCGAGGCTCACCCGCGGCAGAGGCTCACGGAAGACACCGGGGATGTCCTCGAGGTCGAGAAACTCCAATGCCTCCGACGTGACCGCCCAACTCGCGTGCTCACGGAAACCGAGCACTTGAACGGACACGCCTGTTGCGGCGATGCTCTCCAACGGCTCACGGAAAGCCTGGCCGTCCGCGGACGCGACCATGACGCCTGCAAGCCCACCGTCTCGGTTGCGCAGAGCGATGTGGTCGAGCATGTCGGCGTCGACATCGCTGTCTTCGTCGACCTTCGGCTTGGCGAACACCGCGAAACCCACGTTACGCAAAGCCTCGACCCAGGGGCGAACCACATCGGCGCTGCCCGGAGCAATGTTGGTGAACACGGTTGCCTCGGCTTCGAGGGTTGCGGTGCCGTTGACGGACAGCTCCGCAGTGCGCTGAAGCAGCCATCGGCCCAGCGCATCGAAACGAGGGCGGTACGCAGCCGTCGGACGCCCACCGAGAATCGCGCCGAGTCCCATGTCGAGATTCGGCGCATCCCAGACGAGCAGCACGCGCTTGCTGTGTCGAGAATCACCCGTGTCGGTGACGGAGGGAGCCGCGATCGCCGTGTCCGAAAGATCGTCGTTGAAGCTCATTGTGGACTCTTCCCCCATATCAACTCCGTCACCGAACTGCCGACCAACTGGGCCTTGCCCTCGAACTTGGTGACAGGCCGCTCGTGTGTCATCGGAGATTCCCAGTCGAGAACGGACAGCGCGGGCTCTGCGTTCCCCGCTTCGGCGATCCACTCCGCGTATTCGGCGTGGTCGGTCGCCACGTGCAGCACGCCGCCCGGCTTCAGGCGGTCTGCGATCATCGCGAACGTCGGGCCCTGCAGGAGTCTGCGCTTGTGGTGCCGCACCTTGGGCCACGGGTCCGGGAAGAACACGCGCACACCCGTGAGGGACTCCGAGGTGAGCATGTTCTCGAGCACGTCCATGGCATCGCCGCGAAGCAACCGAATATTGCCGATCTCTTCGCGCTCGATCTGCTGCAGCGTCTGCGCCAGGCCGGGGCGGTACACCTCGACGGCCATAAGGTTGACGTGCGGTTCGGCCTTCGCCATGGCGGTCGTCGCGGTGCCGGTGCCGGATCCGATCTCGAGGATCGTCGGCGCCTGCCGTCCGAACCAGCCGTCGACATCGATCTTGTTGTCGGCGACGTCGCGGCCGATCCGCGGCCACAGGGCGTCCCATGTCTGCTGCTGTGCGTCCGTCAGAGCGCCTCGCCTCGACCGGAAACTGGTTACGCGGGGGTACAGCCGAGAACCGCGGCCGGTGGGCTGGTCGGTCCCCGATTCGAGGTCGTGGGTGGTGCTCCGTGCGTCGTTCACTCGACCATTGTCGCGCATCGAAGGAGTCTGTGACAGGTGGGTCTCGAGTTGAAGTTGAGACTTGTGGTGTCAGTGCAGGCCAGCGGCTCGAGAATCACGCGTTCTGTCGGGGCCGTGTGCCAGTATTACTCATCGCGACGGGTGGGGACCGGTCGCGCAAGGGGATGGCACGCCAGCGTGCCGGCGGGGGGATATGAACGTGACCATGCCCGGATCGATGTCCGAGAGCCATCTGCGTGCGCTCGCCGGCCGTGATCCACTGTCCGCAGACGACGTCGCGCGTGCCGTCGACCGGTGTTTCGCCCCGATCCGAGTGCAGGTGTCAGGGCGATCGGGTGTCGGCAAGTCGACGGTGCGCGCAGTGCTCGACGCCTCGGGCGCGTTGCTCGATGGCTCGGTCGCGTTGCTCGATGGCTCGGTCGCATTGTCGGGCGACCGAATGAGCGTCGTCGAGACCGCGCCCATGGACGTACCCGGCTCGCTCGACCCGGTGCTCGACGGCGATGTCCTCGTGCACGTCATGGGAGGCGGGCCCCAGCAGGCGGATCTCGACGTGGTCTGTGCGGCAACCGAGGTGGTGGCGGTGTTGGCCAAGGCCGACACCCTCGACGACGAGGACGCGGCGGCCCGGGCTCTCTCGCTGACAGTCGGAGTCCCGGTGTATCCCCTGATGGGCACCATCGCTGCCGCGCTTGCCCGCGACCAGCCCGAGACCTTCGCATCACTCCGACCGATCGCAGCGCAGATCCTGCCCGAGATGTTGCTGACGCCCGACAGGTTCCTGAGCGCTGAACTGCCGATTCCGCGGGAAGAGCGAGCGGTGCTGTCGGAGCAGATCGAACTACACGGCGTGCGCGTCGTCACCCGAGCTCTGACGGCAGACCCGGGGATCGACGACGCTGCGCTTCGGTCGTTGCTGGCGGACGAGAGCGGGGCGGACGCCGTCGTTGCTGCCGTCCGCCGGGCGATCGACGGCGTCATGACGGACAGGCAGGGTCGGTTGCTGCACGAACTCACCGCGGTGTGCGCGCGACACCCCCTCACCACCGAAGAGCTCGAGGGCTACCTCGCCTCCGACGAAGTAGTCGTGATCGCCATGCGCAGTGGTCTCCGCGCATTGGGTGAAGCGGAGGAAGCCGACCCCACTCCGGCTACCGTCCGCACGTGGCGTGCCCGGTCGACGTCCGCCCGAGATCCCGGGGAGGCCCGCGCAGCTCTCGCCGTGGCTCGCGGCTACCTGAGGTCGGTCATCCGATGATCGACGTACCCGCCGACATGGACAGCGTCGTCAGGCGCTGGTTCCCGCAGGGCATCGACATCGTGTCCGCTGCACGTAGTAGCCACCCGGCGGGCGTGTTCGTCACCGGAAACTCAGGCTCGGGCGTCGGAACCGTCATGGCCGAACTGGACGCGCTGGCCGGAGCTTCGCTGCCGCGTGCCGCCGACGCCGAGGCCGCCGCGGTGGTGCTGTTCGTGCACGATGCGTCGGGTCCGCTCGGGCGCCGAGCGCTCGCGGACCTCACACCCCTCCTCGACTCCACGACGGTCGGGTTGCTCGTCAACAAGATCGACGTCCATCGCCAATGGCGTGAGGTGTGCCGCGCGGTGTCCGCATCCGTCGACCAGCTCGTGCCGCGCTGCGTCGACCTCCGTGTACTACCAACGGCCGCGAAACTGGCGGAGCGGGCACGGATCGCCGTCGACCCCGCGGTGCGCGCCGCACTGCGCGACGATTCGGGGCTGGCGGACGTGCTGCGATTCGTCGCCGAGGCTCTGGAAACACCCGTTCACGTGACGAGGGAACAAAAGTACGACGCGGCCGTCCGCGCCGCTGCAGCGGGTGCTCGC
The DNA here is from genome assembly GCF_049591685.1 of Rhodococcus sp. (in: high G+C Gram-positive bacteria). GTDB lineage: Bacteria > Actinomycetota > Actinomycetes > Mycobacteriales > Mycobacteriaceae > Rhodococcoides. The sequence continues at coordinate 9,241 of NZ_JBAWFH010000321.1, read as the reverse complement.
CGAGCCATAGTGGCGAAGGCGCGTGACGTCACCAGCGCGTCGTCGACGGCTGTGCTGCGCGCCGAACGCGCACGACTGGTCGACGTCCGAGACCGGTTCAAGGCCGAGAGGGCCGCGACGCTGCGCAGTCGGTTGCAGATGGCCAGGTCGGAGGCAATGCGCGATATCGGCGACGCCGTGCGCGCCTACACGATGGCCGCACGAGAAAGCGTCGACAACACCACTGCGTCGCAGTCACGGCATCTGCCCGAATACCTCGTCGAACAACTCCGGCTGACCGCGTCGACCGTCCACACCGGGCTCGGTGCGCGGCTGCGCGCAATCGACGACGAGCTCGAACTGTCGACCGAACTCCCGAGCGGGCCGGATCCGGTCGTCACGCACGCCGCCCCCACGGCGAGGTCGCGCGGCATGGAAGACAAGGTCACGGTATTCGTCGGCGCATCGGCGGGAGTCGGGCTGGGCCGCATCGCAGTGTCGCCGTTGACGATGGTTCCCGCACTCGACATTGCGGTGCTGCCGATCTCGCTGGTCCTCGGGGCACTGTGCGCGTGGTGGTTGGTGCGGTCGAGAAGGCTGGTGGCCGACCGGGCGCACCTTCGCACCTGGGTCGCCGACGTAACCGTTGCAGCCAAGGCCTCCTTCGAACACGCTGCGCTCGCTCGATTGGTCCAGGCCGAGGCTGAGTTCACCTCAGCCGTGCACGAGACGTCCCGGGCGGCCGTCGGCGCCGCGGAGTCGGACCTGAGCCGCGTCGAAGCAGAACTGCGCGAGATAGCGGACACGCGGGTGGCGGTTCTTGCCGCGTGCGATCGGGATCTGACGACCCTCGATCGGGGCCTCGAAAAATTCGGATCGCATCGCCGGGAACCGCAGACGGCTGCGCCGCGTCCGACTGGGTGAGCGGCATCCGTCGCGGTGCCAACGTGAAGGAGTAAGGCCGTGGACTTCAGCGATGCATTTCTCGATCGGCTCGACGCGCCCGAAGCTTCCGCGCTCGACGACGGTGTCGGGCGGAACGGGGTGGAGTTGTTCGATTCCGACGGCGACGGCTACTCCGAGATCCGCGTCTCGCACACGGACGCGGGAGTGACTGTCGCACGTGACCGAGACATGGACGGGGTGATCGATACGTTCACTTCGGTCGGGCGTGGCGGGCATTACGAAACATGGGAAATTTTTCGCGCTGCGAACGGTTCTGCGAGTTGGCAGGAAACGTCCGACGGGGAGGTTTTCGACGGAAATGGTTGATGTCCGAACAGGGAATACCGGCTGCTCGGAGGCTCTGAACCCGTACTTTCGCACTACTGAATCGTTCTTGTGACCAATCGGACAACACCCCGGTGCCGTAATGACGACATGCGGCGTTAACCTGAGACCAGGACACCCGGCGCCCGTGTCCTCTTTCTTGACGTCACCGTTATGATGCGGTATAGGCAGATCGAGTGATCGGGCAGCTCCCCACCGAGAGGGGAGGGTCAGGTCTGCATCGCTTCGCTGTACTGCCCACCAGCGAAGCGACGAGAGATTCTGGTTCCGGCTCACCCCAGGAGAGTTAGATGACCTCAGCGACCATTCCCGGTTTGAACGGCACTGACGCCGCACCTCCCACCCAGCACAAGGAACTCCTTGCGTGGGTACAGCAGGTGGCAGAACTCACCGAGCCGGATCGCGTGGTCTTTGCTGACGGCTCCGACGAAGAATGGGAGCGGCTCACCACGCAACTGGTGAACGCAGGCACCTTCACTCGGCTCAACGACGAGAAGAAGCCCAACTCGTTCCTCGGCAACTCGGACCCGTCCGACGTCGCGCGCGTCGAATCGCGCACCTACATCTGTTCCAAGCGTGAGATCGACGCGGGCCCCACCAACAATTGGATGGATCCGTCCGAGATGCGCGGTCTGATGACCGACCTCTACCGCGGATGTATGCGCGGACGCACCATGTACGTCGTTCCGTTCTGCATGGGCCCCCTGGGCGCCGACGATCCCAAGCTCGGCGTCGAGATCACCGACTCGGAATACGTCGTCGTCTCCATGCGCGTCATGACCCGTATGGGCGCGGCCGTCCTGGACAAGCTCGGTACCGACGGATTCTTCGTCAAGGCACTGCACTCCCTCGGCGCCCCGCTCGACAAGGGCCAGAAGGACGTGCCGTGGCCCTGCAACGAGACCAAGTACATCACCCACTACCCCGAAGATCGCGAGATCTGGAGCTTCGGTTCGGGCTACGGCGGCAATGCGCTGCTCGGCAAGAAGTGCTACTCGCTGCGTATCGCCTCGGCGATGGCGCACGACGAGGGCTGGCTCGCAGAGCACATGCTGATCCTCAAGCTCATCTCGCCCGAGGACAAGGCCTACTACATCGCAGCCGCGTTCCCGTCGGCATGTGGCAAGACCAACCTCGCGATGATTCAGCCGACCATTCCGGGTTGGCGCGCCGAGACCATCGGTGACGACATCGCCTGGATGCGCTTCGGCGACGACGGTCGGCTGTACGCCGTCAACCCCGAGTTCGGCTTCTTCGGTGTCGCACCCGGTACCAACTGGGACTCCAACCCGAACGCGATGAAGACCATCGACCAGGGCAACTCGGTGTTCACCAACGTCGGTCTGACCGACGACGGCGACGTGTGGTGGGAGGGCCTCGAAGGCCGCCCCGATCACCTCATCGACTGGAAGGGCAACGACTGGACGCCCGATTCCGACGAGAAGGCCGCACACCCGAACTCGCGCTACTGCGTGCCGATGGCCCAGTGCCCGTCGATGGCCGCCGAATGGGACGACCCGAAGGGCGTGCCGATCTCCGCGATCCTCTTCGGTGGTCGACGCAAGACGACTGTGCCGCTGGTGACGGAGGCCCGCGACTGGCAGCACGGCGTCTTCATGGGCGCCACCGTTGGCTCGGAGCAGACCGCAGCAGCCGAGGGAACCGTCGGAGCCATCCGCCGCGACCCGATGGCAATGCTGCCGTTCCTCGGCTACAACGTCGGTGACTACTTCCAACACTGGATCGACCTCGGCAAGAACGCCGATGAGTCCAAGCTTCCGAAGGTGTTCTACGTCAACTGGTTCCGCCGCGGCGAGGACAAGCGCTTCCTGTGGCCAGGATTCGGCGAGAACTCCCGCGTCCTCAAGTGGATCGTGGAGCGCATCGAGCACAAGGCTGCCGGCGTCGAAACGCCCATCGGTGTGGTGCCGACGGCCGAGGCTCTCGACATCGAGGGACTCGACATCACCACCGCGGACGTCGCAGAGGCACTAAACGTCGACGTCGACGAATGGAAGGCGGAGGTTCCGCTGATCGAGGAGTGGTTCGACTTCGTCGGCGAGAAGCTCCCGTCCGGAATCAAGGACGAGTTCGACGCGCTCAAGCAGCGACTGGGCGCGTAACCCACCAGGTACTCGCCGGACCCGCATTACTCGAGCCGCCCGTGTCGTGAAAACGGCGCGGGCGGCTTCGTCGTGGCAGAGGTAAAACTTGGATAGGCGTACAGAATTCGTTCATTTCGACCTCCTACCGTCGGCGCATGCGTCGAACTCTGCTGCCCGTCCTGTCCGCCGTACTCGTGGTAGGTGCGTGCTCGACTGCCGAGGGTTCCGCTCCACAGTCCGAAACCGGTTCGAATGTCAGCTCGCTGACGTATGTCGACTCGATCACGGTCCCCGATGCAACGAGCCCGTTCGGTGTGCCGTTCGGCGGTATCTCAGGAATCGACCGCAGCGAAGAGACTGGACGGTATCTGGCGACGAGCGACGACCGGTCCGAAAAGGGGCCCGCTCGCTTCTACGAACTCGAACTGGTACTCGACGATGCGGGGCACTTCACCTCCACGACGCCGAACGTCACCGCCATGACGGTGTACAAGGATCCGCAGGGTATCCCATTTGCGCCGAAGGGCGTCGATCCGGAGTCGATCCGCCGGGTGCCGGGGAGCGCCGACGTGCTCGTCAGCAGTGAGGGCGACGCGTCGAACATGTTGTCGCCGTTCGTCGCTCGGTTCGCGCCCGACGGTTCGCACATCCGTGACTACCCGTTGCCGGTGGCCTACGTCCCGGACGCCAGTGTATTAAGGGGCGTCCGCAACAACTTGGCGCTCGAGGGGTTGACGGTGACTGCCGACGGCAGCACGATCACCGCGCTGACGGAGAACGCGCTGGTTCAAGACGGGGACGCCGCGACGACCGATGCCGTCAGTCGTTCTCGGGCAGTGGTATTCGACTCCGCATCGGCTGGTGTAGAAGCGGAGTTTGTCTACGAGGTCGACCCGATCGGCGGACCGTACCCGGACGTGGTCGACCCCGCGACCGCATACACGCTGAAGGCCGATCGCGGCGCGTCAGAACTACTCGCAATCGACGACACCGACTACCTGGTCGTCGAACGCGGACTCATCCCGGGTAGCGGCAACACCGTGCAGGTCTATCGCGCCTCGACCGTCGGCGCGACGAATGTTGCGGGCAAGGAATCACTCGATGGCAGCGAAGCTCCGATGACCAAGGCCTTGCTGTTCGATTTCGCTGTGACAGGCGAGAACCCGGACAACGTCGAAGGTATCTCGTGGGGACCGACGCTGGCCGACGGAACCCGAACGGTGATGCTGTGCGCCGACGACAACTTCAACGCCGCGGGCGGTCAGCACACCATGTTTCACGTCCTCGTCGTCGAATGAGGCCGCGCCTCAGGCGGGGGCGTCCGTGTAGCCCGGAGGCATCAGGACCGACTTGAGCTCGCAGTACGCGTCGAGACCTTCGGGGCCGCTTTCTCGTCCTATTCCGGAGTTCTTGTAACCGCCGAAGGGTGAGCCGGGGTCGAACGCATACCAATTGATGGCGTATGTCCCCGTTCGGATTTGAGATGCGACCTCGAGTCCGTGTGCGATGTCGGTGGTCCACACGGATCCGGCGAGACCGTAGTCGGAATCGTTGGCGATTTTGATGGCTTCGTCCTCGGAGTCGTACGGGATGACGGCGAGCACGGGGCCGAAGATTTCCTCTCGCGCGATGGTCATGGAGTTGTCGACGTCGGCGAAAATGGTGGGTTCGACGTACCAGCCGTCCAGGCCTTCGGGTCGCCCGCCGCCGACCACGAGTCGTGCGCCCTCGTCCTTGCCCGTTGCGATATAGTCCTCGACGCGGGTTCGCTGCTTCTCCGAGATGAGCGGACCGAGTTGTGTCGCAGGGTCTTTCGGGTCACCGACCTGCATCCAGCCGATGCCCGTGACCATTGCATCGATGATTTCGTCGTAGCGAGATCGCGGCGCCAGGATGCGCGACTGCGCCACGCATGCCTGCCCGCTGTTCATCAACCCCGAAATCAACAGCATGGGCATCGTCGACGCGATGTCCATGTCCTCGAGGAGGATGGCGGCGGATTTGCCGCCTAGCTCGAGCGAGCAGCGTTTGAGCTGCTGCGCCGCGATGGTCCCGATGGTGCGCCCGACGGTCGTGCTCCCGGTGAAGGTCACCTTGTCGACCAGGGGGTGGGAGACGAGGTATTCACCGGTGTCGGCTCCGCCGGGTAGTACCGATAGAACGCCCTCGGGAATGCCGGCGTCGGTGAAGATGTCGGCGAGCAGGTTGGCGCCGAGCGGCGTTTCGGGTGCGGGTTTGAGCAGTACCGAACAGCCGGCGAGCAGCGCGGGAGCGAGCTTGTTGACGGCGAGGAACAGTGGAACGTTCCAGGCGATGACGGCGGCGACGACTCCGACCGGTTCCCGGGTGACCTTGCTCTGCCCGAACGCGCCGTGCCGCGTTTCCTCCCATGGGAATGCCTCGGCCAGCTGTGTGCAGTATTCGAGCACCGCAAGCGCGGGCGTCTGCTGCAGCATTCCGACCATGGAATGCGGAGCGCCCATCTCGTCCGAGATCACCTCGGTCAGTTCGGCGCTGCGTTCTGTGATCAGTGCGGCGACGCGGGCGAGAACCTGTGCTCGTTCGACGGGTGAGGTTCGAGCCCATGGTCCGGATTCGAACGCAGTTCGCGCTGCAGCCGCGGCAGCGTCGATGTCGGCGGGCGCCGCGACGGGAGTGGCTCCCACGCGGGCGCGAGTGGCGGGTGAGAAGACCTCGAGCGTCTCCTCGGTCGACGGCGCAGTCCAGTGCCCGCCGATGAACAGCTTGTCGAAGTCGGTCATGAAACGAGACTAGAACACGTTACAGAAATAGGGAAGATCCACCCGTGCGCACTTAGTGCTGCGGAAGCAGCATTAAGTGCGCACGGGCAGGGAAGCCGCGAGCACCGCCGCACCCGTCAACGTCCCGACGCCGCCGAGCTTGGCGGGAACGATCTGTAGGCCGTCCAGGAACTTCAACCTCGCATGCAGGGCAGCGGACTCTTGAATGGGATCCCACAGGGGCGGTCCAGCCTGAGCGAAACCACCGCCGATGACAACCAGGTTCACATCGACCAGCGCCGCAGCCGACGCGATCGCCTGCCCGAGCGCAACACCTGCGCGCTGCAGAGTCGTCACGGCCACGACGTCGCCCTCACTCGCAGACTGCGCCAGTTCAGCTCCCGTAGTCCCCTTCCACCCCTGCTCCTGGGCCCACCGCACGGCCGACGGTCCACTCGACACCGTCTCCACGCAGCCCAGACCGCCGCATGTGCAGGGCGTCGTCGACCCAGGTACGACAATGTGGCCGATATGGCCGGCGTTGCCGCTGCGTCCGGTGACGATCCGGCCACCGAGCACGAGCCCGCCGCCGATGCCCGTCGACACCACGAGGCTCAGGACGTCGTCGACGCCCATGGCCGCGCCGAACTTGTGCTCACCGAGCGCCGCGCATCCGCCGTCCATGGCCAGTTCGGTGGATGCGGTGGGAAACTGCGCAGTAACGGCATCGACCAGTCCGAAACCGTCCTTCCACTCCGGGATGTTGATGGGTGCGACGACGCCGCGCACGGTGTCCACGGGCCCCGCGCAGGCAATTCCGATGCGATCCACATCGCTGCCGACGACCACTGCGTCGAGCAGTTCCGAACATGCTTCCCATACGTTCGCCTGCGGCGTCGCGACGGCCAGTGCTTCTCCGGGCATGCCGTCCTCGTCGACGACGGCCGCGGTCATCTTCGTTCCCCCGATGTCTAATGCCAGCGCTGTCATCGTTCCAACGTACCGACAGGAGTGGAGCCTGCGGAATGACCAGTGAGGCAGGAGTGGAGCCTGGGCGTCAGTGTGCGCGGAAGACCAGGACGAGGTTGCTGGCGAGGAGTTCGCGTAGAACGGGTATGCGGATGAGCCACCAGGCCCAGCGCGGATGGTATCGAGGGAAGGCGGCGAGTAACTGCCCGCTTCCGGTGGTGCGGGCCCAGCGGAAGCCGTCGCTTGCACCGATGTCGAACAGTGATTTGCCGAAGCGGTTCTTCGGTTCGCGGCCGTGGGTTCGGCGGTAGCGGCGGGCTGCGTATTCGCCGCCGAGGTAGTGCCAGGGTCTGGTTTCGTGTCCGCCGAAGGGGCCCCACCACAGGGTGTACGACAGGACCATCAGTCCGCCGGGTTTGGTGACGCGGAGCATTTCCTCGGCCATGGTCCAGGGTTCGCGGACGTGTTCGGCGACGTTGGAGGAGAAGCAGATGTCGACGCTGTCGTCGCGGAAGGGTAGGGCCATGCCGGATCCGCGGACGCTGCCGTGGACGTCGAGTCCGGCGGCGTGCATTTCGGAGGCGTCCGGTTCGACGGGAATGTACCGGGCTCCGCTTGCGAGAAACACCTCGGCGAAGTAGCCGGGCCCGCCGCCGACGTCGAGGACGACTCGGCCGTCGAGCCCGTCGCCGGTGAGCCCGGAGTAGAGGTCGCCGATGAGTTCGACCGAGTCGCGGGCGAGGGCTCCATAGAAAATGTCGGGTGCGCTCTGCTCGTGCCCGAAGTCGCGGAGGAGGCTCACCGATCTCCGCAGTGTGGCGCGTCGGGAGAACTGTCGGGTGACGGCCGCAGGCCCCCCTTTGTCTGTGCGCACGAGGAAGAAGCGTAGGCGAGCGACGATGTCGTGCCCTCCCGGGGCCGGGCGACCCGCTAGGGTGTCGGGAAGTTCATGTTCCTGTGCCGTGAAATGGGGTCCGAAGTCGTGCGCGAGGTGCTGTTGCTCTGCTGGCGCGATACGGGCCATCCGCAGGGCGGTGGGAGTGAGCGTTACCTGGAGCAGGTGGGTGCCGGGTTGGCTGCTCGGGGTGTGAAGGTGACGCTGCGGACGGCGTCGTATCCGGGGGCTCCGGCCCAGGAGACAATCGACGGTATCCGCATTGTTCGTGCGGGTGGCCGGCTCAGTGTCTACCCGCGTGCGCTGGCGGCGATCGTCGCCGGACGGTTGGGTTTGGGGTCGCTGCGTGGCATCAGGCCGGACGCGGTGATCGACACGCAGAACGGCATTCCCTTCTTCTCGAAACTGGTGTCCGGTGCGCCGGTGACTTTGCTGGTTCATCACTGTCACCGCGAACAGTGGCCGGTGGCGGGGCCGTTGATGGCCAAGCTCGGGTGGTGGCTCGAGAGTGCGGTGTCGCCGCGGGTGCATCGTCGCAGCCAGTATTTGACGGTGTCGCTCCCGTCGGCGGACGAATTGGTGGCCCTCGGCGTCGCTCGCGAGCGGGTGGCCGTGGTCCGCAACGGCGCCGATTCGGTGCCCGACACCGTCTCGATCGGCGGTGGAGACACCCGGACGCCGTATCCGTCGCTGTCCGTCCTGTCCCGGCTGGTTCCGCACAAGCAGATCGAGGACGCGCTCGCTGCCGTCGCCGCGCTGCGTTTCCGCGTACCCGGGCTGCACCTCGACATCATCGGCGGTGGGTGGTGGGAAGAAAACCTCCGTCGACGTGCCGCTGAACTGGGCATGGACAGTGCCGTCACGTTCCACGGTCACGTGGACGAGGCCCGCAAGCACGAACTGCTCGGACGGTCCTGGGTCCACGTCATGCCCTCGCGCAAGGAGGGATGGGGACTCGCCGTCATCGAAGCTGCTCAGCACGGGGTTCCCACCGTCGGCTATCGCAGTTCGAAGGGACTTACGGACTCCGTCATCGACGGGGTCACCGGTGTGCTCGTCGGCGGGGACGGTGCAGACCGCGATGTCTCCGCCCTGACCGAAGCCGTCGGAGAACTGCTGCTCGACCCCGAGGTGCGGTCCGATCTGGGCGAGAAGGCCCGCGTCCGAGCGCGCGAGTTCTCCTGGGCGCAGACCGCGCAGGGCGTCCACACCGTGCTCGCCGCCTCGGTAGCGGGTACGCACGTCTCAGGCCTCGTGTCGTC
>NZ_JBAWFH010000320.1:0-17583 GCF_049591685.1 Rhodococcus sp. (in: high G+C Gram-positive bacteria) | reverse complement strand
ACGCGGTATCGGACATCGTCATGAACTTCCAGATGCCGGGCGCCGGGATGCCGAATTTCCGTCGCAACGGTGTGCTCATGGCCAAGCACGGCATCTACGACCTGCGTCAGCACCTCGAAGACGTCGTCTGGCCCGTTCTCCGCAAGTGGCGAATCTTCGAGCGCGAAGATTTCACCGGCCGCGGCGAGAACCGACGCGAGGAGCTCGCAGCCTTCCTGGAGGATCTCGAGCGTCAGGCCACCAAGTTCGAGGAAATGCGCGACCGGTCGCTCGCCCGCGAGGCCAAGAAGGCCGAGAAGCAGGCCTCCTGATCCACCTAGCACGTCGATCGCGCCCGGCACCGCTTCGGTGCCGGGCGTCGATCGTTATCGAACACCTTCATCGACACCGAACGAGGCTCTACCCATGACACTGCGGATCGGATCACTCGAGCTCGACAGCCCGGTCGTTCTCGCCCCGATGGCGGGCGTCACCAACGTGGCGTTCCGCACACTGTGCCGCGAACAAGAAATCGCCCGCGCCGGCAGCACGTCCGGCCTGTACGTGTGCGAGATGGTCACCGCTCGTGCCCTCGTCGAGCGCCAACCGGCGACCATGCACATGACCACTTTCGGCCCCACCGAATCGCCCCGGTCATTGCAGCTTTACACGGTCGATCCCGACACCACCTATGCCGCCGCGAAGATGATCGTCGACGACAACCTGGCCGACCACATCGACATGAACTTCGGCTGCCCCGTTCCCAAGGTCACCAAGAAGGGCGGCGGAGCGGCCTTGCCCTACAAGCGGGCCCTCTTCGGCCGCATCGTCGCAGCTGCCGTCAAGGCAACCGAGGGCACCGACATCCCGGTCACCGTCAAATTCCGTGTCGGGATCGACGATCAGCATCACACCCACCTCGACGCAGGCCGTATTGCCGCTGCGGAGGGCGCTGCCGCAGTCGCTCTGCACGCGCGGACCGCGTCGCAGCGGTACTCGGGCACAGCCGATTGGTCGCAGATCGCGCGACTGAAAGAGCATGTCACCGACGTTCCCGTCCTCGGCAACGGCGACATCTTCTCTGCGTCCGACGCCGTACGGATGATGGACGAGACCGGCTGCGACGGGGTCGTCGTCGGCCGGGGTTGCCTGGGCCGTCCTTGGCTTTTCGCCGAACTGAGTGCGCGCTTCGCCGGTCGTCCGGAGCCCACGCCACCGACGCTGGGCGAGGTGGCGGTCATCATCAGGCGTCACGCGGAGCTGCTGGCCGACCACCACGGCGAGGACAAGGGCCTACGCGAACTACGCAAGCATGTCGCCTGGTACCTACGTGGCTTTCCCGCGGGTTCCGAGGTACGCGTACAGATGGCGCTGGTGAAGACGCTTCCCGAACTCGATGATCTTCTTGCCCAACTCGACCCCACTGTGCCCTTCCCCAAGGACGCCGAGGGCCCGCGCGGCCGACAGGGTTCCCCCGGCGCCGTGTCACTTCCCGAGGGTTGGCTCGACGACCCCGAAGACGTGTCCGTGCCGACGGGCGCCGACCTCATGCATTCCGGCGGCTGACCTCGCCCTTTACCGGGGGATTTGCGCTGAGTGGACCCCACAGGTTTCGTCAGTATCATTGCTGGGATTGCCCGATGGTCGGCAATGTTCATGCGCTAGGAAGGCCAGGTTCTCAATCCGTGGGTGACGACCGAGATCCGGGCCAGCCCGCGTCCGAAAGACGGGCGCCGTGGGAGCGTCCGATCGCCCGGATCCAGCGTGACGCCCCGGCTTCCGACTCACCCCCGAGCGAGCCTTCTGACAGCGCGCCCGACAGGCCTGACGCACCCAAGCCGCCCGGCGCAAGCGGCCGACTCGGCCGCCTGCGTAAGCGGCCGACGGACAAGTCGAGCAAGTCGGACAGGTCGGACCAGGTCTCCGTCGCGGAACTGATGGGCAGATCGGAGGGTGGCAACGTCGGTGCGGCAGCCGAGCGCCCCCATGTCGAGGCACCGACCGAGAAGATCGCCCCGATCACCGATCGCACGCCCCCGCCGACGCCCGCGAAACCGGAAGCCGTCGGGAACCCGGCAGAGGATCGCCCCGCGCTCACCCGCCTCGCCATGAGCAAGGTCCGACGCCGCAAGCGCATCCGCAACGTCGCCCGGGGGCTCGTCTCCGTCGTCGCGATCCTGTCGGTGGCCCTCACCGGCGTCGTGTGGGGGTACCTACGCAGTACCGACCGCGGATTCGCCCAGGTCGCCGCGCTCGACCCGGACTCCACGGACGTCGTCGACGCCGAGGGACAATACGGCGACGAGACGTATTTGATCGTCGGAACCGACACGCGCGCGGGCGCCAGCGGTGAGATCGGCGCAGGTACCGTCGCAGACGCGGAAGGCGCCCGATCCGACACGGTCATGCTCGTCAACATCCCGGCAGACCGCAGCCGCGTCGTCGCCGTGTCGTTTCCCCGAGACCTCGACGTCGAGCGCCCGCAGTGCGAGGCGTTCGACAACCAGACGAACACCTATACCGGCGAGATGTTCCCGGAAGCGGACGGCGACAAGCTCAACGCGACGTACGCGCTCGGCGGCCCGAAATGCCTCGTCAAGACAATTCAAAAGATCTCAGGACTCAGGATCGGACACTTCGTCGGCATGGACTTCGCCGGCTTCGAATCGATGGTCGACGAGGTGGGCGGCGTCGAGGTCTGCACCCCGCAGCCACTGGTCGATTACGAGCTCGGCACGGTTCTGCCCACTGTGGGCGAGCAGCGCATCGACGGTCGCACCGCCCTCAATTATGTGCGCGCCCGCAACGTCGAATCCGAGGGCAACGGTGACTACGGCCGGATCAAGCGCCAGCAGCGGTTCCTGTCGTCGTTGCTAAGGTCTGCGCTCTCCAACAAGGTCTTGCTCGATCCGGGCAAACTCAATGGCTTCGTCAACGCGTTCACCCGCGACACCTTCGTGGAGAACGTGAAGACGCAGGACCTGGTCACACTGGGCCGGTCGCTGCAGAACGTCGATGCCGGAGCCGTCACTTTCCTGACACTGCCGACCGACGGCACCAACGACTGGGGCAACGAGATTCCCGTCGACTCGGCGATTGCAGCGCTGTTCAAGGCGATCATCGACGACCTCCCCCTTCCCGGTGAGGAACGCAAGGATGCAGCGCCCGCACCGGAGACGACTGCGGCACCGACGGCCCCAGTCCTGGCCGTCGATCCGACCACCGTGTCCATCCAGGTCTCCAATGCATCGGACATCGCAGGCATGGCTTCGACCGCCTCGGACGAGCTCGCGACCTACGGGTTCCAGATCCTGACGGTGGGCAACTTCGTGGGTACCGCCCAGCAAACCGTCGTGCGCTACTCGCCCGGACAGGAATCGGACGCGGCCACCGTCGCCTCCACCATCCCGGGTGCTGTCATCGAGGAGTCCGCAGGGTTGGACGACGTCGTCGAAGTCGTGCTCGGCTCCGATTACCCCGGCTACACCAACGCACCTGCACCGGTCGGACAGTCCGTCGAGGCCACCCGGGCCGAGGGCGTCACCGGGGCGCCGCCGCTGCCCGAGAATCTCGCCTTCACCAACGCGGCCGACGACACCTGCGCCTGACCCAAAAAGATCCATTCACGTCCCGTTCACCCACGTGACCGCCAACCAGTCAGAGCGGCACACTAAACTTTGCGCTTATGCGCGTCGCCTACAACGAACAGATGAACGAGTTGGCCGACCTTCTCGGTGAGATGGCTGCTCTGGCCGGATCCGCCATGGACAAGGCCACCCAATCCCTACTCCAAGCAGATCTCGTGCTGGCCGAGCAGGTCATCTCGGAACACGACAAGATCACCGAACTCAGTGCGGTGTGCGAGGAGAAGGCTTTCTCCCTGCTCGCGCTGCAGGCACCGGTGGCAGGCGATCTCCGTTCCGTCGTCTCCGGCATTCAGATCGTCGCGGACATCGATCGAATGGGCGCCCTCGCCCTGCACGTAGCCAAAATCACTCGTCGTCGCCACCCCAAGCACACGCTGCCTGAAGAGGTCAACGGCTACTTCGCCGAAATGGGCCGCATCGCCGTGCAGCTCGGTGCGTCGGCACGTGAGGTTCTGGAAACCCGCGATCCCGAGCGCGCAGCCAAGCTTCGTGAAGAAGACGAGGCGATGGACGATCTGCACCGGCACCTGTTCACGGTCCTCATGGACCGCGAATGGAAGCACGGCGTTGCAGCCGCAGTCGACGTCACCCTGCTCGGCCGCTTCTACGAGCGTTTCGCCGACCATGCGGTGGAGGTCGGCCGTCGCGTGATCTTCCTCGTCACCGGCGAACTCCCCGTCGAGCTCAACGCAAACAAGCTACCCAAGGCCTGACTTCCGGCGAGGAGAACGTCACGTTCGTCGATCGGGACGTTCTCCTCTACCGGCCCCCAGTCTCTCGAGTGCCGTCGCGTACGAAAGAACCCCCGACCACCTTTCGGTGAGCGGGGGATCTTTTGTGGTGCGGTCTATCCGAAGCGGCCCGAGATGTAATCCTCGGTTGCCTTCTGCGTCGGGTTGGAGAAAATCTTCTCGGTGTCGTCGATCTCGATGAGCTGGCCGGGCTTGCCGGTGGCCTCGAGGTTGAAGAAGCCGGTCTGATCGCTCACGCGCGCTGCCTGCTGCATGTTGTGCGTGACGATCACAATCGTGAAGTCCTTCTTGAGCTCACCGATGAGGTCCTCGATGGCGAGCGTGGAGATCGGGTCGAGTGCCGAGCACGGCTCGTCCATGAGCAGAACGTCGGGCTGAACCGCGATCGCACGGGCGATGCACAGACGCTGCTGCTGGCCGCCGGACAACCCGCCGCCGGGCTTATCGAGGCGGTCCTTGACCTCGTTCCACAGGTTCGCGCCCTTGAGGGAACGCTCGGCGATCTCGTCGAGCTCCTTCTTGCCCCGGCCACCCTGCAGCTTCAGGCCGGCGACGACGTTGTCGCGAATGGACATCGTCGGGAAGGGGTTGGGGCGCTGGAAGACCATGCCGATGGTGCGACGAACGCCGACGGGGTCAACGCCTGTGCCGTAGATGTCTTCGCCGTCGAGCAGCACGGAACCTTCGACGCGGGCACCCGGGGTGACCTCGTGCATGCGGTTGAGCGAGCGAAGGACAGTCGACTTACCGCAACCCGACGGGCCGATGAAGGCGGTGACGCCGCGAGGCGGAACTGCGAGGGTGACGTTCTGGACGGCGTGGAACTTGCCGTAGTAGATGTTGACGTCTTTGAGGTCGAGACGTTTTGCCATGGTCGGCTCCTGAGGTTCTTGGGCTTTGAAGGCCAGGTGGGGCGAGCGGTCAGAAGTTCTTGGGCGAGAAGAACTTGGAAACCAACTTCGCGCCGATGTTGAGCAGAGCAATGATCAGGATCAGCGTCAACGCTGCTCCCCACATGCGCTCGGAGGTGAGCGCGCCGGTTCCTGCTTTCTGCAGGTCGACCATCATCAGTGGCAGAGAGGTCTGCGGGCCGCCGAACAGGTTGAAGTTGATCGCTGTTGCCGAACCGACCAAAATCAGGACCGGTGCGGTTTCACCCATGACTCGGGCCAGCGCCAGCATGATGCCGGTGACGATTCCGGAGAGTGCCGTCGGGACGACGATCTTGGCGATGGTCTTCCACTTGGGCACACCGAGGGCGTACGACGCCTCACGCAGGTCCTGCGGAACGATGCGCAGCATCTCTTCCGAGGACCGGACGATGACCGGGATCATCAGCAGCACCAGGGCGAGAGCAACTGCGAGTCCGGAACGCTCGAAGCCGAACGTGGCGATCCAGAGCGTGTAGATGAACAGCGCGGCCACGATCGACGGCACACCGGTGAGGATGTCGACCATGAACGTGGTGATCTTGGCGAGCCTGGTACCGACGCCGTATTCGACGAGGTAGATGGCGACGAAGATGCCGATGGGGATGGAGATCAGTGCGCAGAACAATCCCTGCATCAGAGTGCCGACGATTGCGTGGTAAGCGCCGCCACCTGCGATGAACTGGGTGATGCCTGCCTGGGAGTTCTGCCACCACGCGGGCTCGACGACTGCGCTCAGTCCGCGAGAGATGACCGTGAACAGCACCCACACCAACGGCACCAGAGCGACGAGCACGGCGAGGCTGACGAGGACGGTCGCGAATCCGTTGGAGAACTTACGACGGGCGCTGACGCCCTTGAAGGTCGGTTCCTTGACCGGGCGATCCATGGTTGCGGTCATGGCCTAGTCCTTCTTTCCTGCGATGGCGGCGCGGGCGCCCGCGTTGACCACGAAGGTCAGTACGAAGAGCACGAGGCCTGCCGCGATGTAGGCGCCGGCCTGCAGTTGGTTGTTGAACTCACCGGCGGCGAGTGCGATCTTCGTGGCGAAGGTGCTGCCACCGTCGAACAGGGTCCATCCGAAGGATGACTGAACGCTGCGGATGATGATGTAGAGGGCGATCGTCTCGCCGAGTGCGCGGCCGAGGCCGAGCATGGATCCGGAGACGAAGCCGGACTTGCCGAACGGGATGACGGTCGTGCGAACAACTTCCCAGCGCGTCGCGCCGAGTGCGAGAGCTGCTTCGATCTGACCCTTCGGCGTCTGAACGAAGACTTCGCGGGTGACGGCTGCGATGATCGGCAGGATCATGACGGCCAGCACGATGCCGCCGGTGAAGATGGTTCCACCGCCGATGATCGACACCGAGCCGGTGGCGAACAGCGGAAACCACCCGAGGCTGCCGTTGAGCCACTCGGCGAACGGGCCGATGGCGGGTGCGAGAACGTAGAGGCCCCAGAGGCCGAACACGATCGACGGAACTGCAGCGAGCAGGTCGATGACGTAGCCGAGCGGCCCGGCGACCCTTTTGGGCGCGTAATTGGTGAGGTAGATCGCGATTCCCAGCGCCACCGGCATGGCCAGAATGAGCGCGAAGATCGACACGGTCGCGGTCACCAGGAACAGGTCGCGGATACCGAACACCATCGCGGCCGTGTCCGAGGTGTTCCACTGCCCGTTGTAGGTGATGAAGTTGACGGTGTTGTTCTGCAGCGAGGGAATGGCCCGCCACAGGAGAAACGCGCCGATCGCTGCGATGAGCACGATGACGAAGACACCCGAGCCCGTGGCGAGGGTGGAGAAGATCCGGTCACCCGGGCGTACTACTGTGCCGCCCTTGGCTTTGTTGTCGGGCAATGGCTTGGATTCTTCCGTGTTCCGCGGCGCGCCGCTCGCGGCAAGATTGTCCGCGCCGGGTATGCCGGTGATCGAGTGGGTGTCGCTCATACCGTCACGTCTCTCAAGTGTTGGTTGACGACGGGAGCCCTACCCCGACGCCACGGCTCGTGACCGTGGCGCCGGAACAGGATCTCGTCTGTTATTGAATCAGGCGATCGCGTTGATCGCAGTTTCGAGGCGCGCTTTGAAGGACTCGGGCAGCGGGACGTATCCGGCTTCCTCGAGGCCCTGCTGGCCTTCGTTCGCAGCGCTGAGCAGGAACGACTTGACTGCTGCGGAGGTGTCGGCGTCGTAGCCGGCGGAGCAGACGATCTCGTAGGTCGCGAGAACCAGCGGGTAGCTGTCGGCTTCGTTGCTCGAGTAGAGAGCGTCGATGTCGATGACGAGGTCGTTGCCCTCGCCCGAGAACTCGGCCTTGTCGATGGCTGCGGCAGCGGACTCACTGCTGAGCTCCACCGGTCCGTTGCCGAAGTCGACGCTGGCTGCGCCGAGTCCTTCCTGGTCCGCGAAGCCCTTCTCGACGTAGGTGATCGAGCCGGGAGTAGCGGCGACTGCCTGGGCGACACCCGACGAACCGTTGGCGCCTTCGCCGACTCCACCGGCCCAGTCGGAGCTGTGGTCGAGCGTCCAGGCCTCGGGTGCGGATGCAGCGAGGAAGCGCTGGAAGTTGTCGCTGGTGCCCGACGAGTCGGAGCGGTAGATCGGGGTGATCGGCTCTGCGGGGAGCTCGACGCCCTCGTTGAGTGCAGCGATGGCGGGATCGTTCCAGGTGGTGATCTGACCGTTGAAGATGCGTGCTGCAACGGTGGGATCGACGACGAGGTTGTCGACGCCTTCGAGGTTGTAGGCGATGGCGACCGGCCCGAAGACGAGCGGGAGGTTCCATGCGGGGTTGCTTGCGCAACGCTCTGCAGCCTGGGTTGCCTGCTCGTCCTTGATGGCGGAGTCGGAGCCGGCGAAGTCGACGAGGCCTGCGACGAACTGGGTGCGGCCATTGCCGGAGCCGCTGGTGGTGTACTCGACGGCCTTGTCGGAGCAGACACCTGCGTAGATGGACGTGAAGTTGGACATCGCGTTCTGCTGTGCGGACGAGCCTTCACCAGTCAGAGGGGTCTTACCCTCGCACGTGGCTGCCGACTCGGAAGCGTCGACTGATTCGACGTTCGCATCGCTACCGCATGCCGCCAGCAGCATGGTGCTGAGAGCGACTGCGCCTACGAGGGACGCGCTGCGCTTGAGCTTCACCTGTTTCCTCCGGGGAATCTTGTTGCCGTGTTCGCTGACCGCGTCTTTCGACTCGGTTGCGAGAGTGTCGGTGCAGGCAAAAAAGATCTCCCCTGGCACCGGGCAGCGTCGGCGCCACCCAAAGAGAAGGTAGGGGGAGCCGGTAGACGGTTGCCCCCACGCCGGTTAACGGAAGATGAACAGACTGGCAGCGAGCCCGCTTCTATGCGCGCGAGTAGGCGGTATCGACGTGAAAGCGCGTGAAATCCAGCCGTTCGTAGGTATGCACGGCGGCGGCGTTGTCGGCTTCGACGTAGAGCAGCACGTCGGCGAGTCGGCGCCCGTGCAGGTAATGCAGGCCGGCCAGCGTCAAGACGCGTCCGAGCCCCCGCCCCTGGGCCTTCGGATCGATGCCGACGACGTACACCTCGCCGATCTCGTCCTCACCGGCCTCGGCCGGGTGAACCTTGGTCCAGTGGAATCCGAGCAGGTCGTCGGTTCCCTCCTCGAAGGCGAGGAAAACTCCAGCGGGGTCGAACCACGGTTCTTCACGACGCTCGGCGATGTCCCTCTCGGTCCAACCGCCTTGCTCGGGATGCCAAGAAAAGGCAGCATTGTTGACACGCAGAAGCTCCGCGTCGTCCTGGTGGCCCCGGTACGTTCGTAGCGTAATACCCTGCGGCACAACAACTTCAGGCAGCGCGGGTGTCGCGAGCGGACGTCTCATCTGCAGTAGCTCACGAGCCACTGCCAAATTCAGATTCGAAGCGAGGGCCTGCGCGGCGGGAACATTGCCGTGCGCCCAGATTCTTGCGCCGGCACCGCCCTCCGAGAGCGCTCGCTCGACCAGGGCACTCCCGACGCCGCGGCGTCGGAAATCCGGATCCACGACGGCTTCCGACATCGACGAAGAACTCGACGCGGCCGACGCCACGCCCGCGTAACCCACCGTCCGGCCTGCGGCGGTCGCAATCAGGTGGATGTCGTCGCTGTCGGGCGCGAGCGCTTTGAGAGCTTGCTCCGACAACGGCGCGGTGCCGTCGGCCTCCGCTGCTCGCCGGGCCAGCAGCCTGACGTCGTCGAATACCTCCTGCGCGGACGTGGAGTCGAGGCGCTCGATGTCGAAGGTGTTGCTCATGACCGCTGGTCGACGCTTCCGTGGGAAATGCGGCCCAGCGTGCTGAGCTGCGGGCCCGGGCCGTGGTCGGGCGACAGGTCGACATCGTCGTCGGACCCTGCCGAACCGCTCTTCGCGCTGCGGCTCGGCCGCACCGCCTTGTACCCGACGTTGCGGACGGTGCCGATCAGAGATTCGTACTCGGTGCCCAGCTTGGCGCGGAGGCGTCGAACGTGGACGTCGACGGTGCGGGTACCACCGAAGAAGTCGTATCCCCACACCTCCTGCAGCAGCTGCGCGCGGGTGAAGACGCGACCGGCGTGCTGAGCCAGGTATTTGAGGAGCTCGAACTCCTTGTACGTGAGGTCGAGTGGTCGACCTCGCAGCCTGGCGGTGTACGTGCCCTCGTCGATGACGAGCTCGCCGAGCGTGATCTTGCCGGATGCTTCCGGGCTGGCGACGCCCCCCGAACGGCCGACCAGCAGCCTCAGCCGTGCATCGAGCTCAGCGGGGCCGGTGCCGGGCAGAAGGATGTCGTCCAGACCCCAGTCGGAGTTGACGGCGACGAGCCCGCCCTCGGTCAGTACCGCGACGACCGGAATGGCCGAGCCGGTGCTTCCGAGCAGTCTGCAGAGTCCGCGCGCTGCTGCGAGGTCCGTACGCGCGTCGACAAGTGCTATATCTGCCGATCCCGCTTCGAGAAGTGAGGACACTTCGGTCGGGGCGGGCCGTACATGGTGCGCGAGTAGCGCAAGGGACGGCAGAACAGCCTCCGGATTTGGGTCGGAGGTCAGAAGCAGGAGCTCCACACAGCCTCCATTCCTACTGCAGTCACGTCGACGGCTAGTCGAGTCGTTGTCGTTCGATGGCCGCAGACTCCGGGTAGGACTCGTTGGCGCGTCAAGCAGCAAGACTAGCGTGCCTGCGCAGCCGTCCGCCCGCCGCAGTGCCCGATGCTTCGGTCACAATGGTCGGCATGCGCAAACTGATCATCGGACTCGTGAGTCTTCTGGCACTGGCAGTCGTCGTGGACTTCGGCGCCGCCGCGTACTCCGAGTACCGAGTTTCGCGCGCCATCCGCGACGGCGGTGACCTGTCGTCGGACCCGCAGGTGATCATGCACGGGTTCCCGTTCCTCACCCAGGCAGCAGAGGGCAAGTACCAGAACGTCGAGATCCGAGCGCAGGACGTCCCCAACGACTATGTCGGTTCGACGACCGTCGAGGCCAATCTGCGGGGCGTCTCGGTTCCGTTGTCCGACCTGGTCGACGGTGCGGTCGACGCCGTGCCGGTCGACGAACTCGACGGCCGCGTGAGGATCGAGGCCACCGACCTCGGGCGCTTCCTCGGCATCGTCGACCTGCAGGTTTCCGCTCCTCCGGCGGACAAGTCGGACGGCACGGGCGGTTCGGGAGGCTCGGGGATGACAACCAACGGAGGGGTTGTTCTCACCGGCACGGTGCCCGTCGGACCGATCGAGACGAAGGTGAGCGTGCAGGCCGACTTGATCCTGTCCGGTGACAGCGTCGACATCGTCGCGAGCGACTTCTACTTCGGCCCTGAGGGAAATGCCGATTTCAGCATTCCGGAGTTCGCCGAGGGAGCGGTGCTGGGCTTGTTCACCCGCACGATCGACCGGCAGACGTTGCCCTTCGGGGTACTGCCCACCGACGTGTATGCCGAGGGCTCGCAGATCGTCATCGAAGGGAACGCGGAGAACCTGACCATCGATCTCAATCAGATCGAGGAGCCATGACCGGAATCACAGTTCTCGTTCTCGTCCTGGTCGCCGCGACGGCGATGGGTTTGCTGCTGCGGGGGCGAGGCGGCAAGGTCCGGCCGACCTCGCACGCGGAGACGTCGCCGCAACGTATCCGGCTGCTCGTCGACGCCGGTGCCTCGGCGGGCACTGTCACCGTCCTTCACTTCTCGGCGGACTGGTGCGGCCCGTGCGCCGCAGTGCGCCGAGTGATCGGCCAGGTTCTCGGGGATGTGAGCGGTCCCGTCGAACTCGAAGTGGATATCGACGCACATCCCGAGCTGGCGCGTGCGATGGGCGTGATGTCGCTGCCGACCACGTTCGTTCTCGACGAAACACTGACCGAGACCTCCCGCATCTCCGGCGTACCCACACCCGGGGCGTTGCGATCCGCCCTGGTGAACCGCTAGTTCTTCTCGCTCATCGTCGTCCGGTATGCTCCACCCTGTGTTGTCCCGCCATGAGCTGTTGCTCACCAGTCGTCGCACGGTAGACCTGTGCCGACTGGGCGGTTGTTGCTGTCGCTGCTGCTGACCACTCGAATGCCGCTGCACCCTTTTCGGTGCTGCCAGGCCACCTTCTCGAGACGCCGATGAATGCCGTAGGTCCATCGCCCGCAGCAATTCGTTCATCCACGCAATTGTTCGTTGATGCAGTTGTTCATTCATGCAGTTGTTCCGTTCATACCGAACGCAGGAGCCTCGACACACGATGTCCGCTTTCACCTCTACCGCCGTCGACCAGGTCGATGTCCGTGGGCCGCGTTTCGCGGCTTGGATTACCACCGCTGTTCTGGCCGCAGTTCTCGTCCTGACCACCGCATCGACCACAGTCGCCGCGTCGGTGCTGGCTGCTCAGGCCGTGGTGTTCGCCATCGGCGCCGCCCTCGGGCCGCGTCGCAGCCCGTACGGGGCGGTCTTCGCGACGCTGGTCGCACCTCGTCTCGTTCCGACGACGGAACGCGAGCCCGTTGCTTCGTTGCGGTTCGCGCAGCTCGTCGGCTTCGTTTTCGCGGCCGCAGGCGTGCTCGGGTTCGCCCTCGGTGCACCCGTCGTCGGCGCCGTCGCGACCGGTTTCGCTCTGTTCGCAGCATTTTTGAATGCAGCGTTCGCGTTCTGCCTCGGCTGCCAGATCTACCCCCTCGTGGCGCGGCTGCGGACACAATCCGCACGCGCCTGACGCTCGACCCAACCACCGACCGAATCAAAGAAGAACCGAAAGGAAACCCATGGCTCGCTCCGACGTCCTGGTCTCTGCCGACTGGGCCGAGCAGAACCTGAACGCACCGAAGATCGTCTTCGTCGAGGTCGACGAGGATGCCAGCGCCTACGACGGCGGCCACATCGAAGGTGCCGTCAAGCTCGACTGGCGCAAGGATCTGCAGGATTCGGTTCGCCGCGACTTCCTGAACCAGGATCAGTTCTCCGGTCTGCTGTCCTCCAAGGGCATCTCGAACGACGACACGATCGTGCTGTACGGCGGCAACAACAACTGGTTCGCCGCCTACGCCTACTGGTACTTCAAGCTGTACGGCCACAAGGACGTCAAGCTCATCGACGGTGGCCGCAAGAAGTGGGAACTCGACGGACGCCCGCTGTCCAAGGACGTCGTCACCCGCGAGAACACGCAGTACCGCGCCGAGGCACCCGACCTGTCGATTCGCGCCTTCCGCGACGAGGTCATCGACGCCATCGGCAACAAGAACCTCATCGACGTACGCTCGCCCGACGAGTTCTCCGGCAAGATCCTCGCGCCCGCCCACCTTCCGCAGGAGCAGGCGCAGCAGCGTGGCCACGTTCCCGGTGCCATCAACATCCCGTGGAGCACGACCGCCAACGAGGACGGCACGTTCAAGGACGACGGCGCCCTCGAAGCCCTGTACAAGGAAAAGGGTTACGACGAGGACAAGGCCACCATCGCGTACTGCCGCATCGGTGAGCGCTCGAGCCACACCTGGTTCGTCCTCAAGGAACTTCTCGGCAAGTCGGACGTGAAGAACTACGACGGCAGCTGGGTCGAGTACGGCTCCCTCGTCGGAGCTCCCATCGAGTTGGAGGTTCACTGATATGTGTGGTGCACCCGTTCAGGGCCAAACCATTCCCGCCGGCGTCGACGTGGAGAAGGAAACGGTCATCACCGGCCGCGTTCTCGCGTCCGACGGTGAGCCCGTGGGCGGCGCGTTCGTGCGTCTGCTCGACGGTACCGGCGAGTTCACCGCCGAGGTCGTCGCGTCCGGCACCGGAGATTTCCGCTTCTTCGCGGCCCCCGGCACGTGGACGCTTCGCGCGTTGTCCTCGTCGGGCAACGGCCAGGCCGAGATCGCACCGGAAGGTGCAGGCATTCATTCGGCGACGGTAACCGTCGGAGCCTGATCGCTTCGTAGGCACGAAAGAGCCCCCGCACCTTTTCCTTCGGTGCGGGGGCTCTTTCGTGTCTGTGCGACTCGCGCGGGAACTACCGCTGTGAGATCTCCGGGACGATGTCCGTCGACGGTGCTTCGACCGGTGCGGGAACCGACTCGTACCTCGGCTCGAACACACCGGGCCGAACGAGGCCGAGCGATTCGAGGAATGCACCGAGATCGCTTTCACGCGTGAGGGTTCCGGGTGTCGGGAGGGTCTGCGGATCGGGCTCGCGTGCCGCTTCGGGCAGTGGCGCGCCATCTGCCACCGGCGCCGGGTCCACTTCGGAAGGCGCGAGAGGTGCGTCCATCGTGTTCTTACGCTCCCGTTCCTCCTGTGCGAGTTCGGAGATCCAGGCGACGATCTTTTCGCTTTCCCACGCCCGACCGTCGCCCGGGTTGTTGTTCCAGTACAGCAGGTGCTGCAGGAAGCCGATGAAGATGTACGGCTCGACGACGACGTCGACGATGCCCTTGTTGTTCTCGATCAGCCCTTCGCCTTCGGCGCGCAGCTTGCGGTGAACCGTTTCCGCTCCCGGGCCCATCGCCCAATTGAGATCGGCGAGGAGCTGTTCCGGCGTCAGTTGTGCCATGCCGGATTCGACGTCGACGTCGTACGCCTTGTCCGAGACCTTCAGCAACACCTCGAGAAGCGTCTCGTTCGATTCGAGCCAATTCTTGTTGGTCGCGATGTCGACGATGGCACGCGTGGCAATCGAGGTGACGGCCTGCGCGAAGTCGGAGATCGTCTGCACCGGGTTGAGCAGCGTGAATCGCATCTGCCCGAGCACGCCGAGCGCCAACTGCAACGCGACGATGTCGTCGGGAGCGTCACATGCCAGGTCGTACGGCCGGCACGACCACGTCACCTTGTCGTTCAGGGTGCCGTAGTCCTTCGGGGTCGACGACTGGAATCCGCCGCGCGACGGCCCTGGCTCGTCGAAGTTGGGAACGCCCGCGGGACGGTACGGCGCGCCGATCATCACCACACCTGCAATGTCGTCACCGGTGACGAGCGCATTCGGGTCGCGGTGGCCGAGTTCCATGGACACGCGCTCGACGACCTCGCCGCCGACGCTGTAACCGAGGAGAACGAACTTCGTGCCGTCACCGCATTTGATCTTGTACTCGTCCAGCAGCCTGTTCGTGGACGCGACGCCCTCGAGGGTCGAGTCCTGGTACGACGGAACGCTGAAGATGTCGACACCGTAGGTCGACGGGTACGGCACGTAGAGCCATCCCACGGAGCCCGGATTGGTCGAGTTCGCCTGCCCGGTGGGCAGTGTGACGTTGCCCACCCAGTTCGAGATCGGAGAGCGCTCCTGCTCGTCGAGTGGATCGCGGTCTGCGTCGGCGTCCGTTGCGCCCGATACGGCGAGCATCAGCACGTCCGGGCATTCCTGCGCGTAGTTGTTGGGATCGATGTCGGGTTCGGTACCTGCGGAGCCACTCCCCCCGGAACCACTGTCACTCGAACCACTGTCACTCGAACCACTGTCGGCGGATCCCGGCGTCGGCAGTTCGGAGCCGGGCGCGGCAGAGGCAGCGACCGGTAGCACCAGGAGCAGCGCGGCAGCTGTCGCTGTGGCCATTGCCCAGGTTGCGCACATTTTCGAGCCAGCACGTGTTCGGCGCCGCATGAACGGGTCCTCCCCCAGTAGATCCAAAACGTGATCCAGTGCGTTTCGTGCACAAGAACGCGCCGGACTGCTTCTTCCCCGGGTCCGGCGCTCAGAGAGGAAGGTACCGTGCCGCAGCCAATCCGAAGACATGCACCGTAGATGTACGAAATCGACCCCGTGATTTCTGGGAGATGCCACGAAAAGGATCCGTAGCCGAGGGCGGGATTCGAGCCTGTGTGCAGCTGGGTCTAAACTCGTGGCCGTGGTCATCTTCTTCGAGGCACTGCTGGTCCTGGCCGCAGTAGCCATCATCGCGTTCTCGCTGTACGTCGTCTACCGCTTGGTCACCGAAGAATCGTGAGTGACCGCGCAGCCGACGGGTCGGACGACACTCGCTCTGCCAACGAGGCGATAGCCGAGGCAGCCGAGAAGTTCGCGTCCACGTCGACGCGCAACATTCCGACTCTTCCCGACCTGCCGCACCCGGAGGACACCGCGAACCTGCGGTTGGGTCCGGATCTCAATCCCGCCCTGCTGGCACTGTTGCCGTTGGTCGGAGTGTGGCGAGGCGAGGGCGAAGGCCGCGATCCCGAATCCGGGCAGGAGTACGCCTTCGGTCAACAGATCGTCATCTCCCACGATGGTGGGAGATACCTTGCCTGGGAATCGCGTTCGTGGCGGCTCGACTCCGACGGAAACTACGCTCACCCCGATCTGCGCGAACTCGGCTTCTGGCGGATCAGCGGAGGCGACGGCGTGAAGGGCAGCGACAACGAGGAAGTCATCGAACTCCTGCTGACGCACAGCACCGGCGTCGTCGAGCTCTTCTACGGTCACGCACTCAATCAGTCGTCCTGG
Organism: Rhodococcus sp. (in: high G+C Gram-positive bacteria); assembly: GCF_049591685.1. Lineage (GTDB taxonomy): Bacteria > Actinomycetota > Actinomycetes > Mycobacteriales > Mycobacteriaceae > Rhodococcoides. Next base: position 1,395 of record NZ_JBAWFH010000320.1, on the reverse strand, counting down.
GAGCTCGCAACCGACGTTGTCATCCGGTCCACCTCCGGCGCTCTGGTCGGTGGCGCCAAGCGCCTGTACGGCATCGTCGAGGGTGCTGATCTGGCATACGTCGAAGAACGCATCGGCGCCGACGGTGAACTCGCTCCCCGGTTGTCCGCGCGTCTCGCGCGTTACATCGGGTGAGCACGCATCACATAGTTTTTTCGGCTGCGCAAGCGAACGACCCCCGAGCCGTACCTGACGTATCAGGTCTCGGTCGGACGGACCGAGGGCTCGGGGGTCGGGTAGCTGCCTGGGATTCGCTCGCCGCTCGCGCGAAAGTGAATCCGTCAGCGGTAGCGGCTAGCGGGCAGCCACCTCACGCGTCCTAGAGTTATGCAACTTCAGACCACCTCCTCTCTCGTGTACTGGCCAAAGTACGCCCGCTTCACGGAGTGCGCAAAGGAATTTCGGCAGAGTTCTCCGACAGCGAAATATCCAGGTCGATCACCAGGTCAGCAGCCGTATCGGCGGGCAGTCGGTGCGTGACGAGCACGACACCGCGGTCCCTCCCGAGCAACGCGCCGTTGCGATCGAGCAGCCGACGCACAAGAGCTGCCCCACCTGCATCGTCGAGGTGCTCGGTGGGCTCGTCCAACAGGAGAACCGGCGCGTCCGACAGCAGCGCTCGTGCCAGCAGAAGCCGTCGACGCTGCCCGCCGGACACTGCCCGCGCTCCGCCCACCAGCGTCGTATCGATGCCTTCGGGTAGCTCCGCCACCCAGTCGGCGAGCCCGACCTCGCCGAGTGAACGCAGGGCCTCGTCGGTGTCGACATCGCCGCGGGCCACCCGTAGGTTCTCCAGAATCGACGTCTCGAACAGGTGCGCATCTTCGGCGAAGAATCTGCCGCCCTCGACCGAGCCGTCCGCCGTCGGAAGAATCCCTGCCAGCCCCATCAGCAGTGTTGTCTTACCGGCTCCACTGGAACCTGTCACAGCAACCCTCGCTCCCGCCGACTTCAAGACCGACATCGTCTCGGCGCCGACACGAGGTTCGATTCGTGTCGGACGAGGTTGCTCGGCGGCGTCGAGCAAAGCCACGATGCGCGACGCCGACACCCGGGCTTTCGTCAGCGCGATTGCGGCGGCGGGTAGTGCAGACGTCGCCTCGAATGCGGCCAGCGGAACGAGCACCAGCACGGCGAGCGCCATCGGCGTCATCGCACCGGCGGTACCGCCGAGGTCCCCGTAGAGCGTTGTTCCGACGAGCAACGACCCGAGCACCGAGGCGCCGATCGAGAGTGGGAGCGCGGCGTCCGCGAACGCTCCCGGCCGAGCTGCGCGGTCACGCGCACGCACGGATGCAGCGTTGGCTGTTGAGGCCTCGCCGAGGGTTGCGTCGAGCTTGCCGGCCACCTGTAGCT
>NZ_JBAWFH010000319.1:0-7214 GCF_049591685.1 Rhodococcus sp. (in: high G+C Gram-positive bacteria) | reverse complement strand
CGCAGACACGTCCTGCACGGCGACGCCCAGATACGGCGTCGGCCCGACGTGGACCGTCCCTCCGGACACGCCCTCGCGGATCTGCGCGACGACGCCCATCGCGTCGTCGATGGGAACCGCGTACGCCTCGGGTGCCTGTGTCGCGCGGGCTTCATCCGACAGGCCCGCAGCGTCGACGCCGACGACGTTGCCGAAGGCGTCGACCAGAGGGCCTCCGGAGTCGCCGGCGCGCACGTCGGCGTCGATCTGGATCATGCCCGCCAATTCGTTGCGCGACCCGTCGACGGAGCTCTGCGCGGTCACCGTCCGGTCGAGTGCGACGATCTTCCCCGGGGCCGGGACCAGAACGCCCTGCCCGGCGGCATTGCCGATGGCCGTCACCGCGTCGCCGACACCGATGTTCGACGAGCTCCCGATCGACGCAACGGGCAGATCGGCCGCCGTCGCCAGTTGCAGAACCGCCAGGTCGCGTGTCTTGTCGTAGCCGAGCACCGACGCGTTGTAGATCAGGCCGTTGCCCATGTGCACCGCCGTCACCTCGGTCGCTTCCTCGATGACGTGAAAATTCGTCAGGACGAGGCCGTCGGAGCCCACGACGAAGCCGGTGCCCGCGACGCCGTATAACCCGAACTCAGCCGCGATGGTGACGACCGTGGGGTTGACCTGCGCGGAAATCTGCTCGGTGCTCAGCGGAACCGGCGGCGGCGGAGGAGGCAGCGGTGCCTGCATCGGCGCCGGTCCAGGCGGTGCCCCGGACAGCGAATCGAGCACCCCCGGCGTCAGCGACGGCGCGAGAGCGGAGACAGCAACCGTCAACGTCACCAGTAGCGCCGCCCGGCCAGCCGCCTGCATAGTCACCAATTATGCGCTGCTTCAACAGTGCAGGTAGCCCGGGTTGCTTCCCCCGCCGAAATCGAGGTTGTGTCACCGAATCGGACCGTCTCGATGCGTAACTTCGATCTCGGCGAATGAACCTAGGCGGTGAAAACCTCGATGGAGTAGTCGCGCAGGGAACGATCATGGAAGTCGACGAACACCACACCGTGGCCGGCATCCGAATCGACACTGGCACTTACAGTTCGGCCGGCGGCTATCCACTTGTGATATTTCGCGCCGCGAAGTGAATCGGAGGATCGCAGGATGTCCCGCGCCGCGACCTTTCCCTTCGCTCCCACTCCGCGCAACCCGCCCATGAAGCCGACTACACCGCCGAGTCCCTGATTGCGGATCAGCGCAGGAGTGAGCCCGGCCGATGCCGTCAACCCCCGTGTTCCGGCGCTCAAGAGTTGTCCGATCATCGTCGACAATTCCCAATGAGCAGCGAGCCGAGCTATTTTCAGTTGCCCGTTCTCCTCGACGAGGTCGTAGCGCAGGTGCATGGGTACGTGCAGAGTCGCGCCCGACGACATGATCGTCTCGAGGGAGAGGTCGCGGACCACGGACATGCCGGAGACGACGTCGTGGTCGACGTGGAAGTTGATGGTGTTCGGCGCGATGAAGGTGTCGTAGAACCGCTCTATCGCGTCGCGACCTCGGTGCGGCCTGGAGCCGACCGGGTCGTTGACGATGCCGTTCTCGGCGTACAGGTCGATCCATGCCGCTCGGTCGTGGACAGCGACGGCGTCGGGCGACCCCCGGACGGCTGTGAGCAGGTCTTCTGCGGTGGGCACGGTCTCGACGTTAACGCCCGACGTGCCGCGACGTGGAGAAACGGTGGGTTTTACAACGCGCTGACCGCGCGCGGAACGTCGGCACGCAAGGTGAAATCGGTGACGAACTCGCCGTCCTCGGCAGCGAATCGTCGTCGGGGGTCGAAACCTTCGACGTCGAAGCGCCCGAGCGTCGGCGAGTGGGTCGTCACGGCAACCGTGCCGGCATCGATGTCGAATTGCAGGAGGCGTTGGAACCCCGCCGTTCGTTCCCCGTCCACCTCGAAGTACTGGTAGTCGGCGAGCAGCTGGACGACGGTGCGTCCGGTGTCGTCGACGTTGCGGTCGACGACTGTGGCCTGGCCGTCGACGTGCCCGGACAGCACCATGAACACCGATTCGTACGGGAGGACGAGGCGGTTCCAGATTTGCTGACCCGAACTCGAGCCGATGTCGCCGAACCCCATCAACTTCTTCTCCCCGTCCTCCTCGAGGTAGTAGTGGCTGCCGATGACGACGTTTCGGTCGGGGTGATCCTCGAGCACCTGCTCGGCCCACTTCATGACCTTCTCCGGCGGGTTGTACCCGATGTAGAGCATCAGGAACTTCGCCCCGGCGATGTCGAGGAGGTCGAAGTGCGCGGAGTTGTCCTCGGACGTGAACGAGTTGCCCCACCACGGCTGATCTCGGTACCTCTGCGGGCCGAAGTACTCGTTGTACAGCGCGTGATTCTCCTCGTGCATGCCCGGCACGAGCTTGCCTGCCACGTTCCACAGATTGTCGTGGTTGCCTGGGAGGACGCCGTGTGGAATACCCGCGTCCTCCAGTTTCTTCATCGATTCGCCGGCATCTTCGAACTCGATGCGAGACTGCGCATCTCGGCCCCCAGGGCGAATCCAACTCTGGATGATATCTCCGGTGTGCATGCTGTACTCGATGTCGAGTGGGTCCGCATTGTCGACGGTCCACTGCGTCATGTCGTCGTAGACGCCAGGGTCGTCGCGGGCGATGTACTGCGTGTCGGTGATGTGTTGGAGAGCGAAGTCGTATGTGTCCGGCTCGGCGAACGCGCCGTCCGGAGCGGCATTCGCCTCGGCGAAGGAGCGGTCTGCGCGGGGACTGTCGATGACCATGACCTCGACCTCGCCGCGCACATCGGTGATGTCGGCAGCGAGATCGATGATGCCGCCGGGTGATTCGGGCGCGGCGGTGGCGACGGCGGGCCCCCAGTCCTCGGCACCGGCGGTTCGTACGTGCATCGCGAGATCGTTTCGGTTGATCGACGTTCCCTGCCAGGACAATCGGGCCTCGCCGACCCCGGGTGCGAACGACAGGTTGTACCGAAGATAGGGATACTCGTCCCACGCCGACGTGCGCGACTCCGAGCCGGACGACTCCTCCCCGGCCTCGCCCTCCAGAACCGCGGCGTCTTCGGAGCCCACACCGGCCACCATATCGGAGGTCACCGGCGCCGGATCTGCGATCAGGCCCGAGGCAGGCACCGCCGTCACAGGCACCTGCGTGCGCGCGACGGACGGACTCGCCGCTGCATCGGCACCGACGAGGGTGCAGGCCAGCAGTAGAGCCCCGAGAGTCGGTGCAGCTTTCACTCTGCCCAGGCTACCGACTCGACGCCGGTAGCACCGGACGGCGAAGCGGGCGTGAGGCGGCTCCGCCGCCCGTGCGCACAAAGTGTCGTTGGCGCGGCACTTTCCGTGCACGGGCGCGAAGCGCATAGTGTGGGTCCATGTCAGCGGCGAGGCGGCCACCGGAAGTGCGAATCGGCATCTCGGGGTGGACGTATGCGCCCTGGCGCGGGGATTTCTACCCCAAGGGCCTCGCGCATCGCCGGGAGTTGGAATTCGCGTCCGAGAAGTTGTCGTCGATCGAGATCAACGGCACGTTCTATGCGATGCAGAAGCCGACCAGCTTCGTGAAGTGGCGCGACGAGACCCCGGAGAATTTCGTTTTCTCGATCAAGGGTGGTCGCTACATCACCCACATCAGGAGACTCGTCGACGCAGAGGCTGCGCTCGCGAACTTCTTCGCGACCGGTGTGCTGAGCCTGGGCCCGAAACTGGGGCCGATCCTGTGGCAGTTGCCCCCGAACTTCCAGTACGACGCACGGAAGTTGGCTGCGTTCTTCGACATGCTGCCCCGAACGACCATGGAGGCAGCGAGTTTCGCGGATCGGCGGGACGACAAGTTGCCGGACGATCGCGTCAGCGTCGCGACCGAGCGTGACCGGCCTCTGCGGTATGCCCTCGAGGTGCGTCACCTCAGCTTCGAGGTCAAGGAAGCAGCGGAGCTACTGCGAGAGAAGAACATCGCGTTGGTCGTCGCCGACACGGCGGGGCGATACCCGTTTTTCGACACCCCTACGACCGACTTCGTGTACGTGCGTCTGCACGGGGACAAGGAGCTGTACGCGAGCGGCTACGACGACGAAGCGCTCGACGTGTGGGCGGCTCGCATCGAAGCCTGGACGTCGTCGAAGCGCGACGTGTTTGCCTATTTCGACAACGACATGAAGGGGTACGCGCCCTACGACGCGATGAGGTTGATGTCGCGTATCGGCGATACTAGGGCACTCTAGCGTGCATCGTAGACATTGATAGATGAGCTGATAGACCGTGCATCACAGACGCCTGCCCGCCTCCATCATCGCGATCAACAGTTCACGGGGTAGAGCCATCGGGGGCATGGCGTTCAACTGAATGGTGTCGTCCGCATTGTTTTTGATTTCCGCTACCTCGTCGTGCAGCCGCTCCATGGTGATGTCCAACTTGTTGGCACTGGCTGCGGCCTCGGTGAGCTCCTGCATGAGGTGGCCGGGGATCGTACCGTCGTACTTGTAGAAGATCCTGTGCTCGAGGCTCGCCCAGAAGTCCATGGCGATGGTGCGAATCTGCAGCTCGACCGGAACCGGCTGAATGCGGTCGCTCATGAACACGGGAATCTCGACGATCATGTGAAGACTCTTGTAGCCGTTGGGTTTCGGGTTCTCGATGTAATCGCGCGTCTCGAGAACCCGGACGTCGGTCTGTGATCCAATCATGTCGGCGACGCGATACGTGTCGGAGATGAAGCTGCACGTGATGCGGATGCCCGCGATGTCGACGATGCCGGTGCGGATGTCGCCGAGTGTGAGTGGGCAATTTTTCCGCCGCGCTTTCGCGATGATGCTTTCCGGCGTCTTCAGGCTGGACCCGACGTGCTCGATGGGGCTGTACCGATGGATGTGCGTGAACTCTTCCTTCAAGATGTTGATCTTGGTCATGAGCTCGTCGATGCCGAACTTGTACCCCATCATGAAGCGGGCGAAGTCGTTTCGCAGCCGGGCGAAATCGGTGGTCGTGTCCGGGCTGTCGCTGTCAATGACACTAGATTGTCTACCCACCGCCCGGGCGAGGCTCAGGTGCCTCTTTCCGCGCCTCGTGAATCGAAGCTGGCGTCCGAACATCTCGATCCGAGGGGAGGGCTGAAGGTGACGTGCCCACATCGTCTGCACGCGTGGGTGCGGTGATGTCCGCGTCCGCAGGAGCATGCCCTCGACCCGACCAGCACGGTTCGCGGGCCGAGGACATGACCGCGGGCGCACCGAGAAGGCGCGCTTTCGACCCATCGATCGCCCAATCGATGGAGGATTGCAGAGGAGTCCGGGCCTGGTGCGTCGGATGTCGTCATACTCGTTTCCGCCTACCTGGACCCGCGAAATTCTGGTGAAACACGGTGGACCGTCCGCGAGTGGTAGCTCCCGGACGGCGCGTTCAGACTAGCACGATTCGAACATGTGTTCCCATTGCTGGAGGTCAACGCGCGCCTTACGCTGTTCGATAATTACGGAATTACGTATTTCCGAAACACGAATGGGAGTAGCTATGCGTTCGACCGTCGCCGTGTACGCGGCATGCGTGGCAGTCCTCGTCACCACGGGGTGTTCCAGTCCGTCGGTCGACTCCGAGCCCAGTACGCCCGCAGAATGCGAACCCGTGACCTCGACGGATCTGAACACCGTCGACGGGTGGATCGGCCTCATCGAACAGCAGCCGAACAGCGTGAGCTTGATTGTCGACGACGGCCGAGGGCGCACCGTCGAACATCGTGCGGACGAGCAGCAACCTCTGGCATCGGCGGTCAAGGTCGTGCACCTCGCGGCCTACGGGAGGGCCGTCGCGGCCGGTGAACTCGACCCGGACGAGCAGATCTCCCTGCTCGACTGGGAGCGCTGGTACGTGCCGGGCACCGACGGCGGAGCCCATCCGGCGGCGCTCGATCGGCTCGGTCTCCCGAACGACGGCATCGCTGCAACCGACCTCGCGCGCACCGTTCGGCTCGACGACATGGTGTCCGCGATGATCCAGGAGAGCGACAACGCCGTCCCGGATTACCTGCGGTTCCGACTCGGTGCCGACGCCATTGCCGACGCCGCTGCTGCAGGCGGCTGGGACGGATTCTCGACGCCGTCGCTGGTGACGAGCACGCTCGCCGTCTTCGATCCGGTTCTCGGGGACGGTGATCGATGGGCCACGGCGAACAGATGGGCGTTCGACGAGCAATTTCGTACCGAAGCCATTGCAGCGGTGCGGATTCCGAGCTATGAGGACCAGGCAAACCGGGTGACCGAGAACTACGCCGACGGTTCTGCCAACGAGCTTGGTTCCCTTTATCGGGCGCTCTCGGACGGCAGTTTCGGCGAAGGATCCGACATCGCCCTCCGACACCTGGAGTATCAGCCGGCGCCGGACGGTGTGCAGGGCCTGGGCTTCAAAGGGGGCAGCCTTCCCGGCGTGCTGACGCAGGCATTCGAGCTGCGCCGCAACGATGGAAGCATCGCAACGGCAGTGTGGTTGATCGAGGGTCTGCCTGCCGATCGATACGAGGCAGCGATCGCCGGCTTCGGTAACCAGCAACGTCTGATCGTCGACGCCATGAACCAGTCCGACGTTCTCGATGGCATAGCCTGCGTCGTGTGACCGAACAGTTCGAAGCCAGGCTCGCCGCGCTGGAGGAGCGTGTCGCCGCTCTGGAAAATATCGGCGACACGGCCGAGGACGTCGGTCGAACGCCGACGGGTGGATCTGTGGGCTACGAGGGCGACGTCCACTTGAACGGCCATGTCAGCTGGACGATCGGGTACTTGCCCGATGCGGTCCTCGAGCTCTCGGTCCCACGTACATCGGACGTGCTTGCGGCACTGGGCCATCCGGTCCGCCTACACATCGTTCGACTACTGCTGCGGGGCCCCGCGAACGCAGCGGCCATCCTGGACGCAGTGGGTCATGGCGGCATCAGCGGCGGAAATGACGAGGATCGAGGCCGTGGATCGACGGGCCAGGTGTACCACCATCTGAAGGTGCTCGGCTCGGCCGGCGTAGTGGAGCAGCACGGGCGAGGCGACTACCGCATCGGCGCCAAGAAAGTTGTGCCACTGCTGGTGGCGATGCTTGCTGCAGCCGATATCTCGGGCGAACTGGGCACCTGATCTTCCGGCGCCGATGAGTTTTCGGTGTGGCCGGTGTCGATACAGGCATCGACCCACGTGACCCGCGGGTGCGTCAGGTC
>NZ_JBAWFH010000318.1:0-14974 GCF_049591685.1 Rhodococcus sp. (in: high G+C Gram-positive bacteria) | reverse complement strand
CTGCGAGGGCGTCGTCGATATCGGAGTTCGTCAGCAGTTCGGTCATGGAAATGATCGTGGCATGACCAATCCCACACCGGCAGCAACTTCGGGCCTCGTCGTGGCGGGCGCCATCGTCGCGGACGGTCTGCTTCTGCTCGCTCAGCGGTCGCGTCCGCCCGAGTTGGCGGGCCTGTGGGAGCTGCCCGGAGGCAAGGTCGAGAACGACGAGACCCCGGAGGACGCTCTGGTGCGCGAACTGCGTGAAGAGCTGGGTGTCGAGACGACGGTCCGCTCGCCGCTGGTCGGCGACGTGGGGCTGGCAGGCGGGATGACCCTGCGCGCCTATCGCGTCGAGCTCGTGTCGGGAACGCCTGCTGCACTGAAACATTCGGCGATCCGCTGGGTCGATGCCCGCGGACTGCGCGAAATGGATCTGGTGGACGCCGACCGAGCCTGGGTGCCGGAAATCGGTGAGATGCTCAGGCAGCCCGAGCCTTCTTGAGGCCCTTCTTCAAGTCTTTTCCGGTGGCTCCGGCGTCCTCGAGCTTTTTCATGCGCATGATGACGACCGGGCACGAGACGCATCGAATTTTCTTCCGGCAACACTTCTTCTTGGGCTTGAGGCCCGACACCTTCTTGGCCTTGACCTTGCCCATTGCTGTGCTCCGATTTCGTTAACGGGGGGTGAATCAACGACCAAGACTACTGCGTGGTGCAGGTCACCCCGTCCCAGCGGGTAAACTCGATCGGTCGCGAGAATCTCGCGGTGCAGCGCGCTTCTCTAGCGACATAAGCCCGCTAGCGAACAAGAGCCCGCATTCGACCCAGGAGAATTTTTCGCGTGAGTGCCCCAAGCAGTGCAGACAACATCGATATCACCACAACTTTTCGCAACGTAGCAATCGTTGCACACGTCGACCATGGCAAGACCACCCTGGTCGACGCTATGTTGCGGCAGTCCGGTGCGTTCGAGGAGCGCGCCGAAGCGATCGACCGCGTCATGGACTCGGGTGACCTCGAAAAAGAAAAAGGCATCACGATTCTGGCCAAGAACACGGCCGTTCACCGACGCAACGCCGATGGCACCATGACCGTCATCAACGTCATCGACACCCCCGGCCACGCCGACTTCGGTGGCGAGGTCGAGCGCGGCCTGTCCATGGTCGACGGCGTCGTCCTTCTCGTCGACGCATCCGAGGGCCCGCTCCCTCAGACGCGCTTCGTGCTTCGTAAGGCACTCGCCGCGTCGCTTCCCGTCATCCTCGTCGTCAACAAGACCGACCGTCCCGACGCCCGTATCGAGGAGGTCGTCTCCGAGAGTCACGACCTGCTGCTCGACCTCGCGTCGGACCTCGACGACGAAGCGTCCGAAGCCGCAGAGCTCGCCCTCGACCTTCCCGTCCTCTACGCCTCTGGCCGTGAAGGCAAGGCGTCGAAGGTTCAGCCCGAAAACGGAAACGCTCCGGACGCCGAGAACCTCGACGAGCTGTTCGAGGTTCTGCTCAGCTACGTCCCCGCGCCCAAGGGCAACGTCGACGCGCCGCTACAGGCGCATGTCACCAACCTCGACGCATCGGCCTTCCTCGGCCGCCTCGCCCTGGTTCGTATCCACAACGGCCAGCTCAGCAAGGGCCAGACCGTCAGCTGGATGCGTGAGGTCGACGGCGAGCCCGTCGTCCAGAAAGCCAAGATCACCGAGCTCCTCAACACCATCGGCGTCGAGCGCGTCCCCGGCGAGAAGGGTGTCGCAGGCGACATCGTCGCTGTCGCGGGCTTCCCGGACATCATGATCGGCGACACGCTCGCCGAACTGGAAAACCCGGTCGCCCTGCCGCGCATCACCGTCGATCAGCCGGCCATCTCGGTCACCATCGGCACCAACACGAGCCCGCTCGTCGGACGCGTCAGCGGCCACAAGCTCACCTCTCGCATGGTCAAGAGCCGCCTCGACCAGGAGCTCATCGGTAACGTATCGCTCAAGGTCCTCGACATCGGCCGTCCCGATGCCTGGGAGGTCCAGGGTCGTGGCGAGCTGGCGCTGGCCATCCTCGTCGAGCAGATGCGTCGTGAGGGCTTCGAGCTCACCGTCGGCAAGCCTCAGGTGGTCACCCAGCAGGTCGACGGCAAACTGCACGAGCCGTTCGAAGAGCTCATGGTCGACACACCGGAGGAATACCTCGGCGCCGTCACCCAGTTGCTCGCCGCACGCAAGGGCAAGATGGTTCAGATGACGAACCACGGCGCAGGCTGGGTCCGCATGGAGTTCATCGTTCCCTCCCGCGGCCTCATCGGGTTCCGCACCGAGTTCCTCACAGACACCCGCGGCACCGGTATCGCCAACGCGGTCTTCCACGGCTACGCACCGTGGGCCGGCGAGATCCGTGCGCGCCACACCGGCTCGCTCGTCTCGGATCGTAACGGCACGGTCACACCGTTCGCGATGATTCAACTGGCCGACCGCGGCACGTTCTTCGTCGAGCCCGGTGCGGACACCTACGAGGGCATGGTCGTGGGCATCAACCCGCGTCAGGAAGACCTCGATATCAACGTCACCCGCGAGAAGAAGCTGACCAACATGCGTCAGTCTTCCGCCGACGTCATGGAAACCCTGGCCAAGCCGAAGAAGCTGGACCTGGAAATGGCCATGGAATTCTGTGCGGGCGACGAGTGCGTCGAGGTCACCCCCGAGGTGGTTCGCGTGCGCAAGGTTCACCTGGACTCCAACGAGCGCGCCCGTGAGCGTTCACGCAGCAAGTCGCGTGACAAGGCTTCTCTGTAAGCTGCGCTGACGCCCGTGTGCGTGGTCGGCTCCCGTTCTTCCGGGGCCGACCACGCGCATGTGGCACTGGGACGATAGGGGAGTCGACGAAGGGGTGTCACTGTGCGGCGGGCGTTCGAGCGGAACATCGGGACCGGGACACCGATCGTCGGAACTTTGACTTCGGCGCTTGCGGTGCTGGTGCTCACAGCCTGTACCGCAAATCCACCGCCTCCTGTCGAGAGCGAAACCGCAGTCGTCACGACGACGCCTGCGCCTCCGGCCGTAACCGACGAGCAAGTCGGTGTCGTCGTGGCAATCGACGACGTGGGCCTCGGCTTCAATCCCCACCTTCTCGCCGACCAGTCTCCGGCCAACTCGGCCGTCAGTGCGCTGGTCCTCCCCAGCCCGTTCCGGCCCGTCGTCGACCCCGAGGACGGCATCGGCACCGTGTGGGCCCCCGATCTGTCCGTGCTCGTCTCGGCCGAGGTCACGAGCCAGAACCCGTTCACGGTCTCCTACATCCTGCGGAACGAAGCCCAGTGGTCCGACAGCGCGCCGATCGCCGCAGAAGACTTCCGCTACCTGTGGCAGCAGATGATCACCCAACCCGGCGTCGTGGACCCGGCGGGGTACGCTCTCGTCGACCACGTGGCGTCGTCCGGCGGAGGCAAAACCGTCGACGTCACCTTCTCCGAGCCGTATCCGGCGTGGCAGCGGCTCTTCACCGACCTGCTTCCCAGCCACCTGCTCAAAGATTCGCCCGGCGGATTCGAAACCGGATTGAGCGACAACGTCCCGGTGTCGGGTAGCCGGTTCAACATCAAGTCGATCGACCAGGGCCGCGACGAAATCCTCCTCGAGCGCAACGACCGGTTCTGGGATCAGCCCGCCGTACTCGATCAGATTCTCCTGCGCCGCGGCGGAACTCCCGCGCAGCTGGCCGATTCGTTGCGCTCCGACGACGCTCAGATTGCCCAGGTTCGGGCCAGCACCGCCACCGCAGCCCAGCTCGCGGCGATTCCCGGGGTGCGCACAGACATGCGTCTGCAACCCCGGGTGCTCTCCGTGACCGTCAACGGCCGGACGCCTTTGCTTGCGAATCCTGCTGTGCGCAAGGGACTTCTGGGCCTGCTCGATCCTTCGCTGCTCGCGACGGTGGCCGCTGGATCCGGCACAGCGGGAACCCCGGCGCGAGCACAACTGACGAGCCCGTCGGACGAGGTGTACGAGCCGACCGCGCCCGCGCCCATCGGACGGGACGCCGCGATGGCATTGCTCGGGACCGCCGGTATGGCGCCGTTGCCCGACGGCAAGCTCGGAACTGCCGGGGCGCCGGTGGAATTCGTGATCGGCGCCGTGGAGAACGACGCCACCGCACTCGCTGTCGCGAACACCGCCGCCGATCAGCTGGTCGGTGCGGGTATCACGGCATCGGTGACGCCGCTGGCGCCCGAGGAGCTGTACAGCACCGCGCTGACCGACGGAGAGGTCGATGCGGTCGTCGGTTGGACCAGCGCGGGCCACGACCCGGCAACCGTGATGGCATCACGCTTCGGTTGCACGCCGACCGCGTCGGCAGCACCGGCGGAAGATGTTGCCCCGCAACCAGAAGACCTGCCTGCTCCCAGCAATCTGTCGGGGTTGTGTGTTCCCGAACTGCAGGCGTCGCTGGACCGCGCACTGCGCGGCGAACTCGCCGCCGACCGGTTGATCGACGAGGCGGAGCCCAGGCTGTGGGACCTGGCGGCGGTCCTGCCGATCATGCAGGATTCGTCCGTTGTTGCCGTCGGCAGCGGCGTGGAAGGAGCGTCGTTGACCGGGCCGATCGAGGTCGGCATCTTCGGTGACGCAGCAACATGGACGAGGACACCCGAGTGAGACTGCTTCTCGTTCACGCACATCCGGACGACGAGACCATCACCACCGGCGGCACCATCGCCCACTATGCCCGGGCGGGCGTCGACGTCACGGTGTTGACGTGCTCCCTCGGCGAGGAGGGTGAGGTCATCGGCGAGCGCTGGGCCGGCCTCGTCGCCGACGAGGCCGATCAGCTCGGCGGCTACCGCATACTCGAATTGCACAGGGCCCTCGACGTTCTCGGGGCGAGTCCGCCGTGCTTCCTCGGCGGCGCCGGTCGGTGGCGCGATTCCGGAATGGCGGGTACGCCGGCAGCGGCCAACCCACGGGCATTCGTCAATGCCGACCGCGACGAGGCCTTGACGGCGATGCTGACGGTGATGCGCAGCGTCAGACCGGAGGTCGTCGTGGGTTACGACCCCGAGGGCGGATATGGCCATCCCGACCATCAGCAGGCGCATTCGCTGGTTACCGAGGCGTTCGACCTCGCGGGCACCGAGCGTTACCCGGCAGCGGGCACTCCGTGGACACCGCAGAAGTTCTACTGGACCGTCACCGGCGAGACGCAGTTGCGCGAGGGGATCGCGGCAACAACGGAGGTTCCCGAGGGTTGGCGCAATCCCGAACCGGGGGAGCTGCCGAGCGTGCCCGAATCCGTCGTGTCAACCTCGCTCGACGTCCGCGACGTGCTCGATGTCAAGCGCGCGGCGCTGCATGCGCACGCGACGCAGGTGACCGTCGCACCGTCGGGCAGCGAGTACGCACTGTCCAACAACATCGTGCAACCGATCCTGGCCGACGAACAGTACGTCCTCGTTCGCGGGACGCTCGGCACGGTGGACTCCGCGGGTAGGGAGCACGACCTGTTCTCCGGCGTACTAGGATATGACCTGCATCACTAACGTTGGCTGGACACAGGGTGGGACACAGATATGTACAACTGGATCGTGCAGGACGCCATCGTGGCATTCGTCAACTCGCTCATGCCGGATTTCCCCCGTCAGGAGATGCTGTACCAGCAGGGTCTGACCGATCTCGCCTCGGTGCTGAGCAACCTGTTGACGTCTTTGGGATACCCGCCGGTCTCCTGATAGCGCTGGATACGTCAGTATTGGCGCCATGATCTCGAAGGCCGCGTCCAATACTGTCGTCCTCGTGTCGAGGGCAACTCTCGCAGTACTGATCTTCGACGGCTTTCTCTGCGGCATCCTCGCGGTTCTGTTCCTGCCCACCTATCTGGGCCAGGTACCGCTGCCGGTCAGCGCGTTGGTGGCCGGCGTGGCCAACGTGATGCTGCTGTTCGCGGCTCGCAAAGTAGCAGACAAGCCTCTGGCGGTCGCGTCGCCTCTGATCGCGTGGGTGTTCGCGGTACTCGTTGCCATGATGGGTGGGCCGGGCAACGATGTACTTCTGCTGGCCGACTGGCGAACGGCTCTGCTGCTCGTCGGTGGTCTGGTTCCGCCCGGAGTGCTGTTGTTCGCGTGGCGACTGAAGTCGCTCACAGAAGACCCGCATGCGAGCCTGCAGCCCGCAGTACGTCCTCGACCATCGACGGGGTCAACAGTCCGGTGAAGGTGTTGCGCTGACTCACGTGGAAACTGCCGAACAGCCGCACGGATCCCAGGTCGACTCGGGCGCCGTGTCCGAACTTCGGCCGTGGGCGCGGCATCTCCCACCCGTTCCGCTCGAGCACCGGCAGTAGCGACTGCCACCCGAAGCCGCCGAGCACGACGACGGACTTCAAGTTCGGCTTCAGCAATCCGAGCTCGATGTCGAGCCACTTCTGACAGCGATCGCGTTCGGTGATCGTGGGTTTGTTGTCCGGGGGAGCGCAGTGCACCGGCGAGGTTATGCGCACTCCGTACAGGGTGAGGCCGTCGCCGATGTGCGTAGCGGTGGGTTGGCTCGCCAATCCCACGGCGTGCAGCGCGGTATAGAGCACGTCGCCGCTGCGGTCGCCGGTGAACATGCGCCCGGTGCGGTTGGCGCCGTGGGCGGCGGGCGCGAGGCCGACGATGAGCATTGCGGCGTCCGTCGGCCCGAACCCGGGAACCGGCCTGCCCCAATAAGTTTGATCGGCGAACTCCGCTTTCTTCTCGGCCGCTACCTTTTCGCGCCAGTTGACGAGCCTGCGGCATGCCCGGCAGGAGCTGACGGCGAGGTCGAGTTCGTCGATCGAGCTCAGCTTGCCCACTTGTCTCCTGCCCCGGGGGTGACGGCCTCGACGAGCGCCCAGGCTGTATCGATCGGGATGTCGAGGACCTCGTAGCGGCCGATGCCCGCAGGGGTTGCCGCGACGATGGTGGCGACGCCCGCGCGACGCTGAAAGAACGTCTGCCGGACGGTCCACCCGATGATGCCCGCGGCTTCGAGACTGTGGCGGGTGCGATCGAGCGACCCGTGTTGCGTGATCAGCCATCCGGGAAGGACGGCATGACCGAGGCTCCGGTACCGGTCCCACGCGACGAACACTGCGCCGACGAGAAGGAGCGCCGCAGCAAACCACGCCACAGGTGGGATCGGAACGCCTGCGAACTCGGCAACGGCCAACCCGGTCGCGACGACGAGCACGGGTCCCACCGCCCGGACGTACCGTCGGCGGCGCGCAACCGGTCCGTGCGCCCGTAGCGGCTCTCGCGCGTCGGCATGCATTCCCGCGTCGGCATGCATTCCCGCGTCACCGAGGACGACCGTCATCATTCGCCGGGCTTCATGGGCCGGGGCCTGTGGGAGCAGCAACGAGGACTCCTTCTTCTCGGCACTGACACCCGTCATGATGGCGTCGAGGCGCGCACCCTTCGCCACACGCAGCAGTAGCGGCTCGGACAGCGACGTGCCGCGCAGCCGCTTGCGGTCCAGGGTCGTCGATCTGGTCTTCAGCAATCCGTGTGCGACGTGCAACCTGGTGCCGTCGTCGGTGACCTTCAGGTTGCCGTAGACGACGAGGTATCGAACGCAGGCGAGAACGCTGGCCACGATCAGCAGAACGACGAGGGCCACCACCACGACGAGCGCGATGCCCAGACGAGCCGCCGAGTCCAGGCTGTCGGAGACGACCGACGAATCGGCGATGCGCTCCCCGAAGCCGTATTGAAAGAGGACGCCGACGGCCGCTCCGATGGTCACGATGCCTGTGAACGAGAACGGTGCGAAGCGGACCCACGACGGGCGCCAGTGCGCGATCTCGTCTTCCACCGGTGCGGAGGTGGGCGGGCCGTCCGGCCGTGCGGTGACTCGCTGCAGAAGTTCCTCACGAAGCGCGGGCACGACTGTCGAGGCGAGCGCGTTGAGCTCGAACTTCTCGCCCTTGCCTGCTTGCTGTCCGGTGCCGATCCGCAGGATCGACAGCCCCAACAGACGGTGCAGAACCCCGGCTTCGATGTCGACGGACCTGATCCGGCTGCGCGGCACGGACAATCGTTTCTTCTGGAACACCCCGGTCCGGAGTTGCACATGAACGGGTCCGATGCGGTAGCTCGTGGTGAACCAGCGAAGGATCGCGAACACGACGACCACGGCGACGATGCCCAGGCCCCACAGGTGATTGCCGCTCTGACTGCCGACGACGAACGAGAACAGCAGGACCGGAAGAACCTTGACTGCCTCGTTGACCGGGTGCACAAGCAGCATCCGCTTGTCGAGCCGCAACCACGGCTGACGGTCCTCCTCGGCCAGGAGCTGGGTGTCGGCACTCATGTCGCGTCGCCCAACGTCCGCCCTGCGATGTCGGTGAGCCGGGCAACGGTGTCGTCGGCGACCTCGGTGTCGAGTGCGGTGATCTTCACCGCCCCGGCGGACGACGCGGTGGTGACGGTGACCGTCGCGAGGCCCAGCATCCTGTCGATCGGGCCGCGTTCGGTGTCGACGGTCTGTACGCGCGAGATGGGCGCGATCCGGCGTTCCTGGTTGAACCATCCCGTGCGGGTGTAGACGGCGGTGTCGCTGATCTCCCACCGATGCACCCGATATCGCCAGATCGGAGTGACGATGATGTCCAGTGCGGCGAGAATCGCGGTCACCCCGAACACCGCGACGTGCGCCCGGCTCGTCCAGTCGTCCACCACGAACGCCCACACTGCCTGAGCGATGAACACGGGAATCCAGAGCAGTGCCGCGTTGATCGCCCACAACTGCTTCGCGCGGGGACTCGGACGCCAGGCCGGGTCGGTCATCGTGATCATGGGTTCCAACCTAGTCGCCCGCCCGTCGACCCTCCGGTGGCACGCGCACGCGTCGAAGGAGCATGATCGACGGGTGACCATGCTGCCCGATCCCGCGTCCGCCCCCGCTCCCGTAGCAGAAAAAGCCCCCGCCCCGTCTGCCATGCGTCGCGTGCTGCGACGCGCACGCGAAGGGGTGAGTCTCAACGTCGACGAGGCCACTGTGCTGCTGCATGCGCGCGGCGAGGACCTGGTGGATTTGATGGCGTCGGCGTCCCGGGTACGTGATGCGGGCCTGGTCGATGCCGGTCGGCCCAACACGGTCAGCTACTCGCGGAAGGTGTTCATCCCGATCACCCGGTTGTGCCGCGACAAGTGCCACTACTGCACGTTCGTCACGGTGCCCGGCAAGCTGAAGGCAGAGGGCCACGGGTTGTTCATGGACCCCGACGAGATCGTCGAGGTCGCGCGTAAGGGCGCCGAACTGGGTTGCAAGGAAGCGCTGTTCACCCTCGGTGACCGCCCGGAGGAGCGGTGGCCCGAAGCCAAGGAGTGGCTCGATTCGCGCGGCTACGATTCCACGCTCGACTACGTCCGCGCAATGGCGATCAAGGTGCTCGAGGAAACCGGTCTGCTGCCGCACCTGAACCCGGGAGTGATGTCCTGGCAGGAGCTTTCACGGCTCAAGCCCGTCGCGCCGTCGATGGGCATGATGCTCGAGACCACCTCGCGTCGGCTGTTCGAGGAAAAGGGTCAGGCCCACTACGGCAGTCCCGACAAGGATCCGGAGGTCCGGCTCCGCACGTTGACCGACGCCGGACGGCTCAACATTCCGTTCACCACCGGCATTCTCGTCGGTATCGGCGAGACCATCCGTGACCGGGCCGAGTCGATCATGGCGATCCGCAAGGTGCACAAGGCTTTCGGGCACGTGCAGGAGATCATCGTCCAGAACTTCCTGGCCAAGGACGACACTGTGATGCGCGCGGCACCGAACGCAGGCATCGAAGAATTCCTCGCCACCATCGCCGTCACCCGCATCCTCCTCGGGCCTGCCATGCGCATTCAGGCGCCGCCCAATCTCGTCGAACCGGACGAAACCGCAGCGTTGCTCGGGGCCGGCGTCGACGATTGGGGCGGGGTGTCGCCGCTCACGCCCGATCACGTCAATCCGGAGCGTCCGTGGCCGAACCTCGACACGCTCGCCGAGCTGAGCCTCGCGGCGGGCTACACGTTGGTCGAACGCACCGCAGCCCAACCGCAGTACGTCCTGGCCGGGTCGCCGTGGATCGACCCGCGGATCGCGGCGCACGTCCGCGCGCTTTCCGACCCGGACACGGGGATGGCCAGGGTCGGCGTGACGCCGACGGGGCTGCCGTGGCAGGAACCCGACGAGGAATGGGAGTCCTCGGGCCGGGTCGACCTCAACACCGAGATCGACACCGACGGCCGCAACACCGAAACCCGATCCGACCTGGCGAATGCGTTTGGTGACTGGGAGTCCATCCGCGAGCAGGTTCGCGATCTCGCCGGCCTCGAACGCGTCGACCGAGACCTGGTGTCGGCGTTGGACGCTGCCGAAAAAGACCCGGCGGGCCTGTCCGACGAGCAATATCTAGCGCTGGCCACTGCAGAGGGTCCGGGTATGGATGCGGTCGCGGCGTTCGCCGACGACCTGCGTAAGCAGGTCAACGGCGACACCGTCACCTACGTGGTGAACCGGAACATCAACTTCACCAACATCTGCTACACCGGCTGCAGGTTCTGCGCGTTCGCGCAGCGCAAGGGCGACGCCGATGCGTTCACGCTCTCGACCACCGAGGTCGCCGACCGCGCCTGGGAGGCGCACGTCGCAGGCGCCTCCGAGGTCTGCATGCAGGGCGGCATCGACCCCGAACTTCCGGTGACGGGCTACGCCGACCTGGTGCGTGCGGTCAAGGCGCGGGTGCCGTCGATGCACGTGCACGCGTTCAGCCCGATGGAGATCGTCAACGGCGCCTCGCGCGGTGGTCAGTCCATCCGCGACTGGCTCACCGAGCTGCGTGCCGCGGGCCTCGACACGATCCCCGGGACGGCTGCGGAAATCCTCGACGACGAGGTCCGCTGGGTGCTGACCAAGGGCAAGCTGCCTGCCGCGGAATGGATCGAAGTGGTCACCACCGCGCACGAGGTGGGCCTGCGGTCGAGCTCGACGATGATGTACGGGCACGTCGACAATCCGTCGCACTGGGTCGGGCATATGAACGTGCTCAAAAAGATTCAAGACAAGACCGGCGGGTTCACCGAGTTCGTTCCGTTGCCGTTCGTGCATCAGAGCTCGCCGCTGTATCTCGCCGGAGCTTCACGGCCGGGGCCGACGAACCGGGACAACAGGGCTGTGCACGCGCTGGCGCGCATCATGCTGCACGGCCGGATCGACAGTATCCAGACCTCATGGGTCAAATTGGGCACCACGGGTACACAGGTGATGCTGAACGGGGGCGCGAACGACCTCGGCGGAACTCTGATGGAGGAAACGATCTCTCGCATGGCAGGTAGTCAGAACGGTTCGGAAAAGACCGTCGCCGAACTACACGACATCGCACGCGGCATCGGTCGACCGGCCCGCGAACGCACCACCACCTACGAGCTCATCGAGCGCGTACCTGCCCTCGGGCTGGTCTGAGGCATGGACGACCGTACCGTCGCCAACGCCCTCGACCGGGCCGTCGCCATCATCGACCCGGTGCTCGACCTGCTCGTCTCGCGCGATCCGGTCGGATTGAAGGGACGCACGTTCCGCACCCCGACCCAGGACGACACGAAGTTCGACAAGGTCCTGGACGCGCTCGCGTGGGCGCTGAACACGACCGAATTTCCGGGCACCGAATCGTGGTCGGAGCTCGACGCCGACGCCCGCTCCCACTGGTGGGTCCGACGCATCGGCGCCCTGAACACCGTCGCCGTGGCGTTCCCGAGCGTGTTCGGTGTGCTCGCCAACCGGCTCCCGCTGCAGGACCTGCTCGGCTTCGCAAATCAGGCGATGGTGCTCGTCGCCGTCGCGCGCGAGAACGGAGTGATGGAACGATCGGCTCACGTCCGTCTGCTGGCATCGGTGCTCTGCGATCGAGAGATCGACCTCACCGCCGACATTCCGAAGCAGCAAACGCCGCCGTCGAATCGTGGACGCGGCCCATTCGCGCTGCTCCGGGGCATGTGGGACGTCGCCAACGTGTTCCGTGAAGTCTCCGGCGAACTCGCCAAGCGTCCGCACAGCCGGATGTTTTTCCGAGTGATCTCCAATATCCCGGTCGTCGGAGGCGTCGCCAGCTACTTCGGCGAACGCGGAGCCCTGGCCAGGGCCGCCAAGGAAGCCAGGCGATGGTTGAAGCAACAGGCCACCGCGCCGAAGTGAGGACACCCTGCGCGGATAGAAGGAAATCTTCGACGCGATACTAGGATGCTCAGGGCGCTCGAAGGCCGGCGGAACATCGGAGCCGGCTGTGCGAAAGGGAGAGAGAGCTGCAGTGACCTACACGATTGCGGAACCGTGCGTGGATGTGCTGGACAAGGCATGCATCGAAGAATGCCCGGTGGACTGCATCTACGAGGGTGGACGGATGCTCTACATCCACCCCGACGAGTGCGTCGACTGCGGTGCGTGTGAACCGGTCTGCCCCGTCGAGGCCATCTTCTACGAGGACGACGTTCCCGAACAGTGGAACGGATACGTCAGTGCCAACGTCGACTTCTTCGACGACCTGGGTTCACCCGGTGGCGCAGGCAAGCTCGGCAAGGTCGACTACGACCCGCCGTTCATCAAGGCCCTACCTCCCATGGGTGAGAGCTGACCTTGGCACGAATCTCCGTCGCCTCCGGTCTTCCCGATTTCCCCTGGGATTCGCTGAGCGAAGCGAAAGCTGTGGCGCAGCGTCACCCCGACGGAATCGTCAACCTGTCCGTCGGGACTCCGGTCGACCCTGTCGCTCCGATTATCCGTGACGCTCTGGCGTCGGTATCGGACGAGCCGGGGTACCCCACGACCGTGGGCACACCGGAACTGCGCACCGCGGCAGTCGACGCTCTGGCCCGTCGCTACGGCGTCACCGGTGTGTCCGTCGACGCCGTGCTGCCCGCAATCGGTACCAAGGAGATGATCGCCTGGCTGCCGACCCTTCTCGGACTCGGCTCCGGCGATCTCGTCGTCATCCCCGAACTGGCGTACCCCACGTACGAGGTCGGCGCTCTGCTGGCAGGTGCGCGCATCGTCCGCGCCGACGGTCTCAACCGGCTCGGACCGGAGAACGCCGCCCTGATCTTCGTCAACTCACCGTCCAATCCAACCGGCAAAGTGCTTCCCGTCGACCACCTCCGCAAGGTCGTGGCCTGGGCGCGAGAGCGTGACGCCGTCGTCGTCTCCGACGAGTGCTACCTGGGCCTGACCTGGGAAGCCGATTCGGTGTCCATCCTGGATCCGCGAGTGTGCGACGGCGACCACACCAATCTCCTTGCGGTGCACTCGTTGTCGAAGACGTCCAACCTTGCGAGCTACCGGGCGGGTTTCGTCGCCGGCGACCCGGCACTGGTGAAAGACCTACTCGAGGTGCGCAAGCACGCCGGGATGATCGTTCCGCTTCCGGTGCAGGCTGCGATGACCGTCGCACTCACCGACGACGAACACGAGAACGAACAGCGTGAGCGGTACCGCGCGCGCCGCACGGACCTCAAGAACGCCGTCGAGAAGGCCGGCTTCTCCGTCGACCATTCCGAGGCAGGGCTGTACCTGTGGGCAACGCGCGGCGAGCCGTGCCGCGACACTGTCGACTGGCTGGCCGAGCGCGGCATTCTCGCAGCTCCCGGCGAGTTCTACGGCCCTGGCGGGGCGCAGCACGTTCGTATCGCGCTCACCGCCACCGACGAAAGAATCTGTTCGGCTGTGGAGCGGTTGACCGTTTAGGGTGCGTGGCGATTCTGCCCGGCCTGGATTCACTTCTCGTTCTGCGCTACAGCATCGGCGGCGCCAAGCCCGGTTTCGCCGCCGCGATGGGCGTCGCGCCCGGCGGATTGTTCTGGGCCGTTCTGGTGGCCATCGGCCTGGCCGCACTGTTCTACCTGGCCGTCTTACCGCAATTCCTCACCGTCGTCACCTTCACCGGGGCCATGACGCTGGGGTGGTCGAAGTTGTCGTCGCCGCGCGCGCCGTCGCGCTGCTTCGCAGGCCGAAGGCGACCGACTGGCTCGACCGCACAGTGCCGGGATCCTCGCAGCGCTCGGCATCGGCACGGTCGCCTCGTCCGTCTAGCTCGTCGTCTTATTCGACGTCCCAGCCGCCGCGCCGGATCCGCAGGATGTAGACGAGTTCGTTGCTGCCGAAGGCCTCGACCGTCGTGAACCGCTTCGGCTCGGTATTGGTCGAGGGCTTGCGGGCGTGCGCCTCCTCGTAGATCTGCGTGGCGCGCAGATCGGCCAGCTCCACCCGCGTCCAGAAGTCGTCCGACTGGACCGAATAGACGAGCCTCGGCGCACCGTCCGTCACGTGCGCGACGTCCAGGTCGTCCTCGACCTCCCCGTCCTGTAGATCCCGGTCGAGTTCTTCCTCGGAGTCCGCATCCTGTTCGGCGTCGGTGCCGATGAGGTAGACCCCAGGCTGCAGGTCGCCGGCAGGGACCGTCATGTACTCGGCGTAGTCGCCGGTGTCGATTCCGTCCGCATCCATGTATGTACGGTAACCATGTGCTGCTTCGGTCATTGAACCCACTCGCCGTCGCCCGCGGAGACGACATGGACGACGCCGTCGTCATCGGCGACGTGTCGCTCTCGCGCGCGGACATCCTGGGCGCCGCGACGTCCGTCGCCGAACGGATCTCGCAGGCCGAACGGCTCGCCGTCCTCGCAACCCCGTCGGTCAAGACGGTGCTCGCGGTCGTCGGCTGCCTCATCGCCGGCGTGACCGTGGTTCCCGTTCCGCCCGACGCCGGCCCCGCGGAGCGCGAACACATCCTCCGCGACTCAGGCGCTCAGGCCTGGCTCGGCGAAGCCCCCGACGACACCGCCGGCCTCCAGGTGCTACCGGTCCGGCAACACGCGCGGTCCTGGCACAGCTACCCCGACCCGCACCCGTCGTCGATCGCCTTCGCCCTCTACACCTCCGGCACGACGGGCCCACCCAAAGGTGTTCTGCTCTCGCGTGACGCCATCGCGTCCGGGCTCGACGCCGTCGCCAAGGCATGGCAAT
>NZ_JBAWFH010000317.1:0-11430 GCF_049591685.1 Rhodococcus sp. (in: high G+C Gram-positive bacteria) | reverse complement strand
GAGAATGACCCCGAGAAGGGCTTTTTCGGGCCGGAGCAGTCCGAGCAATCGTTTGAGCGACGGCTTGAAGTTGAGTGCTCGCGTGCCGGGCACCACTGCCTTGGCAGCGGCGGCCGGTGCTGTCGGCGCGCTCGGCGGTCCGGGCGAGGCCTGCGTGTCGGGAGCTACGACTCCGGATGCTGGGGGGCGCGTCACGACGCCGCCACCGCGTGCTGGGAGTCGACGATTTCCGCGTACGTGGGGCACGTCGCGATCAGCTCGTCGTGGGTGCCGATTCCGACCGGGCGGCCGTCGTCGAGGACGAGTATCTGGTCGGCGTCGACGATGGTCGAGACTCGTTGTGCGACAACGATCATGCAGGCGTCCTTCATCACCGGCTTCAGCGCGGCACGTAGTTTGGAGTCGGTGGTGAGATCGAGCGCGGAGAACGAGTCGTCGAACAGGTAGACGCTGGGCCTGCGCACGAGTGCGCGGGCGATGGCCAGCCTTTGACGCTGGCCACCGGAGACGGTGGTACCGCCCTGGGACACGGCGGTTTCCAGGCCCTCGGGCATCTTGCGGACGAAGTCGGCGCCCTGCGCGATCTCGAGGGCGTCCCACAGTTCTTCGTCGGTGGCGTCGGTCTTCCCGTAGCGCAGGTTCGATCCGATCGTGCCGGAGAACAGGTACGGCTTCTGCGGGATCAGCCCGATCTCGGCGCGCAGCGCGTCGATGTCGAGATCTCGAATATCGGTTCCGCCGACGAGTATTTGTCCGCCGGTGACGTCCATCAGACGCGGGATCAAGTTGATCAGTGTCGACTTGCCGGATCCGGTACCGCCGATGATGGCGGTGACCTTGCCAGGCTCGGCGAGCAGGTTCACTCCGCACAGCACCGGGAACTCGGCGCCGGGGTACGAGAATTCGGCGTCACGAAGTTCGACGACGCCCGGGGAGAGCACGAACGGCTTTACCTCGGAGGGGAGAACGACCGAGGTTTCGGTGGCGAGCACTTCGCTGATGCGATCGGCGCAGACAGACGCGCGCGGCACCATCATCGCGACGAACGACGCCATCATGACCGACATCAGGATCAGCATGATGTAACTCAGCAGAGCCGTCAGCGAACCGATTTCCATGGTGCCGTCGTTGATGGCATGCCCACCGAACCAGATGACGGCCACCGAGGTGATGTTGGTGATCAGCATGACGGTCGGGAACATCAGGGCCATCAGACGTCCCACGCGCAGCGCGGCTTCGGTGAGCGAATCGTTGGCGACCGCGAATCGGTCGATCTCGAATCGTTCACGTACGAACGCCCGCACGACACGGATGCCGGTGATCTGTTCACGCAACACACGATTGACGGCGTCGATGCGTACCTGCATGGCCCGGAACCCGGGCACCATCTTGGCGATGATGAGTCCCATCGAGATGGCAAGGCCTGGGACGGCGATCATGAGGACCCAGGACAACCCGATGTCTTCCCGCAGGGCCATCACGACGCCGCCGACGCACATGATCGGTGCCATGACGACGATGGTGAAGCCCATGACGATCAGCAACTGCACCTGCTGAACGTCGTTGGTGTTACGGGTGATCAGCGACGGCGCACCGAACTGGCCCACTTCGCGTGCCGAGAACGTGCCGACGCGGTGCAGGATGGCGCCGCGCAGGTCGCGTCCGGCACCCATAGCCGTTTTCGCTCCAATGAGAACCGCGGCCACCGAGCACACGATCTGCACGAGAGACACTGCGAGCATCCAGCCACCGGTGGACAGGATGTAGTTGGTGTCGCCGCGCGTCACACCGTTGTCGATGATGTCGGCGTTGAGGCTCGGCAGGTACAGCGCGGCAGCGGTGGCCACGAACTGCAATGCGACAAGCGCGGTGATCGCCCGCTTGTACGGTGCCAGATAAGTTTTGAGCAGCGGGATCAGCATGATGGCCGAAGATTACTCGTACTCATGAACAACAGTCTCCACAATTTGTCGGGCATACGAGAATCTCCGGCCATCAATGCAGGTCAGGCGTCCGCGGTAGCGTTCACGTTCTGCTTCGGCAGTGCCTTCTCCAGCTTGGCACCTTCGATGTCGACGTCGGGCAGAATCTTGTCCAGCCACTTCGGCAGCCACCAGGCCTTGTCGCCGAGCAGTGCCATGACCGACGGAATGATCACCATTCGGACGACGAAGGCGTCGAAGAACACCGCTGCGGCGAGCGCGAACCCGATCGACTTGATGAACGAGTCGGGTTCGGCCATGAACGCGGCGAACACCGAGATCATGATGACCGCGGCCGAGGTGACCACGCGAGCGCCGTACTTGAATCCGTTGACGACGGCGTCCTTGGCCGACGCGCCGTGCACGTACTCCTCCCGCATGCGCGAGACCAGGAACACCTGATAGTCCATCGCCAGACCGAACACCACACCGATCAGGAAGATGGGCATGAAGCTGACGATCGGCTGCGGATTGCTGATCAGCCCGAGGCCACCGTCCTGGAAGATGAACACGGTCGCGCCGAAGGTGGCGAGCACACTGAGCAGGAAGCCGACCGTCGCCGTCAGCGGCACGAGAATCGACCGGAACACGAGCATCAGCAGCACGAAGGCAAGACCGACGACCACGGCGAGGTAGGGCACGAGCGCGTCCTGCAGTCGCTCCGACACGTCGAGTTCGAGGGCCGTCTGACCCGTGACTCCGAAGCTGACGCCGTTGGTCTCTGCGAAGCCGGGTTCGGCGTCACGCAGGTTGGCGACGAGGTTCTTGGTCGCGTCGCTGTTCGGGCCCGAGGACGGGGTGACGAGAATCTGCGCGGTGTCCCCCGCCTCGTTGACGGCGACGATCTGAGCGTTGGTGACGTCGTCTTCCTCGTAGATGGCGTCGACGACCTTTGCGAAGCCTGGGCCACGGTCGGCCTCGGCCAGGTCGGTGCTGTCGGCGATGACGAGCAGCGGGCCGTTCTTACCCGGGCCGAACCCTTCTTCGACCAGGTCGTATGCCTTGCGCACCGACGTCGACGGGTCGGAGGTGGCGATGCTGGGCAGCGCCAACGAGAGACCGGTTGTCGGTCCGGCAATGACGCCGAGCAACACGATGCCGCCGATGAGACCGATAGCAGGACGCTTGACGAGCGCGCGTGCCCAACGCAGTCCGTTGGTGGGCGTCGCGTTCGGGTCCTCGGGATCGGTGGTGTTGACGAACTTGATCTTGCCCGCGAACGCCTTTCCCTTGTAGACCCCGAGCATGGCGGGCAGGAACGTCAGGGCGATGAGAACCGCGATCAACACCGCGAAGCCTGCTGCGAGACCCATCTGCGAAAGGAACGGGATGCCGACGACGCGAAGCGCGACGAGAGCAATGAGAACGGTCGCGCCGGCGAACACCACAGCGGAACCGGCTGTACCGACCGACCGTCCGACTGCTTCCTCGCGGTCGTCCGTGAGCGTGAGCTCGTGTCGGTAGCGAGCGAGGATGAACAGCGAGTAGTCGATGGCGACCGCCAGGCCGATCATGATCGCCAGAATCGGCGTGAACGTCGAGAGGTCGGCGAAACCCGATGCTGTCGTGATGGCGAGACTGCTGATGCCGATACCCACGATCGCGGTGATCAGCGGCAGGCTTGCGGCGGCAGCGGAACCGAACATGATGAGCAGGACGACGGCTGCGACGGCCAGGCCGACGAGCTCGGACGTGCCGCCCGGGGGCGATGCGTTCTGGGCAACGCTGCCGCCCAGTTCGACGGTCAATCCGGCGTCGCGTGCGGGCTGTGCTGCGTCGTCCAGGTCGGTGCGGAGTTCGTCGGTGACGTCGGCCAGTTCGCCTGCGATCGGAACGTCGAGGGTTCCGACGTTTCCGTTGGGACTGAGCGGCGACAAGGTCGCGGCATTGACTGCGGCGACGTCCGGGGCGGTTCCTTCTTCTTGGGCGAGTTCGTCGAATTGTTCGACGATCGCGGTGTTGCCGGCAACCGGGTTGGCCAGCGGCTTCTCGCCGCCGGGCTTCGCGGAGGCGTCGACCCCGTCGATCTTGTCTATCTCGGCGATCGTCGAGTCCATCGCTGCCGTGTACTGCGGCGAGTCGAGGGACTGGCCGTCGGGCGCTGAGAAGACGTACTGCGCCGACACGGCACTGAGCGGATCTTCGACCTCGCCGAATCGTTCGCTCTGCAGATCGAGGGCAGCCTGCGCGGGCGTGCCCGGAATGTTGAACGAGTTGGCGGTGGGCCCGGACAGCGTGGCAGCGCCGACGCCCGCCAGGATCAAGATCGTCACCCACAGGGCGAGGACGAAGCCTTTGCGCCGGTAGGCGAACTTTCCGATTCGATAGAGATAGGTGGCCATTGGCCGGCTCCTCAGTGTGAAGTGGGTGTGCGCGGGTCCGGAAGGCCGGCCTGCAGTTGGTCGAACGCATCCTCGACGAGCTGTTTCGGTGAAAGATCTCCTGCGGGGTTGTTGATCCAGATGGTCAGGGCGGCGGTGACTGCGTTGCCCACAGCCACTTGCAGCAGGTTCGGATACAGGTCCCGGTCGATGTCGGTTCCGGTGCGTTCGGCTATCGCTTCGCCGAGTACCCGGGTGAGCGAGTGATGCACCTCTAGTTTGCGAGCCATGACTGCCGGAGTCGCCTCGACCAACTGGGCGACGGCAAACGTTTCGGCAAGGTCTCGCTCGGGGTCCGTGACGACCGAGACGCCGACGTGACGGAGAGAATCCCAGATGGGTTCGTCGGCTGGACGTTCACGCAGCATTTCGAACCATTCGAGGGCGGACGCCTCGATGTGGTGCAGTACCGCTTCTTCCTTGTTGGCGAAGTAGTTGTGGAAGGTGCGGGTAGATACGCCCGCCTCGGCCGCGATGGCGTCGGCGGTGACCGAATCCAACCCACGGGCCTTGGCCAGCGTCACGGCTGCAAGGCCGAGCGCGTCGCGAGTTGCTGCCTTCTTCTGGTCTCGAAGGCCGGGGGGTGAAGTGGTCACGCACTCTAAAGTACGGAACGTGCAGAGTTCTGCAATGTTGCACGAACGTGCAAAGTTGTCGAACGCATCACATCACCGCCCTCGCGTTACCCACGCCACAGTCAGCGACGCGCCCAGGCACCCGGGTCGGCCGTCAGCTCGCGCACAAGATCGGGAACGTCGTCGGCGACGATGTCAGCGAGTGAGACCTCTTCCAGCACGGCGCGCATGTTCGCTCGCACGGCGAGCCACACCAACTTCAGAGATTCGGCCGGGCCGGAATACTCCACATCCTCCGGACGCTGACCCCGCACCGAAGCCAACGGACCCTCGACCGCCCGCACCACGTCGGCGACGGAGATCTCCGACGCAGGCCTGGCGAGCCAGTAGCCACCGTCCGGACCTCGACGGCTGCGCACGAGGTCGGCTCGTCGCAGATCAGACAGGACCGATTCCAGGAACTTGTGCGGGATCTGCTGTGCGCTCGCCAACGCTTCGGCCTTACCCGGCGTGCCGTCTGCAGCCGCCAACTCGAGGAGCGTCCGCACGGCGTAGTCCGCTTTGGCGGTGATGTGCACGATCAGCTCCTCGAAACGGTGGTATTACCGATCCCTATCATCCCAGTAGGGAAAGGGCAGTCAACGCGCATCCCCGCCGTTACACTTCATTCACAAGTGTCACGCGGAGGAGCTCGGGATGTTCGATTGGATCGGTTCGGCGTGGAACGCACTTCCGGAACCGCTACGCGATCCGGTCGCCCTCGCTATCCCTGCGTTCGTCGCACTGCTCGCCCTGGAGTGGTTCGCGGCAGCCAAGCTCGAAGAAGGATCACGCGGGAGCTACAAAAGCTCCGACGCTCGCGCGAGCCTCGGAATGGGCCTCGTCTCCGTCGCGACGACGACGGCATGGAAGACGCTCGCACTGTTCGGCTACACCGCGCTGTACGCCTACGTCGCGCCGTGGCAACTACCCGCGGACGCCTGGTACACGTGGGTGATCCTGATCCTCGGCGTCGACTTCCTGTTCTACGCCTACCACCGGCTCGCGCACCGAACCCGCATCATCTGGGCAACGCACCAGGCACACCACTCGAGCGAGTACTTCAACTTCAGCACGGCGCTTCGCCAGAAGTGGAACAACAGCGGCGAGATACTCATGTGGCTGCCGCTGCCGCTACTCGGTGTTCCGCCGTGGATGGTGTTCACGGGCTTCGGCATCAACCTCGTGTACCAGTTCTGGGTACACACCGAACGCATCGACAAGCTGCCTCGCGCAATCGAATTCGTGTTCAACACGCCGTCGCACCACCGCGTGCACCACGGCCGCGATCCGCAGTACCTCGACAAGAACTACGGCGGCATCCTCATCGTCTGGGATCGCCTGTTCGGCACCTACGCCGACGAGGCCGCTCGACCCCACTACGGGCTCACCAAGCCGGTGGGGACCTACAACATCTGGACGCTCCAGACACACGAATACCGCTCCATCGCAAGGGATGTAGCGGCATCGCGGTCGTGGAAGGATCGGCTCGGTTTCGTTCTCGGCCCGCCGGGGTGGACGCCGAGCGAGCGCCGGAGAGAAGCTAGTTCGAATTCAGGTTGATCAGGAAGTCGACGGAACCGGTGTCCTCGACCGTCACGAAGCCCAGTGACGGGGGAGTGATGCCGAAGTCGGCCCACGTCGTCGGGATGCTCCCCGACGCGATCAGCGTGTTGCCGGACTGCAGCACCTGCATCTCGACCGAGACCGGGCGAGACTGATCCTTGAGGGTCAAAGTTCCCTCGGCAGTGACGGTTGCGGTCGTTCCATCCTTGGGCAGCGACGCCAGATCGACCGGCGAATCGAACGTGAAGGTCGCCGTCGGGTACGTCGCGGTATCGAAGATGTTGCCGCGGAACTGACCGTCACGGCGGTCGCTGTCGGTGGTGATCGAATTGGTCTGCACGACGACCTCACCTGTGGTGAGCGAGTTGTTCTCCACTGTCACTTGGCCGCTGACCTCGTTCGTGGATCCGACCACCGTCACATCGGCGCCGTTGAGCAACTCGTCGACGGTGTAGCCGGCGGCGGTCGTGTTGGACGCGTCGCCTGGCACGATCGTCCACGTTCCGTCGAGCTCGTCCGTGGTCGCGGCCTGAGCGCCGGACGTGGACACCGTCGCGGCGGGAGCGTCGTTTTCCGCGAAGAATTTTCCGTAGGCCCACGGGCCCACCGTGACGCCGAGCGCTACCAACACGACGACGACTGCACCGACAATCCACCACTTCTTGGTCATGGCTGCCAATGCTAGTTGCACCTTCAACCCCTGGGTAGGGTCAGCAGCTGGCAGGTTGCTGAGAGTTTTGTCCCGATTCCCATCGACCCCCGAGGGTGCCCATGTCGGCCGATCAACGCGACAATGGACGCATGGACCCGATCGAAGCCCTCCGCGAGATCGCCTACTGGCTCGAACGTTCGCGCGCGGACACGCACCGCGTCAAGGCCTACCGCCGAGCAGCCGACGTCGTCGCCTCGCTGTCGGAGGCCGACCGCGCCGAGCGCACCCGCACCGACTCGTGGTCGTCGCTACCCGGTATCGGCGCGAAGACCTCGCTGATCATCCGACAGGCCGCCGCGGGTGACGTACCCGAGTACCTCACGGACAAGCGTGCAGAGGCCGAGCCCATCGGCGAGAACGACCTGCGTTCGGCACTGAAGGGTGACCTCCACACCCACTCGAACTGGTCCGACGGCGGCAGCCCGATCGACGAGATGATGCGTGCGGCAAAACAACTCGGCCACGAGTATTGCGCGCTCACCGACCACTCCCCTCGCCTCAAAGTAGCCAACGGTCTGACGGCCGAGCGGCTGCGGCGCCAACTCGACATCGTCGCCGAACTCAACGAGCACATGGCGCCCTTTCGCATCCTCACCGGCATCGAGGTCGACATCCTCGACGACGGCAGCCTCGACCAGGACGAAGGCCTGCTCGCCGAACTCGACATCGTCGTAGCCAGCGTCCACTCGAACCTGCGCGCAGACGCGGACACCATGACAAGACGTATGGTCAACGCCATCGCCAACCCGCACGTCGACGTACTCGGCCACTGCACCGGCAGACTCGTCCAAGGTGGACGCGGCACCCGACCGGAATCGAAGTTCGACGCCGATATCGTCTTCGAAGGCTGCAAGCAATACGGCACCGCCGTCGAAATCAACGCCAGGCCCGAGCGTCAGGACCCACCGGAACGGCTGATCGACATCGCGCTCGATCGCGGCTGCCTGTTCTCCATCGACACCGACGCCCACGCACCGGGCCAACTGGATTGGCAGGGCTACGGCTGTGTGCGCGCCGAAGAGCGAGGGGTACCGGCCGACCGAATCGTCAACACCTGGGCTCTCGACGACCTCCTCGCGTGGACGGACAAGTGAACCCTGGTACACAGTTGGCCATGAAACGGATCGCAATTGCTGGTGTGCTGATCGTGATCACCCTCGCTGGATGCAGCACCGACTCGACCGAGAATGCCGCGCCCTCGGTCGAGGTGACAACGTCGCCGCAAACCTCCTCGCCGCAAACCTCCTCGCCGCACACCACCTCGCCGCAGACCACGTCGCCGCAGACCACGTCGTCCGTCGTCATTGCCGATCCGACACCGGTGCCGCCGGTCGCGTCGGAAGCAGCCGCGACGCCCGAAGCCGTCGTGCCCGAGGTGCCTCTCAACCCGCCCCCGGCAGAATCCACCGAAGCCCCGACCCGGCCGACAGGCGAGCAGCTGTACCTCGAGACATGTCAGCAATTCATCACGGCCATCGATGCACTCGCAGCCACCGGCGTCACCTCACGCGCCCAGGCCTCGGCCGGCATTGGAGATCGGTTGCAAACAAATCCAAGCTGGTCGACACTTCCTGCCGACGATCAGCAGCAGATACTTCGCGGCCTCGACGCCGCCGAAAACAGTAGTTGCTGAATGTAATTGACGATTTTCACGCCTTCGCCCGAAATCCTGAGCCGCTGACGTGGTTGCAACGGTTTCCTACGTGTAAAGCCGCGCAGTAAACGCCTCGATGTTGGTCCGCACACGGTCGACGCGCTCTTCCGGCGTCAGGTTCTCGCGGTAGCGGGAGCCCAGTGCAGGGGTCTTCTTGCCGCGCGCATACAGGGAGCAGTCGAGGTCGGCGCACATGCAGATTCCGACCGTGTTGCCTCGGCGTCCGGATTCGCCGACCTTGCGTGCCGTCATCAACGACACGTTGCCGCGTGAGTGCGTGGTAGTGCAGATCATGCACATTTGCGCGCGATCCGACTTTCCCGTTTCGTACCGCAGTGCCACTCCGACGAGTTCGCTGTCCCGCGGCATCACGAGGTAGCCGCGGCCGGCAAAGGAGGCGTCCGACCATCCGAGGAAGTCGAGCTGATCCCATTGTGTGTCAGCGAGATTCGCGGGAATCGACAGCCGCTTGGCGTCGCCCTTCGAGCAATTGACGAACGAGGATCGAATGTCCCGTTCGGTGACCGGTTCCATGATGAGTCTTTCTTTCTCGCAGATGTTCAGGCCGACGGCCACTGTTGCAGCGCGTGGTGCAGGATGTCGAGGCACTTTTTCCAGGACTTCTCGGACTCCCGCGGTGTGTGACTGAACCCGCCCGCCGGAGTTCGCGGTCGCACGATCACCGAGCGAGGCTATCGCGAGGCTGTCCGCACACCACCCGCGCACCTTTCAGCCACCCGCGCAGTTTGCAACTTGAGCCAACACCTACAACCTGCGCGGGAAGGCCGTCACACCTCGCGTCTGCGCAGCACGTATTCGGCTGTCAGAGCGACTGCGCGGTCGTCGTCGATGGCCAGTTGCTGTAGCGCTCGCTGGGCGCCGGGGCCGGCGACGTCCGCCAAGGCCTGGGCCACGCGACGACGCACTGCGGCGTCACCCTCGAGCAGCCCGACCAACCCGTTCACGACGCTCTCGCCTGCTCCCGCTTCGTTCGCCAGTGCGGTCAATGCGTCGGCGGCTTCGACGTCGGAGTGTCCGCCCGCAACCATGTCGATCAGGGTTGAAACGGCGTCGGCCACGCCGCGGGTTCCGAGTTCCAGCGCTGCGCGTCGCCGAACCGTCGCGTCGTCGCTCGTGAGTGCCCGGACGAGCACGGCGGTGGCGTCGTCGCCGGGGAGTTCGACTACGGTGTCGACGGCACGGCGTCGCACATCCGGGTCGAGGTCGCACAGTCCCTGTTCGAGCCGTTCGAGCCCACGGTCGGCGGATTGTGCGAGGGCCCACCGGATTGCTCCGGCGACGTTGGGTGCAGGCTCGTTCAGTACGGCTTCGACGAGTGCATCCGACGCATCCCCTGCGGACGACAGTGCTGCGAGCTGGCGCTTTCCAGCGCTGACGGACCCGAGATCCTGGAGCAGTGCCACGGTCCGCAGTACGTCTTCCCAGTCGCTCGGGTCGGCGCTGTCGACGCGTTCGAGCCGGGTGAGCAACTCGGTTTCTCGCGCGATGCGTTCGCGAGTGACGCGAACCAAATTTTCGACGAGATCGGCGGGCGTGAAGTCCGGGTCGTCGAGGGCACGTCCGACATCGTGGAGCGACAGGCCGAGTGAACGCAGCGATTCGACGTGGAAAATGCGCCGAATGTCGTCGCTGGAGTACTCCCGGTAGCCGGTGCCGGTGCGACCCGTCGGCCGGATGAGCCCCACCGCGTCGTAGTGCCGCAGCATGCGGGCGCTGACACCGGACCTCTTGGCTACTTCCCCGATCAACACGGCTTCATTCAACTCTGTGTGCCGAGGGCTGTGACGCGCTTGGCTTCGTCGAGCGCTGGGGCGAATCCGCTGTCGGGGTCGCGCAGCAGTTGCTCGGTGGCCGCGGCATGCGCTCGTGCCTTCGGAGATCGCGCGGTGCGAAGAACAGGCTCGATCACCTCGCCGAGGGCAATCAGTGCGCGGCTGAGGCTCAGTTGCACCTCACGCTCGCCCCGGCCCAACTGCGTCGACAGCATCAGTGCCAGTTCGTTCTCGCGTCCCTCCGGCACGAGCACCACCGCTGCACGCCACGCACTGCGCGCGACCTCGTCGTCGGGGTCGGCCACGAGTTCCGGGGTGATGACCGGCCAGGCCTGGCGATCCTTGACCTTCGACAACGTGTGCAGCGCCTGACTTCGGGCCTGCGGCCCACCCGATCGGACTTGCTCGACGAGTAAGGGGACCACCGTGGACGACGAATGCCGCGTCAGGGCCCACGTTAGGGTTTCCCGAACGCCGAAGTCGGGCTCGATCGCGCAACGTTCGATGAGGACGTCCAGGTGCTTCACATTCGGGTTCGTTCCGATGTCCAGTGCCGCGCGTAGGCGAACCGAGGGATTGTGGTGCCGAATCAACTCGTTCATGCACATCAGTGAAGACGTTGACACTGTGTGAAGGTCAAGGGCTCGAGTGTCACGAAAAACTCCCCACCTGCACGAAGCAGATGGGGAGTTCTTGGCGGTGGCGGAGGGATTTGAACCCCCGGACGG
>NZ_JBAWFH010000316.1:0-4611 GCF_049591685.1 Rhodococcus sp. (in: high G+C Gram-positive bacteria) | reverse complement strand
GCGTTGGCCAGTGCCATCGTTCGGAGTCCGCGTGTGTTGCTCCTCGACGAGGCGACCGCGCAGGTCGACGGCCGAACCGAAGCGGCGATCAACGACGTCATGCGCCGGATCGCCGCCGACCGCGCCGTCGTCACCATCACGCACCGACTCTCCACGGTGCTCGACGCCGACACCATCCTCGTCATGGACGACGGCCGTATCCGGGCCCGTGGCACCCACTCCGAACTGCTCGAGACGGATTCGCTGTACCGGGAGTTGGTCAAAGCCTTGCGTATCGGCGATTCCGCGGCCGTGCGCTAGGCCTGCAGTTCCCGGCGCAGTGTCGTCTCGGTATATCGAATAGCCTGGCCGACAACGGGTTCGACCAACACGCCGAGTGCCCGCCCTGCCAGTCCGCCCGGGAACGTGTATGCGAACTCTACGTCGAGCCGGGTCCCACCGTCGTCGGTGTCGGCGAACGACCACGTCGACGTCGTCGAAAACCCCTCGACGGACGACAATGTGAGCGTCTCGTTCTCGATCCACTCGGTGACACGCAGCATCGAGCGCAGCGTCTTCGGCCCGATCTGCATCTCCGCGGCGTACGTCGCTCCGAGTCCGCGCGTGATGTCTCCGACAGGTTCGAACGAGCGGATACCGAACATCCACTGGGGAACTGTTCGGTAGTCGTCGACGTAGGCGAACGCCCGCTCGCGAGTCGTGTGCGCGACGGCGGCGTGTTCGATGACGGGCATCTCAGGCACCGATCCGGTCGTAGGGGGTTGTGGCGTAGTTGTCCAGATCGAAGCGAGAAAGGCGGTGTCGCAACGATTTGGTCGACCACGGCCATGCGGCGAAATTCTTGCCGCTCTCGTCGAGGTAGTAGCTGCTGCATCCGCCGCTGTTGAACACCGTGCCCGCAAGCGCAACCTGCACCGCGTCGTTGAACTGCCGGAACGGCGCCTCGGAGATCTCGAAGACCTCGACGCCCTCGCGGTCGGCCTGCGTGATGCCGTCGACGATGTAGTCGAGCTGCGATTCCGCCAGACCCAGAAAAGAGTTGTACACCAGGATGTTCGGGCCGAGCATGATGAACGCATTCGGTGCTCCGGGCACCGTCGTCGCCAGATATGCCTCGGGGCTCGTCGACCAGCGGTCGGACAGCAACTCGCCGTCTTCGCCCCGGATGATGCCGGCGATCGGAGGGTGGCTGACGTCGAAGCCCGTTCCGAAGACGACCACGTCGACCTCGCACGACGAACCGTCGGACCCGATCAGTCGGTTACCGTCGACCTCCGCAAGCGCCTCGGGGACGAGTTCGACGTTGGGCTCGGACAACGCGGGGAGATACGTGTTGGAGAGCAGCAAACGCTTGCAGCCCAACGTGAAGTCGGGTGTCAGCGCAGCGCGCAGTTCTTTGTCGGGTACCTGGTGCGCGAGCCACATCGTGCCGATCGGTGCGAGGTACCGCGCCGTGCGCTCCCGGCGCATCGCCGCGGTGAGCGAGCGTAGGACGACGTCGAGGCCGGTTCGCAGCAGGCGCTGCGTGATTGGCGCCCGGCGGAACACCGAGTGTGCCGCCTTGGGGAACGTGAAGTCGAGCCGGGGCACCACCCAGGACGGAGTCCGCTGGAAGACGTGCAGCGACTGCACCTGCGGCTGAATCTCGGGAACGAACTGCACGGACGACGCACCCGTACCGATGACCGCGACGCGCTTGCCGGTGAGGTCGACGTCGTGGTTCCACCGGGCCGAGTGGAAGATCTCGCCGGGGAATTCTGCGATACCTGGAATGTCGGGGGTCTTGGGCTCGGTGATCGGCCCGGCCGCGAAGATGACGTACTGCGCCGAGTAGCGCCCGGCCGTCGTGTCGAGAACCCACCGGCGAAAACCCGTCGACCAGCGCGCTTCGAGTACCTCGCTGTCGGTGCGGATCCACGGCGCGAGCTCGAGCGCATCGACGGTGTCTTCGATGTATTCGAGCAGCTCGGGTTGCTTGGCGAAATTGCTACGCCACGACGGGTTGGGGTTGAACGAGAACGAGTAGACCGGTGACGGGATGTCGACCCCGCAGCCTGGGTAGGTGTTCTCGCGCCACACCCCGCCGACGCGGGAGGCCTTCTCGAGTACGACGAAGTCGGTGATCCCGGCAGCGCGGAGCTTGGCCGCCGCGGCGATTCCGGAGAGGCCGGCGCCGACCACGGCAACCTTGACGCGCACGTCCGAAGAGGGGTCCAGAGGGGTCATGAACCCGAGAGTACATGTAACTCGTCGTGACAGATACTTTTCGACTCAGCGGGAGCGCGTCGACGTTGCCTCTTCGGACTCCTCCGTCGTGCTCGTAGTGGTTCTCCGTGACGACCGGGATGTGGTCTCCGCCGGCGCAGACGTCGCCTGGGTCGTGGTGGGCACAGTGGTCGTCGGCTTCGGTGTCGTCGGGACTGCCACCTGCCACGTCGGCGACGGCGGAACAGTGATGGCCGAGCTCGACGCGCTGACCGCGGTGCTCAAGTCGGAACGCAACGCGGGCGGCGGAACCCTCTGGTCGGAATCGTCGAAGGCGCCTCCGAGGGCGCCGATCGTCAGACCCACGGCGACGGCAATTCCGGCCACCCCGACGGACGACAGTGCGATGACTTTGTCCCGCATGCGATATCAACCTCGAGCTCGGTTGCCGCGACGGTCTCGGCGGCAATGATGTGGCGACGGTGTCGCGATGGTGCGGCAAACGCTACCGCAGCACCGGCCGTGGCCGCTCAGCTGGCGAGAGGGTCGTGCACGGCCGAACGGCAACCACCGGCGAAGCGGTGCTCCCAGGTCTCGCCCACGAGGCGGTACCCCTCCCACCGTCGACCGCCCAGGATTTTGCGCAGTTCGGTGGCCCGACGCACCGCCCAGGTCATCGCTTTGCTGTCCGTAGGAAGCTCGGCCTCGGCCAGCACTTCGTCGTCATCGGTACGCAGCTGATACATCGGCATGCGGGACATCATGCATCACCGAAGAGCGGCTGTCGCCCCGGTGAATAAAGTGGACCGGCAACAGGCGTGAAACCGGCTGCAGACCCGGTGACCAGTCGTTCGACCGACATCCAAACGGACCGAATGTCAGGCCAGACGCAGGATTGTGGGCAAAGCATCGGAGATCTGCTGACCCACTTCCTCGTACAGATCGGTCTCCCGGCGGTATGGATCCTCGATGTCGAGGACGCCGACCGAATGCCTAGCCCGGGCGTCGGCGATGCCCGGGACGGTCGTGGCCCCTGACGCCTCGACGAGGGCCACAGCCTCGAGCAACGTGAAGGTCGTGCGCAGCTTGCGGGGTGAAAGTGCCAACACCGCATCGCGGTGACGCTCGGTCATCGTCAGGACCAGATCGGCGTCGTCGGCGATGCGGGGCGTTATCCGACGTGCGAGAAAACCGTCTGGGCTACCGCCGAGCTGAGTCAGCACCATCGCCGCCGTCGGATCCATCGCATGACCCGTCAACCCGTGGGTCCCAGCGCTGGACGCGGTCAACTCGAGCCCGCCCTCCTCCGCATAGGCGAGAGCGAGGCGTTCGGCGGTAGGTGACCGGCAGATGTTTCCGGTGCAGACGAAGAGAACGTGCACGCGGGCAACCCTAGTGCGCCGGGTGTTTCCCGGGCACCCGCCCGGCGAAAAGCACACGTCGAAAGCTCACGCTAGAGTGATGCCGGAGCGGGGGTTCGAGATTGGATCGTTACACGGCCGATCGGCGAGTCCCTTCGCATATCCAAGTGAGGCAGGTCATGACTGAGGTTCTCGGTGTGTCGGTGGGGGCGAGCGCCGTCCGGATGGCGCGTCCCGATACGCGCCTGCATACATCGGGCGAGCGTGAACTCGACTTCCGCAACGACACTGTCGACGCCCACTGGGACCGCGCGGAGGACATCGCCGCGGAGGACATCGCCGCGGAGAGCATCGGCGTGGTCCTCGCGCAGAGCAACGGCGATCGCTACGTCGAGGCGACGGGCGTTGCCTACCGTGATCAGCAACAATTCGGCGACATCCAGCAGGCCATGGCCATGCAGCAGCTCTACAACTACCGACTCGTACCCGAAGCGCGCGCAGCGCTCGCCTACCTCGAAGCCACCGGCGAGATCGGCAACTTCGGAACCATCGCCCTCTACGACCTCGGCAGCTCGGGCTTGACGATCAGCGTCATC
This sequence comes from Rhodococcus sp. (in: high G+C Gram-positive bacteria), assembly GCF_049591685.1. Lineage (GTDB taxonomy): Bacteria > Actinomycetota > Actinomycetes > Mycobacteriales > Mycobacteriaceae > Rhodococcoides. Next base: position 449 of record NZ_JBAWFH010000316.1, on the reverse strand, counting down.
GACCGCGCCACCGGCGACGTGCTGTTGGCCGAGCGAACCTCCGACATCAGCGGATCCGACTTCGACCGCCTCATCTCCGACAACCAACTCGCCAAGCAGGGCGCCCGCCTGAACGACGCCGCAGCGCTCGCCGAGTTCACCACCCGCTGCCGCATCGCGAAGGAACAGCTGTCGACGTCCGGGGCCGTCTGCCTCCCCGGCGACAGCGGCGTCATCCTCATCTCGCGGGAATCGTTCGAGGCGCTGGTGACGGTACCGATCGAGTACTCGGCGCGATTGGTCCGCGACGTGCTCACCCGTTCACCCCAGTACGTCGACGCGATTTTCCTCGTCGGCGGCGGCGCCCGAATTCCGCTCGTCGAAGCCATCCTGCGGTCCTGGACCGGCCTGCCCGTCGTCACGCCGATCGAACCGGAATCGGTCGCGGCCAAGGGCGCTGCACTCCTAGC
>NZ_JBAWFH010000315.1:0-10752 GCF_049591685.1 Rhodococcus sp. (in: high G+C Gram-positive bacteria) | reverse complement strand
CGCCTCGGGGTTGCGCTGCATGGCACTCGCCACGGCGAACACCGTCAACGGCAGATCGCGACGCTCGAATGCCCGCAGCACGCGCCAGACACCGGCGCGAGAACCGTACTCGTACAACGACTCCATGCTCTTGTGCCTGTTGGGGAACGCCTGCGCGCCGACCATCTCCGAGAGGAAAACCTCTGACCCTGCGTCACCGTCGAGGACGTTGCTCTCGGAGCCCTCTTCGTAGTTGAGCACGAACTGGACGGCGATTCTGGCCTCCCCCGGCCAGTAGGGGTTCGGCGGCGTCGAGCCGTAACCCACCATGTCGCGGGGATACGGGACGAGAGGCTGACGGCGTTCCGAGGTCACCGCTGCAGTCTCTCAGCACGAGCGGGTCGCCGCTGGATTCGTGGTGAAAACTCGATGATCGACCCCTCTCGCTACGACACACGGTCGTATGCAAATATTGTCCACGAGCATGCGCGCCGATCAGACGGCGCGGAGATGACCCGAGAGGATCGACCGGTGGCACAAACCGAGCTGAACCCCGCTTCGTACGACCCGGTCGAGTACACACACGAGGACGTCGCCGAGGTTCCGTCCGCGGACTGGGGTTGGTCCGGCGAGTCGCGCACCGCGATGCGTGTCGCCTCGATCGTGGTGGCGCTTTTCTTGCTGTTCATGATTCACGGCAACCACACCGGCAAGGTGGAGGACCTGTGGTTGATCGGCTTCGCCATAGCACTGGTGGCCATGGTCGTCCGCGACATCGTCGTGCGGCGCAAGCCCAGGTAATCACCGGCTCAGTTCATACGTATCACCAAAAGCCCGGCGCGAAGATGCGCCGGGCTTTTTGGTGATCGTCGAGTCAGTTCTCGGCGGCCAACTGGCCGCAGGCAGCGGCAATTTCCTGGCCGCGGGTGTCTCGTACCGTGCAGGACACACCTTGCGCGATGACCCGTCGAACGAATTCTCTCTCGACGTCCTTGGGGCTCGCGTCCCACTCGCTTCCGGGCGTGGGGTTCAGCGGGATCAAGTTGACGTGCACCCGCGAGCCCAAAGCCTTGTGCAACTTCTTACCGAGCAGGTCCGCACGCCACGGCTGGTCGTTGACCTCTTTGATCATCGCGTACTCGATGGATACGCGACGGCCGGTTTGGTCGGCGTAATAGCGCGCCGCAGACAGCACCTCTGCCACCGACCACCGATTGTTGACGGGGACCAAGGTGTCACGGAGTTCGTCGTCGGGCGTATGCAGCGATACCGCCAGCGTCACTGACAGTCCCTCGTCGGCGAGTTTCCTGATGGCGGGGGCAAGTCCGACGGTCGATACCGTCACCGACCGCTGAGACAGGCCCAGGCCGTCGGGGGCAGGCGAGACGATTTTCCGTACTGCAGCGACCACGCGCTTGTAGTTGGCGAGCGGTTCGCCCATACCCATGAACACGACGTTCGACAGTCGACCTTCTCCCCCGGGCACGACACCGTCTCGAAGGTCGGCGGCCGCGGACCGCACCTGGTCCACGATTTCGGCGGTGGTGAGGTTGCGATCGAGTCCGCCCTGGCCGGTGGCGCAGAACGGACATGCCATGCCGCAGCCCGCCTGACTCGAAATGCAGAGCGTTGCCCGATCCGGGTAGCGCATCAACACGCTTTCGAGCAGCGTGCCGTCGTTCGCCTTCCACAGGGTCTTGCGGGTGTCGCCGTCGTCGCAGCTGAGATGCTTGATCGGAGTGAGCAGCGGCGGAAACAGATCGGCTCCCACCTTTTCCCGCACCGATGCGGGGAGGTCGGTCATCTTCTCGGTATCGGCTTCGAGGCGGCCGTAGTAGTGCCGTGCCAACTGATCGGCTCGGAACGCCGGGAGTCCAAGCTCCTTCACCGCTGCACGTAGACCGTCGCGATCGAGATCGGCGAGGTGCCGCGGCGGCATACCGCGGCGTTTGTCGGCGAACACCAACGGCAGCGTAGGCCTGCTCTTCGCGGTTGGGGTCGCAGACACGGGTTCGCCGGCGGCGGTCACGTCGGACGTGGTAACGGAGTCACTCATAGTGCTTCCAGTGTCGCACTACTGTGCCGTCTCACCTAGTCGGCCGGGCGTGGAGCCTGCGGAATGCCCCAGGGGACGCGGGCGTGGCGGTCACTGTTTCCGCGTCGGGCATCGCGGGTAGACGGTCGCCGAGCACATTCGTGTGCAGTCGTCACTTGCTTACGAGAGGATCACACGATGTCCACACAACGAGGAAACGGCGACACGACGGGCAACGACGGCATCTTCGTCGATCAGCCGACGGCTCCCGCGGCGCACGAAGACAATGCTCCCGCTCCGATCACTTCTCCTGATTCGGGAACTCACAGCGCACCTGATCCCGACGCCGTGCGCGACACTCGATCTCCTGCGGGGAAGTCGCCCGACGGCATCGCACACACCCGAGCTGCGGCAACATGGACCGGACTCGTGGTGGGCGCGCTTGTCCTCGTCCTTCTATTGGTGTTCATCCTGCAAAATCTGGACGGCGTGCCGGTCAACATCTTCGTGTGGACCTTCAATTTGCCACTCGGTGTCGGCATGTTGCTCGCCGCCATCGCAGGCGCTCTGGTGATGGCACTCGCGGGCGGCGTCCGCATTCTGCAGATTCGGCGGGCCGCCAAAAAGAAGTGATCACGGTGCGGTGAACACTATGCACACAAGCTGGCAAGTTCGGTCTGAATCGATCATGCTGGCAGGTGCCCGAACTCACTGCTAGGAGCCTTACGTGACCACTTTCATGGAGACAGCAGCCGCCTCTCGTGTGGCGCCCGAACGCGCTCGGTCGTGGCTCCTGGTGCCCGCCACCAAGCCCGAAGTGTTCTCGGCAGCTGTCAAGTCCGAGGTCGATGCGATCATTCTCGACATCGAGGACGCGGTGGCTCCTGCTGCTAAGCCTGCGGCGCGCGACGCCGTGGTGTCCTGGCTCGAGGCAGGCAACTCGGCGTGGGTACGCATCAACGACGCCACGTCCAGCTTCTGGGCGGACGACCTCGCCGCGCTGTCGGGTCTCCGGGGCTTGGCCGGGGTCATGCTCGCCAAGACGGAGAGCGGCGGACAGGTCGAAGCAACAGCTGCGCGCCTGTCGGAGGGCACCCGCATCCTGACGCTCATCGAGTCCGCTGTCGGCCTGGAAGCCACTCCCGAGATTGCTCGTGCCGATTCGACGTTCCGCCTTGCCTTCGGCAGTGGTGACTTTCGACGCGACACCGGAATGAGCGACGAGCCGCTTGCCATGGCGTATCCCCGCTCCCGTCTGGTCGTGTCGTCGCGAGCAGCCCGGCTACCCGGCCCGATCGACGGGCCCACGCTGGCGGCGAACGAATCCATCCTTGCGCGTGATTCGGCGCTGACGCTTTCCATGGGCATGAAGGGCAAACTTTGCATGCGCGCCGAGCAGGCCCCCGTCGTCAATCGTGAATTGGCGCCATCGCCCGCGGATGTCGCCTGGGCCGCGGAGGTCGTCGCCGAGCTCGGCGCCGACGGTGCCCGCGTGAAGGACGGTAGCGACCTCCCCCGCCTGGCGAAGGCGCTCGGGATCGAGGATGCGGCCACCGTCTTCGGCATCGAAGCAGGCTAGCGAACTTCCAAGCCGGCCGGCTTCCGCCGCCAGTGCACGCGGTATCTCACATCGATCTGTAGGCCAGGGACGCTTCGTGCGGCCCTGGCCGCAGTGCGTGAGGTGAACTCGATTCTGAGGACAGCGCGCAGCGTGCGCCGGTCGGGGAACTCCCATACCGTGTCGACCCGCTCCATGTCGAACCCCTGAGCGGCGAAGAAGGCCTCGACGGACGCACAGTCGTACTTCGGCAGATCCGCATGCATCCACTGCCCGTACGGCGATGCGGACACATCGAGATCGACCACCACGAGCGTGCCGCCCGGCCGCAGTACGCGCATCGCCTCGGTGATACCGGGGCCACTGCCCGATCCGAAGAAGTAGGCCGTGCGGGCGTGGACGACGTCCACCGAATCGCTCGGCAGCGGTATCGATTCGGCATGTCCGATAGCCACTTCGACATTGGGCAGCGCGGCCGTCCTCGCTCGCGCCAAAGCTGCGAGCGGCTCATGCGGCTCGACTCCGACGACCCGTGCGGCGGACGACGCGAACTCCGGAAGGTGAAAACCCGTCCCGCAGCCCACGTCCACGAGCGTCACACCGTCCCACGACGCAATTCGCCGCAGGGCGGCGGGGATTCGGCCCTCGATGTCCTGTGCGCGATTCTCCGCCTCGTACACATCCGGCCAGTGCCAGATATTGGGGCTCGGAATGGTGCGGGGTGTGCTCACAGCAGCAGTGCGAAGACCAACCAGGCAACGAACGCCGAGGGAAGAAGCGAGTCGAGGCGATCCATGAGGCCGCCGTGACCCGGGAGCAGCGTTCCCATGTCTTTGATGCGCAGGTCCCGCTTGACCTGGGATTCGATCAGATCACCGAGTGTTCCCGTCACCACGAGTACGACGCCGAGCAGTACACCGATCATCGAATTCGCGTCGAGGATGAGCGTCACTGTCAGCAACGAACCGATCACACAGAACAGCAGCGATCCGGCGAGGCCCTCCCACGATTTCTTCGGACTGATCGCGGGGGCCATCGGATGCTTGCCGAACAGTACTCCGGCGATGTACCCACCGACGTCGGAACACACGACGGCGATCAGAAACACCAGGACACGTCCCGCGCCGTTGTCGTCGAGCACCATGAGAACTGCAAAGGACGCGAGGAGCGGCAGCCAGCACGCGACCATGATGGTGACGGCGAGCTCGCGTAAGTAGTTCTTGGGCGCCGAACCGAGTCCCTGCTGCAACAACAGCCAGACCATGCACACCAGAACCGTGCCTGCAGTGGCACTGAGGACGCCCGTGGTCCCCCACGGCCACGCCGACCAGATAATGGCCTGACCACCTAATACGAGCGGGATTCGGGGAACGAGAATAGCCGCTTCACGCAGTCGCTTGGACACTTCGTACGTAGCCACGGCCAGCGCGGCGGCGACGACGCCGATCCACACCAGCGGGACGAAGACCATGATCAAGATCAGCGAGACGCCCAGCGCACCTCCGACGGCGATGGCTGCGGGCAGGTTTCGACCGGCTTTGCCCGGCGTCTTCACTGCGGGTTTGCCCGTCCCGCCGGGTGGGGTCGCCGGGCGGCCTTCGGGAGGCTTGGCACCGTCGGGCGTCGAGGGGTCCGGCTTAGCAGACCCCCGTGGTCGATCCGAACCCACCACGACGCCATCTCCTTGCTTCATAATCGTCTTCGTTTGCGCTGGACGCGGATCAGACCTCCATCAAGTCCGATTCCTTGCGCTTGACCAGATCATCGATCGACGCGGTGTACTTGGAGGTCGTCTTGTCGAGTTCGTTCTCGGCGCGACCGACCTCGTCCTCGCCTGCCTCGCCGTCCTTTTGGATGCGCTTGAGCTCTTCCATCGTCTTGCGACGAATGTTGCGGATGGACACCTTGGCGTCCTCGCCCTTTCCTTTCGCCTGCTTCACGAACTCACGGCGACGCTCCTCGGTCAACTGGGGAACACCGATACGGATCAGGTTGCCGTCGTTGGTCGGGTTGACGCCTAGGTCCGAATTCCGGATCGCCGTCTCGATGGGACCGAGTTGCGCCTGCTCGTACGGCTTGATGACCACCAGCCGCGGCTCAGGCACGTTGATGCTTGCAAGCTGGGTGATGGGGGTCAACGCGCCGTAGTACTCGACGACGATGCGGTTGAACATGCCGGGGTTCGCGCGACCGGTGCGGATGGACGACAGATCGTCACGCGCGACCGAGACTGCTTTCTCCATCTTTTCTTCGGCGTCGAAGAGCGCTTCGTCAATCACTGTTGTCCTCCATCGTCCTGCGCTGGTGATCCAGCATGTGTCGAAATCTGTCGGTGTGACCGGCCCTGTTCACCATGTCGCCATCACGATGTCACCAGGGTTCCGATCTTCTCACCCGCGACGGCCCGGGCGATGTTTCCCTGCGTCAGGAGGTTGAACACCATGATCGGCATCTGATTGTCCATACACAGACTGAACGCCGTCGCGTCGGCGACTTTGAGGCCCTTCTCGATCACCTCACGGTGGGTGATGGAGTCGAACATGGTGGCCTCGGGGTCGAGCCTCGGATCGGCGGAGTAGACGCCGTCGACGGCCTTGGCCATCAGCAGAACCTCTGCTCCGATCTCCAGTGCGCGCTGGGCTGCAGTGGTGTCGGTGGAGAAGTACGGCATGCCCATACCGGCGCCGAAGATGACGACCCGGCCCTTCTCGAGGTGGCGACGGGCACGGAGCGGTAGATACGGCTCTGCCACCTGGCCCATCGTGATGGCTGTCTGCACGCGTGTTGCCACACCCTGCTTCTCGAGGAAATCCTGCAGCGCGAGGCAGTTCATCACGGTGCCGAGCATGCCCATGTAGTCCGAGCGGGACCGGTCCATGCCGCGCTGCTGCAGTTCGGCTCCGCGGAAGAAGTTACCGCCGCCGATGACAACGGCAACCTGTACGCCGGTGGACACGACTTCGGCGATCTGCTCGGCCACATTGTTGACGACATCCGGATCGAGGCCCACCTGGCCTCCGCCGAACATCTCACCGCCCAGCTTCAGCATCACACGCTTGAATCCGGGGCGGTCGGTGGCGGGATCGGTCATGTCTCTCCTCGGTTCTCGCCTGTCGAATGCGCACGGTGAAGAAGGGCGCGCCGCTCGCTGCGACGTGGTGCACCCACACCCTTATCCTGCCTTATCGGAACCGCTGCGGACGACACCACCCGCGACGCGTCCGACGGCACTCTCTTCTGCGGACACGACGGGTGGGCACCGCTACCGGACACGACGATGCCGTCCGCTCGACCGGAGTCGAACGGACGGCATCGTGGTGTTCCGCTCCGTGTCAGGAGGGTCAGTTCGAGCCGACCTCGAAACGAGCGAAGCGTGTGATGGTCACGCCTGCCTCGTCCAGGATCGCCTTGACAGACTTCTTCGAATCTTGCACCGAGGACTGCTCGGTGAGAACGACATCCTTGAAGAAGCCGTTGACGCGGCCTTCGATGATCTTCGGGAGCGCCTGCTCGGGCTTGCCTTCTTCGCGCGCGGTCTCTTCGGCGATGCGACGCTCGGAGGCGACGATGTCCTCGGGCACCTCTTCGCGGGTGACGTACTTCGCCTTCAGTGCAGCAACCTGCATTGCGGCGCCGCGAGCGGCGTCTGCGGCGGCGTCGCCCTCACCCGTGTACTCCACGAGTACGCCGACGGCGGGGGGAAGGTCTGCGCTGCGCTTGTGGAGATATGCCGCGACCGGTCCGTCGAAGGACACGACGCGACGCAGTTCGAGCTTCTCACCGATCTTGGCCGAGAGCTCACCCAGAGCGGCGTCGACGGTCTTGCCGCCCAGATCGAGGGCCTTGAGCGCCTCGACATCGGCGGGCTTGCCTTCGGCTGCGACAGCTGCGACCGAGTCCGCGAACGCCTGGAACTCGTCGTTCTTGGCGACGAAGTCGGTTTCGGAGTTGATTTCCACCAGGACGCCGCCCTTGGCGACGACCAGGCCCTCGGCGGTGGAGCGCTCGGCGCGCTTGCCGACGTCCTTGGCGCCCTTGATACGGAGCAGTTCGACGGCCTTGTCGAAGTCACCGTCCGTCTCGGCGAGTGCGTTCTTGCAGTCCATCATTCCGGAGCCGGTGAGCTCACGGAGCCGCTTGACGTCAGCGGCGGTGTAGTTCGCCATGTTGAGCGAGCCTCCTCGAATGCTGTAAGTGGGCAGAGATTGGGCAGGTGGATCCAAAGAAAAGGTCCCGACCGGATGTGTGCGCTCCGATCGGGACCCCTTCGATCATGCCTGGGTTGCGGGTGCTTCCGCGACAGGTGCTTCGGTCGCAGCAGGAGCGTCTGCGTTGCCTTCACCGAGGGAGTCGGTGACAGGTGCCTCGGCCGCGGCAGGCGTTTCCGCTGCAGCTTCCTGCGTGGCCTCGGCTGCCGGCGACGCCTGTGCGAGCTGCTCGAGCTCCCACTCGGCGAGGGGCTCGCCTGCGCCGACCTCGGGCTTGTCGTCCGAGCCGGTGTTGCGTCCGGCGCGGGCCTGAACACCCTCGGCCACCGCAGACGCGACGACCTTGGTGAGCAGCGCGGCCGAACGGATCGCATCGTCGTTACCCGGGATCGGGTAGTCGACGACATCGGGATCGCAGTTGGTGTCCAGGATCGCGATGACCGGGATGTTCAACTTGCGCGCCTCGGCAACCGCGAGGTGCTCCTTGTTGGTGTCGACGATCCAGATGGCGGAGGGAACCTTCGCCATGTCGCGGATACCACCGAGGGTTCGATCCAGCTTGGTCATCTCACGCGTGAGCATGAGGATTTCCTTCTTGGTGCGTCCCTCGAAGCCGCCGGTCTGCTCCATTGCCTCGAGCTCCTTGAGGCGGAGAAGGCGCTTGTGGACCGTCTGGAAGTTGGTGAGCATGCCACCGAGCCAGCGCTGGTTGACGTAGGGCATACCTACGCGAGTTGCCTCACCGGCGATTGACTCCTGCGCCTGCTTCTTGGTGCCGACGAACAGAACCGTGCCACCGTGGGCGACGGTTTCCTTGACGAACTCGTAGGCCTTGTCGATGAAGGTCAGAGTCTGCTGCAAGTCGATGATGTAGATGCCGTTGCGGTCGGTGAAGATGAATCGCTTCATCTTCGGGTTCCAGCGACGGGTCTGATGTCCGAAGTGTGTGCCGCTGTCGAGCAGCTGCTTCATGGTTACTACAGCCATGGCTGAATAACTCTCTTTCGATTGCCGGTTGACGCAGGGTGTCGTCGACCCCTGCCCTGGCGACCGCTGGTTGCCGGACCCCCTTCGACAGGAAGACCGCCGGCAACCGGTTACGAAGTACGAGCCACCACAGCGATGGATTGCTTCGTTACGCGGACGCGCGAAGTCGACCCGTGCGGGCACAGGTCGCTACACCAGTGTACGGCTTCGCTGATCCGAAACATAACCAGGCCCTTCACGTCAAGACGTCGCGCAGTCTGTGCATGAATTCGGCCTTTGTTCACACACGCGGCACCCGCTCTTCCGAGCGGACCGTCCGGCATGAACGCTGACACCCGTGAATCCACGACGGCCAACCCGTGCAGGAATCGCGACGATGGTGGCGCTCGCGCTGCTGACCGCGCTGCCCGCAGCACCATCGGCGGCGCGACCGAGCGAGACCGGCGCCATGTTCTCGTGGCCTCTGGAACCCAGGCCCCGCGTGGTGAACGCCTTCGACCCACCGCAGCACGATTGGCTGCCCGGGCACCGCGGCGTCGATCTCGGCGGCCGACACGGACAGCCAGTGCACGCTGCCGGCGCGGGGATCGTTGTGTTCGCCGGGACCGTCGCCGGCAAACCGGTCGTGTCGATCGATCACCCCAACGGTCTTCGAACCACCTACGAGCCGGTCGTGGCGTCCACCCGGCGAGGCGACCGGGTTCGAGTGGGAGACCCGATCGGCAATCTCGACGCGGGTCATGCGGGATGCCCCGATCCGTGTCTGCACTGGGGAGTTCGCCGTGACCGCGTGTATCTCGACCCCACAGCACTGTTGAACACGACGCCCATCAGACTCAAACCGTTGGGAGGACTCGCAACTCGGAGAGCGCGCTGAGGTCTCTAACGCCGACCGGGGCCCGAGTGCCTGCCCGACGACGCCGGGAAATCGTCGGCCACCATCGCAGCGAGCTCGACGAAGGCGGCCCGCGTCTGCGGCCGGAGGAGTTCGAGATCGACGACGGCGCCCTCGGCGAGGTGTTCATCGAACGGGACGACCAGCACAGCACGGCATCGTTCGAGGAAGTGCTGAGTCAGCAGGTCCATGTCGACCGCGGAAGAACCCGGACGTACCGAACTGATGACCACGACCGTACGTTCGACGAGATGCCCGTAGCCGTGCAGCTGCAGCCAGTCGAGTGTGGCAGCAGCGCTACGCGCACCGTCGACGGCAGGCGAGGACACCAGCACGAGGGCATTCGCGAGTTGTAGCACTCCGTTCATCGCGGAGTGCATGATCCCGGTTCCGCAGTCGGTGAGGATCAGGTTGTAGTACACCTGCAGCATCTCGATGACCGAGCGGTAATCCTGCTCCCCGAACATCTCCGACGCCGCCGGATCACGTTCCCCGGCAAGCACTTCGAGCCGGCTCGGAGCCTGCGACGTATGGGCTCTGATGTCGGAGTAGCGACGGATGTTCGGCCCGTCCGCCAACAGATCTCGAACCGTCGACGACGTCTGGCGGGGCACCCGCTCGCCGAGGGTGCCGAAGTCCGGGTTGGCGTCGACCGCAATGACGCAGTCGCCACGCAGCGAAGCGAAAGTCGAGCCGAGGCCCAGCGCGGTCGTCGTCTTGCCGACGCCGCCCTTGAGCGACAGGAACGCGATCCGATAGTCGCCGAGGACGGGTTGCCTGATGCGTTCCACCTGATTGCGGTACCGCTCCTCGGCCGTCGACTCGCCGGGGTTGATGACGCCGCCGGTGAGGCGATGCACTCCGCGGCGCCACCCCGACGTCGAGGCGCGCTTCGGACGACGAAGAAGGCTGTCCGGAACGAGGTCCTGGCTCGAGGGTGCGTAGGGCGACTGCTGCGCAGGATCGGAAGGCCGACGACCCTGCTGCAAATCCTGTTGCCCGCGGTCGGACTCGTTCTGCGGTGCGGCGGATCCCCTGGACGCTGCCGGACCGGGAGACGCGGCGGGGCCAGGGGACGCTGCGGCGGGGG
>NZ_JBAWFH010000314.1:0-9934 GCF_049591685.1 Rhodococcus sp. (in: high G+C Gram-positive bacteria) | reverse complement strand
CCAGCAGGTGGAGCACCGGCCGGCGGTTTCCGCGGGCGTCCGGGCGGCGGTGGCCGTCCAGGTCAACGCGGCGCGGCAGCAGGTGCATTCGGTCGTCCTGGCGGTGCGCCGCGACGTGGGCGTAAGTCGAAGAGGGCGAAACGCGCCGAGTACGAGAGCATGCAGGCTCCCGCAGTCGGTGGCGTCAGGTTGCCACGTGGCAACGGCGAGACAATCCGTCTCGCTCGCGGCGCGTCGCTGTCCGACTTCGCCGACAAGATCGATGCCAACCCCGCAGCACTGGTACAGGCGTTGTTCAACCTCGGCGAGATGGTGACGGCAACCCAGTCCGTCAACGACGAGACGCTCGAACTGCTCGGCGGCGAGATGAACTACGTCGTTCAGGTCGTCAGCCCCGAGGACGAGGACCGCGAACTGCTGGGCAGCTTCGACCTCACCTACGGCGAGGACGCAGGCGGCGAGGACGATCTCGAGCAGCGTCCCCCGGTGGTCACCGTCATGGGCCACGTCGACCACGGTAAGACGAGGTTGCTGGACTCGATTCGTAACACCGCGGTCCGCGAAGGCGAAGCCGGCGGCATCACGCAGCACATCGGCGCCTACCAGGTGCTGACCGAGCTGGAAGGTAACGAGCGTCTGGTCACCTTCATCGACACCCCGGGTCACGAGGCCTTCACGGCGATGCGTGCCCGCGGCGCCAAGGCCACCGACCTCGCGATCTTGGTCGTCGCAGCCGACGACGGCGTCATGCCGCAGACGGTCGAGGCGATCAACCATGCGCAGGCAGCCGACGTTCCGATGGTCGTCGCGGTCAACAAGATCGACAAGGAGGGCGCGAACCCGGACAAGATCCGGCAGCAGCTCACCGAATACGGTCTGGTGGCAGAGGAGTACGGCGGCGACACGATGTTCGTCGAAATCTCCGCAAAGCAGGGCACCAACATCGACGCATTGCTCGAAGCAGTGTTGTTGACGGCAGATGCTGCGCTCGATCTGCGCGCCAACCCGGACATGGACGCTCAGGGTGTCGCCATCGAGGCACACCTCGACCGTGGTCGCGGCCCGGTGGCAACCGTGCTCATCCAGCGCGGAACGCTCCGCGTCGGTGACTCGATCGTCGCCGGCGACGCCTACGGACGCGTTCGTCGCATGGTCGACGAGCACGGCGAGGATGTCACCGAGGCGCTGCCTTCGCGTCCGGTACAGGTCATCGGCTTCACGTCGGTGCCCGGTGCAGGTGACAACCTGCTGGTTGTCGACGAGGACCGCATCGCCCGTCAGATCGCCGATCGACGCAACGCCCGCAAGCGCAATGCGCTCGCAGCGAAGAGTCGCAAGCGCATCAGCTTGGACGATCTCGATGCAGCGTTGAAGGAGACTTCACAGCTCAACCTGATCCTCAAAGGCGACAACTCGGGAACCGTGGAGGCGCTGGAAGAAGCCCTGCTGGGGATCGAGATCGACGACGAGGTCGAGTTGCGCGTCATCGACCGCGGTGTCGGTGGAGTCACCGAGACCAACGTCAACCTGGCGTCGGCGTCCAACGCGATCATCATCGGCTTCAACGTTCGTGCGGAGGGCAAGGCCACCGAGCTGGCCAACCGTGAGGGCGTCGACATCCGGTACTACTCGGTCATCTACCAGGCGATCGACGAGATCGAGAAGGCCCTCAAAGGCATGCTCAAGCCGGTATACGAAGAGGTTGCGCTCGGCCAGGCCGAGATCCGCGCGCTGTTCCGCTCCTCCAAGGTCGGAAACATCGCCGGTTGCCTCGTCACTTCCGGAACGATCCGCCGCAACGCCAAGGCACGTCTGCTGCGTGACAACACGGTGGTCGCCGAGACCGTCACGATCTCCTCGCTTCGCCGCGAGAAGGAAGACGCGGTCGAGGTACGCGAGGGATACGAATGTGGTCTCACGGTGACGTACTCGGACATCAAGGTGGGAGATGTCATCGAGGCGTACGAGCTTCGTGAGAAGCCGCGCGACTAGTTCGACGCGCGGATGTGGTGAAGCACGGGGAGTGACACTGCACTGATCGTAAAGTTTCGGCGGCGGCACCGAGAGGTGTCGCCGCCGGAAGCTTTCGGTCGAATCGATCGAAGGATGGCCGCTTGTACCTGGGTGCTCTCGAACTGGACGTACTACTGGGTGACGTGCGTTCTCTTGCCGACAAGCGTTCGACAGTGGAGCCCGTGATCACCGAACTGCAGAGGTTCGGGGTGTCCGCGGCGGAGACCGGGGAGAAGGGTCGTATCCGACGATCGTTGTTCGGGATCGCCGCAGCGGGTATCGATGTGGACGGTCTGCACGACAAACTGGACGAATGCGAACGGCATGTCGCCGAGCGCCACGATCTGGAATTGTTGGCGGTCAGAAGAAGAATTTTCGGTCCCGAGGACTGACTCGGGCCCGCGTGTGAGGAGCGTGAAGTTCATGGTGGATCAGGCGAGAGCTCGCAGGCTTTCGAAGCGCATTGCCGCCATCGTTGCGACGGCCATCGATCACGAGATCAAAGATCCGAGGTTGGCGTTCGTCACTGTCACCGACTGCAAGGTCACGGCCGATCTGCACGATGCGACGGTTTTCTACACGGTCATGGGGGAGAACCTCGACACCGCTCCGGATCTGCAGGCTGCGGCCGCAGGGCTCGAGAAGGCCAAGGGTGTTCTTAGGTCGAAGGTGGGCGCGGGCACGGGCGTTCGGTTCACACCGACCCTGACCTTCGTCACCGATACTGTGCCGGACACTGCACGGCATATGGAAGAACTGCTGGAGCGAGCGCGTCAGGCCGACAGCGAGGTTGCCCGTGCGGCAGCGAGTGCCAAGCCCGCTGGTGACCCCGACCCGTACAAGGCTCCACGTGAGTCCGCACTGGATTCCGAGTCCAGCGACGTGGACTGATCGACGTGACGACGACCCCCCGCGCCGAGGAACTCCGTGCGTCGAGCGCGGAAACGGCCGACCGCCTGCTGGGCCCGGCCATCTCGCTGCTGGAGTCGGCCCGGACCGTGACAGTTCTGTGCCACGTACACCCGGATGCCGACACGATCGGCAGTGGGTTGGCGCTGGCGATGGTGTTGAATCGGCGCGGCGCGTCGGTACAGGTGTCGTTCGCGGTTCCGACGGAACTGCCCGAGTCGATGGACATGTTGCCCGGCAGAGATCTGTTGGTACCGGCCCCGGCCGTTCGATCCGACGCCGATCTCGTGGTTACCGTCGACGCTGGTAGCCGTGGTCGGCTCGGATCGTTGGCCGATCGACTCGATTTCGCCGACGCAACGCTCGTCGTGGATCACCACCGGTCGAACACCAGGTTCGGCACCTTGAACGTCGTCGACGAGTCAGCCGAGTCCACCACCGCGGTCATCACCCGACTGCTCGATGCGTGGGGTGTGGATATCGACGCGGACATCGCGCACTGTCTGTTCGCTGGGCTGGTCACCGACACCGGTTCTTTCCGGTGGGTGCGGCCGGGTTCGCACCTTCTTGCCGAACGACTGCTTGCCACCGGAATCGACGGAGCAGCCATCGCGCGCAAACTGCTCGACAATCACCCGTTCGGATGGCTGCCGATGTTGGGTTCGGTTCTGGGCGGAGCCACGCTCGTCCGCGAGGCAGCAGGTGGACGTGGACTCGTCTACGCCTCCATCTTGCGTGACGATTCCGCAGGGCTTCGTTCGGAGGAGATCGAGAGCGTCATCGACATCGTCCGAACCACGTCTGAGGCCGAGGTCGCGGCGGTGCTCAAGCAGCAGGAGGGTGACGAGTGGACTGTCTCGCTCCGATCCAAGACCGAGATCGACGTGTCCGCAGTGGCGTCGGTTCTCGGCGGCGGAGGTCATCGAAACGCGGCCGGTTTCACCGCGCACGGGACGAAAGACGACGTCGTCGCCTCGCTGACCGATGCCCTCGCTTTGCAGACGAATGTCCTGGCCTCGCCGACCGATGCCCTCGCCTGAAGCCGGCGAGGTTCGGGCGTCACCTCGCCGCATCCTCGGTCTTGCGTTGCCCGCGTTGGGCGTTCTCGCAGCAGAACCACTGTATCTCCTGTTCGATGCTGCGGTGGTGGGACGCCTCGGGGCACTGCCTCTCGCCGGCCTTGCGGTGGGCGGTCTGGTCCTCGCGCAGGTCGGCACTCAGCTGACGTTCTTGTCGTACGGAACGACGGCACGCGCCGCCCGCATGCACGGTGCGGGGCGTGAGCGCGATGCCGTCGGCGAGGGCGTACAGGCGACATGGCTCGCTCTGGCGCTCGGGTCGCTGATCGTCGCCCTGATGCAGATTCTGTGTGTACCGATTCTGACGGTCATCGGCGGCGGCGGGGACATCACCGGCGAAGCGGTTGCCTGGTTCCGGGTGGCCGTTTTCGGCGTCCCGTTCATTCTCGTGTCGATGGCAGGCAACGGCTGGATGCGCGGTGTGCAGGACACCGCAAGGCCGTTGCGATATGTGGTGGCGGGTCTGGCGTTGTCGGCGGTTCTGTGTCCCCTGTTGGTCCACGGTCTGTACGGGTTTCCCCACCTCGGATTGGTGGGGTCTGCCGTTGCCAACGTGGTGGGTCAGGCGGTGTCCGGGGTGTTCTTCGTGGTGGCCGTGGGCAGAGCCGGCGCCGCACTCCGACCGTCGTGGGCGGTCATGCGTGCACAGTTGGTACTGGGGCGTGACCTGGTTCTCCGGTCGCTGGCGTTTCAGGCGTGCTTCCTGTCCGCAGCGGCGGTCGCGTCGAGATTCGGGGCAGCATCCGTTGCAGCCAATCAAGTTGTCCTGCACATGTGGAACCTGGTGTCGTTGACTCTCGACTCGCTTGCGATCGCCGCCCAGACGCTGGTCGGCGCTGCACTCGGGCGTTCGGACGTCCGGGGTGCCACGAGTCTCGGATGGCGCCTGACGGTGTGGTCGACGGTGTTTGCGGTCGTGCTGGCGGGCTTCTTCGCGGTGGGTTTGCCCGTGGTTCCCGAGTTGTTCACGACGGATACCGCGGTGGTTCTCGAGATGCAGTCGATCTGGTGGATCTTCGTGACGATCGTGCCGATTGCGGGTGTTGTGTTCGCCCTGGACGGCGTGCTCCTCGGTGCGGGGGACGCCGCGTTCCTGCGGACCGCGACACTGGGCTGCGCTCTCGTCGGCTTCCTCCCCATGATCTGGATGGCACTGGCGTTCGACTGGGGACTTCGGGGCATTTGGTTCGGACTCGGCTTCTTCGTGGCGCTGCGCATGATCGCGGTTGTCGCGCGGACGCTGTCGGGACGCTGGGCCGTCGTCGGCGCCGACATACAGCGGGCACCCGAAGCAACCGCCTGAGTACACCGGCCGAGGCCGATCAGCGCGCGGCCGGGTGAATGGCGACTTCCTGACTTTTGACGACGAAGAAGACATCGCAACCCGGTTCGATGTCGAGTTCTGCGACGGCCGCCGGGGTGACCTCGGCAACCGGACCGGGTGTGCCGTCGGGGTTGTCGGCACCGCGGAGCCGAACCGTTCCCCCGTGGACGTGCATTTCGGCGATCGTGATGGGGAGGACGTTTCGCGGACTGGCATGCGGACGCTCGAGGTGCACCGCAACAGCGGAGGGCGAGAACACGGCGACCGCGTTCCCGGCGCTGTCAGAGGCCGTTTCGCGGCGGCCGTACACCTTTAGCCCCCATGACGTCCGGAGCGAGTCGCGCGTGTCACCGACGCCGGAGAGCAGGTTGACTCCGGCGATACGTGCGGCGAACCCGCTGCGCGGTGCGGACAACACCTCGGTTGTCGGGCCACATTCGACGATCCGACCGGAGTCGATCACCACGACCGTGTCTGCGAGCACGACGGCGTCGAGCAGGTCGTGCGTGACGATGACGGCGGTGCGGCGGTGCGTGCGCAGAACCGTGCGCAGTAGTCGGCGGACTGCCGGGGCTGCGTCGACGTCGAGTGCGGACATCGGCTCGTCGAGGAGGAGGACTCTGGGCTCTGCCGCCAGGGCACGGGCGATCGCGACTCGCCGAGCTTGTCCGCCCGACAGCTGAGCGGGCGTGCGGTCGGCGAGCTCGACTGCGTCCACCGCAGACAGCCACGTGCGGGCGATTTCATGTGCCGTGCGTTTGCGGACCCCGCGGCTACGCGGTGCGAACGCGACGTTGGCCTCTGCGTCGAGGTGCGGAAACAGCAGGGCCTTCTGAGTCAGGCTGGCGACGCCACGGGCGTGCGGTGCGACGAACGTTCTCGTCCGCGTGTCCGTGACGACGTCGTCGCCTATCGCGATGCGCCCATGGTCGGGCCTGAGCAAGCCTGCGACGAGCGAAAGCAAGGTCGTCTTACCTGCGCCGTTCGGTCCGAGGACGGCAACGACCTCGCCGTCGGCGACGGTAAGTTCGAACGAGGCGTCGCGGCTGTCTACGCGTGCATCGACGCGGATGCTGCTCACAGCGCGCCGGTGGTCTGTCGACCCCGAGCCGCGACGACGACCACGGCGGCGACGACGATCAGCACGAGCGAGAGAGCCACTGCGGCGTCGGCGTCGGACTCCCGCTGCAGATAGATCTCGAGCGGGAGGGTGCGCGTGACGCCTTCCAAGGACCCGGCGAAGGTCAGGGTCGCGCCGAATTCTCCCAGCGCCCGGGCGAACGCGAGTACGGCGCCCGAGACGAGGCCGGGCAGCACGAGTGGGATCGTCACCCGGCGCAGAACGGTCGTGGGTCGCGCACCCAGAGTTGCGGCGACCACCTCGTACTCACGACTCGAACTGCGCAGCGCGCCTTCAAGGCTGACGACGAGGAAGGGCAGTGAGACGAACGTCTGGGCCAGTACCACGGCGGTCGTCGAGAACGCGATCGAGATTCCCCATGCATCGAGGTGTGCGCCGAGAACACCGAGGCGGCCGAACGTGTAGAGCAGCGCGATTCCGCCGACCACCGGTGGCAACACAAGGGGTAGCAGCACGAGTGCGCGCAGTATCGACATGCCGGGGAAATCCGAGCGCGCGAGTACGAGTGCCATCGGAACGCCGAGGACGATGCACGCGGCCGTGCTCATCGCGGCGGTTCGCAGGCTCAATGCCAAGGCCGTGCGGGAAGACTCGGACGTGACGAGCGGGACGAAGTGTGTCCAGTCGATCTTCAGCACGATGGCAAGCAACGGCACGGCCACGAACAGCGCACCGACAACGGCGGGTGCGTATGCCCACACGGGCAGCGCGACGGACACCGTGTTCCCACGCCGCGTGGTCACGGGATTCACGGTGCTGCGAAGCCGGCACGGGCCAGTACAGCTCGCCCGGCCTCGCCCGTCACGAGGTCGGCGAACGCATCGGCGGTCGCCGGGTTGCGGCTGCTTTGCAACACGGCGATGGGGTAGGTGTTGGCGGCGTTGGACGATTCGGGGAAGGGCACCGACGTCACTCGGTCGCCGGCGGTCGCAGCGTCGGTGACGTAGACGATCCCTGCGTCGGCTTGACCGGACGTCACCTTCCCCAGCACGTCCGTCACCGCGGATTCCTCGCTGACGGCGGGGATGGTCGTCCCCGTCGCATCCTCCACCTTGTCCGTGGCGCTGCCGCACGGCACCTGGGGAGCGCACACCACGGTGAGAATGTCCGGGTTCGCCAGGTCGCCGAACGAGGTCACGTTCTTCGGATTGCCCGGTGCCGTAACGATGGTGAGGGTGTTCTTCGCGAAATCTGCAGGCTCACCGCGCACCAGCTCGCCGTCGACGGCCTTGCCCATGTTGACCGCGTCGGCAGAGGCGAAGACGTCGGCGGGCGCACCCTGGGTCAGTTGTGTCACCAGGTCCGACGAGCCGGCGAACGACAATTGGACAGTTGTGCCCGGGTTCTGTCGTTCGAACTCCTCGGCCAGCTCGCCGAAGCTCGCGGTGAGGGAGGCGGCGGCGAACACGGTGATCTCGCCGGAGACGGAGCCGTCCTGCGGCCGCGGCGATCGGTCGGCTGTGCAACCACCCAACGCGCAGACCACCGCCGCGGCAGCTGCCACAGCCGCGACCGGGGTCAACCGGTACTTGCTCATCCAGCAGGCGTCCTCTCGGAATCAGGGTGCTTCGACGATGACGGTGGTGGCCTTGACTACAGCCACTGCGATGGAGCCCGGTTCGAGCTGCAGTGTGCGTACCGATTCGGTGCTCATCAACGACACGACGGTGAAGGGACCGCACTGCAGTTCGACCTCGCTCATGACCGTGTCCGAGGTCACCTTCGTGACGAGTCCGACGAGCCGATTGCGGGCAGAACTGCCGGTTCCCGTTGGGTCGGGCGGTGGGGTGGCATGCTCGCGTGCAAACGCGGCCAGTTCGGCGCCGCCGATGACCTTCCGCCCGGACTCGTCCTTGTGCGACGGCAGAGCCCCGCTGTCGACCAGGCGACGAACCGTGTCGTCGCTGACACCGAGCAATGCTGCGGCATCCTTGATCCTAATCCGCGTTTGCGTCACGAAAGCAATGGTAAATCAGCAGATGCGGTCAACGAGCTCAGATCAGCGATTTTTTCGCGAGTTCACCACCCGCGCCATGAACGTCGCCGCAACGAGGGCGATGGCGCAGACGATTGCCGTGGTGACGAAACCCGTCATGAAATCATCGGACGCCAGTCCGGCCAGGAACGCCGCCATCACGGTGATGACCATTCCGGCGCGGAGGCCATTTCTCTCAGACGACGTCAGATTTCCCATGGGTGTGATTGTCGCACCGACTGCGCATCACCCCTGACGAGCCGTGCCGGGAATCGCAGGGGAAGATGAAGCGTTGGTTATCCATCGGACCGCGAGAAGTCGAACGGAAGGACCACCACCTGTGGCACCCAAGCTCTGGGCAGTCAGTGACATTCACGTCGGTCATCGAGGCAATCGCCCGGTCACCGAAGATATTCACCCCGAATCGCCCGAAGATTGGTTGATCGTCGCCGGTGACGTGTCCGAGAAGACCGATGACATCAGGTGGGCGCTTCAGCTGTTGCGAAGCAGATTTGCGAAGGTGTTCTGGGTCCCCGGCAATCACGAACTGTGGACGACCGTCAAGGATCCGGTGCAGATCCACGGTGTTGCGCGCTACGAGTATCTCGTCAACCTCTGCCGCGAGATCGACGTGATCACGCCGGAGGATCCCTACGTGGTGTGGGAGGGCGAAGGTGGGCCGGCCACGATCGTGCCGATGTTCCTGCTGTACGACTACTCGTTCCTGCCCCGCGGCGCCATCGACAAGGAGCACGGGCTCACCATTGCGCGGGACAAGAATGTCGTCGCCACGGACGAGTTTCTGCTCTCGCCTCAGCCGTACGCGACGCGCGATGCCTGGTGTCACGCGCGGATAGAGACCACGAAGAAGCGGCTCGACGCGCTGGATCTGTCCATCCCGACGGTGCAGATCAACCACTTCCCGATGGTTCGACAGCCCACCGACGTCCTGTTCTACCCGGAATTCGCACTGTGGTGCGGATCGACGCTCACCGCTGACTGGCACACGCGATACAACGCACTGTGCTCGGTGTACGGCCACCTTCACATCCCGCGAACCACGTATTACGACGGCGTCCGATTCGAGGAGGTATCCGTCGGATATCCCCGCGAGTGGCAGCGCCGCGGACTGCCCACCAACGTGCTTCGTCAGATACTCCCGGTGCCCGAATACCCGGATGGCACGTTGAACAAGTGGGGTGGCCACTTCACGGTCACTCCCGAAATGGAAGCCGAAGTCGAGAAGATGAGGGCGAAGAGTTGATCGAGCTGATCCTTCCCCACGGTGTGGTCGCCGCCGAGTTGTTCGAGGACCCGCCGGGGCTGCAGCCGCACCCACTCGAGGCCCCACTGGTGGCCAAGGCCGTAGACAAACGCAAGCGCGAGTTCACCTCCGCACGGCACTGTGCGCGCGTCGCGATGGGCAAGCTCGGGGTGGAGCCTGCGCCCATCATGCGCGGCAAGTCGGGGGCGCCCCAGTGGCCGAAGGGCGT
>NZ_JBAWFH010000313.1:0-18066 GCF_049591685.1 Rhodococcus sp. (in: high G+C Gram-positive bacteria) | reverse complement strand
GCATACACCCGAGCGCACGGCGGCGCGCCGGGCACCCGTGCAACACCGAGGCCGGCCATACCGGGTAACGCCGATCCGACGCCGCAGCGTGTCGTCCATGTCGTCGCTTGCCCTCCGGCTACGTTTCGCCGCGGACCGTTCTCGGTGACGACGCTCGCGCTCACCGCTGTCGGTGTCGCAACGGAGCGTTTCCTCGCCGAATTCGGTTTACCCGCCCCGGACACCCTCAATTCGCTGGTGCCGATGGCGTTGCCCGAGGATGTGCCTTGGCCGGCGGCCAACAGAATCGTCAACGGAACCGTCGATCTGCATCTCGAGATCACCGACCTCGCCCAGCGAGCAGAAGCAATTCGACTGTCGTTGAAGGCTGCTCGCCGCGATGTCGTCGATCCGCATCTGCTGCGCTGGATCACAGCCGAGAACCGAGTGCCCGCACCGGTTTTCCTCGCCGCAACCCGCTTTCAGCGCAGTCGCGCCGCGGTGAGTCACGCCGTTCCGCAGTCCGTACAGTCCAATCTGACGGTCGTGAGCGTCGACCGCGGCGACGCGGAACTCACACTCTGCGGCGCCCGGGCCCTGTTCACGGCCGGGTTTCCGATGCTCAGTGCCGCGAGGTCGGTGTCGCACGGTTTCTACGGCCTCGGCGACACGTTGACCGTGTGCATCATCGCCTGCCCCGACACGTTCCCCGCGCACGCGCGCTATGCGGACATCGTCGAGCAAGCGGTGAGAGATGTGGCCGCCGCAACCGCAACGCGCGGCTGATCGCCGTTTTCTCCGAGCCGGTTCCCGATTCGTCTATATGGTCATGTTGTGGGCACATCGAAATATCAGGGCTGGCCGGAGAAGGCCGACGCCGCCAGACTGCACTTCGTATCGGGCAAGGGCGGGACCGGGAAGTCGACGGTCGCCGCGGCCTTGGCGTTGGCGCTCGCGGCCGACGGTCGTCGCGTCCTCCTGGTGGAGGTCGAGGGTAGGCAGGGCATCGCTCAGCTCTTCGACGTACCGCCGCTTCCCCCGGTCGAGACGCGCGTCGCGACAGCGGACGGCGGCGGTGAAGTCTATGCGCTGGCCGTCGACATCGAGACCGCATTCCTCGAGTACCTCGACATGTTCTACAACCTCGGATTCGCGGGACGCGCGATGCGCAAGATCGGTGCCATCGAATTCGCGACCACCATCGCTCCGGGTCTGCGCGACGTATTGCTGACCGGAAAGGTCAAGGAGTGCGTCGTCCGGACCGACAAGAAGGGCAAGCGCGTCTACGACGAGGTGGTCGTGGATTCGCCGCCGACGGGGCGCATCGGAAATTTCCTCGACGTCACCAAGGCGATGGCGGATCTGGCGAAGGGTGGGCCGGTGCGATCGCAGGCCGATGGAGTCGTGCGGCTGCTGCACTCGGCGGAGACCGTCGTCCACCTCGTGACTCTGCTCGAGGCTCTGCCCGTGCAGGAGACCGCCGATGCGGTACGTGAACTGGAGGCGGCCGACCTCGAGCTGGGTGCCGTCATCGTCAACCGAACCGAGCCGACCTACCTTTCACCCGACGCGTTGCGTGATGCAGCCGAGGGCAACGTCGACGTCGCTGCTCTTCGCCGCGGACTCGACAAGACCGGCATCACGCTGTCCGACGAGAGCTTCGCAGGGCTGCTCACCGAAACGATCGAGCATGCCTCGACGCTCGCCGCCCAGGTGGACAGCGGCACTCAGCTCGACGAGCTCGACACCGCGCGCATGCATCTGCCGATGCTGGCCGACGGCGTCGACCTCGGGGGTTTGTACGAACTGGCAGCCGAACTCAGAGAACAGGGTGTGAAATGACGCGAGCCGGCGGAACGACCCACAAGGCTGCACCGGTACTCGACATCGGGAAAATGCTGCTCGACGAATCGTCGCGGATCGTGGTGGTGTGCGGCGCCGGAGGCGTCGGCAAGACGACGACAGCCGCATCGATGGCGCTTCGAGCTGCCGAGCGGGGCCGCAAGGTGGTGGTTCTGACGATCGACCCTGCGCGTCGCCTGGCTCAGGCACTGGGTGTCGGGGAGTTGGACAACTCGCCCCAACCGGTGAAGCTGCCTGCAGGCTCGACTGGCGAACTGCACGCGATGATGCTCAACATGCGTCGCACATTCGACGAGATGGTCATCGAGCACTCGACTCCTGAGAAGGCCGCTCAGGTGCTGGCCAACCCGTTCTATCAGACCGTCGCATCGTCGTTCTCCGGCACGCAGGAGTACATGGCAATGGAGAAGCTGGGGCAGTTGGCGTCGGATTCGACCTGGGATCTCATCGTCGTCGACACTCCCCCGTCGCGCAACGCGCTCGACTTCCTCGACGCCCCGCAGCGGCTCGGTTCGTTTCTCGACGGACGGTTCATCCGGCTGCTGATGGCGCCGGGCCGCGGATTGACGCGCATGGTCACCAGCGCGATGGGCTTGGCCCTGCGCGGCGTCTCCACCGTCATCGGCAGCGAAATGCTGAGTGACGCATCGGCATTCGTGCAGTCACTGGACTCGATGTTCGGGGGTTTCCGCGAACGGGCCACGCGTACCTACCAGCTTCTCCGCGAGAGCGGCACGAGCTTTATCGTCGTGGCGGCCGCGGAGCCGGATGCGTTGCGCGAAGCGGCGTTCTTCGTCGATCGGCTCAGCGGCGAGGGGATGCCCCTCGCCGGCCTGGTTCTCAATCGCACGCACCCGACGCTGTCGGACATCCCGGCCGATCACGCGGCCACCGCGGCGGATCAGCTCACGGGTTCGGACGACGAGGGCGCCGAGCTCACGTCGGCGGTCCTCCGCATTCACGCTGCGCGTGCGGTGACCGCGGCCCGAGAGCTTCGCTTGCTACGCCGCTTCACCTCGGCGCATCCGCGAGTGCCGATCGTCGGAGTCCCGTCGTTGCCGTTCGAGGTGTCGGACTTGCAGGCACTGCGTGCCGTTGCGGACCAACTCACCCGATCTGCGTGACGGGTGAGCGGTCCGTTCGACCGGCGTCCGCGCTTCAGATGGCGGCTTGCTGCTGCCGCTGCGACTCGAAGAATTCGGACCAGGAGTCGACCTCCGGGTGCTGCTTGAGCAGCGCACGCCGCTGTCGCTCCGTCATTCCACCCCACACGCCGAACTCGACGCGGTTGTCCAGTGCGTCTGCCCCGCACTGCATCAGTACCGGACAGTGCCTGCAGATGGTCGCAGCCTTGCGCTGCGCTGCCCCCCGAACGAAAAGCTGGTCCGGGTCCGTCCCCTTGCACCTTGCCTGTGCCACCCACGCAATGCGTGCTTCTGCTTCTTCCACATCGAGCCGCGTCGGTGCTGCTGTCGTGTGCATTGCGGATCCCCTTTGCAATTCGAACGCCCTCGCTGGACGTTCCACAAGCCCGTCGGTTCGTGTACCCCACTGCTCGAAGCACATGGACCTAGGAGCTGCCCCACATTCATATACAAGTGTTATGTGAATCACACACCGTGCTCATAATTTAGGTAAATCCGGCGTCGAACGCAAGACGAGGTCCCCACAAATCTGGTACGGGCGTCTCGACCTGCGGTTCTATGGTTCGGGTGCCGGCGCTCGAATGAGCGAAGTGGTGCCGACGACGAACTTTTCTGCGGAAAGCCGGACCGACCCACGTACGCTGTGCTTCGTGTCAGTTGGAAAAACCGTGGCGAAGCTCGCCGGATGTTCCGCCCTCGCGGGCGCGTTGTTGGCCGGAGTCATGTTCCCGTTGGCAGGTGGCTTCGGGTATGCCTCGAACCGTGCCGCCGAGACGGTCGACAACGTGTCGGCCGAACTTGTCGAAGGAGCGGTTCCGGCCGTGTCGACGATGGTCGACGCCGCAGGCAACCCGATCGCCTGGTTGTACGAGCAACGACGTTTCGAGGTCCCGAGCGATCGGATCTCCAACGAGATGAAGCTCGCCATCGTCTCCATCGAGGACAAGCGCTTTGCCGAGCATCAGGGCGTCGACTGGCAGGGCACGCTGCGTGCGTTCCTGACCAACACCACCAGCGGCCAGGTCGAGCAGGGCGCGTCGACGCTCGATCAGCAGTACGTGAAGAACTACCAGCTGCTGGTTGTCGCAAAGACCGACGCCGAGCGGCGCGCAGCCATCGAGACGACGCCCGCCCGTAAGATCCGCGAGATCCGAATGGCGTTGACCCTCGACAAAGAGCTGACCAAGGACGAGATCCTCACCCGGTACCTCAACCTCGTTCCGTTCGGCAACGCCTCGTTCGGCATCCAGGACGCTGCGCAGACTTACTTCGGGATCGACGCGAGCCAACTCGACGCCAAGCAGTCGGCGATGCTCGCCGGCATGGTGCAGTCCAGCTCCGCGCTCAATCCGTACACCAACGAGCAGGGCGTCGTCGATCGACGCAACATCGTGCTCGACACCATGATCCAGAACATTCCCGAGCGGGCCGACGAGTTCCGTCAGGCCAAGACGGAACCGCTGGGTGTTCTTCCCGTTCCGCAGACGCTACCTCGCGGGTGCATCGCTGCCGGTGACCGCGGATTCTTCTGCGACTACGCGCTGCAGTACCTGGCCAACGCAGGAATCAGCCGCGAGCAGATAGACAAGGGCGGCTACCTGATCCGCACGACCCTCGACCCCGCAGTGCAAAACTCGACCAAATCCGCACTCGTGGGCAATTCGAGTCCGAAGCTCGACGGCGTCGCTACGGTCATGAACGTCATTGCGCCCGGCCAGGACTCCCACCGGATTCTCGCGATGGGAAGCAGTCGAACGTACGGCCTCGACGCCGACACCGACGAGACCGTGCAGCCGCAGCCCTATTCTCTGGTCGGCCACGGCGCCGGATCGATCTTCAAGGTCTTCACCACCGCAGCGGCGATGGAACGCGGACTCGGTACGAGCGCCACACTGCAGGTGCCCAGGCGCGCCGAGGTTCGTGGCCTCGGTGACGGCGGCGCCCGCGGCTGCCCCGCCAATACTTACTGCGTCGAGAACGCGGGCAACTACCCGCCTGCCCTGTCCATCTCCGACGCACTGGCACAGTCGCCGAACACCGCGTTCGTCAAGCTGATCGAGTCGGTCGGCGTGGCTCCGGTGGTCGACATGTCGGTGCGACTCGGACTGCGTTCCTACGCGGATCCGGGCACGTCGGGCTTCGACGAACAGTCCATGGCCGATTTCCAGAAGTCGCAGAATCTCGGCTCGTACACCCTCGGACCCACCTGGGTGAACCCGCTGGAGCTGTCGAACGTCGCAGCGACACTGGCGTCGGGTGGCAAGTGGTGCCCACCGACACCCATCGATGCCGTCTTCGACCGTGAAGGCAAGCAGGTCCCGGTGACGCAGCAGGCCTGCGAGCAGGTCGTCGAGCCCGGTTTGGCCAACACTCTCACCAACGCGATGAGCAAGGACGATCAGGCGGGCGGCACCTCGGCGTCGGCCGCGGGATCGGTCGGCTGGTCGCTGCCGATGGGTGGCAAGACCGGTACCACCGAGTCGCACATGTCGTCGGGCTTCCTCGGCTTCACCAACCGCTACGCGGCGGCTGTCTACACCTACGGTGACTCGCCGACGCCCGGTGAGATCTGCTCGTTCCCACTGCGGCCCTGCTACTCGGGCAACCTGTTCGGCGGCAACGAGCCCGCGCGTACCTGGTTCGACGCAATGAGTCCGGTCGCGAACAACTTCGGGCCGGTCGAACTGCCTCCGGTGGATCAAAAGTACGTCCGAGGCTCGGCCAACGGTCAGGTTCCCGACGTGACCGGCCAGAGCCAGAGCTCTGCCACGTCCACCCTTCAGGGCGCAGGCTTTCAGGTCACCGCGGTGACGACAGCGGGAACAGCGTCACGCGGAACCGTCACCGGGGTGTCGCCTTCGGGGTCGGCAATCCCCGGGTCGACCATCACGATCTATGTCAGTGACGGTTCGGTGCGCCAGGCGCCACCCGCCGCCCCGTCGTTGCCCGGGTTGCCGAACATTCAGCTGCCCGCCCTGCCGCCGGACATTCAGATCCCGGCCATACCCGGGCTGACCGTCCCGCGCTAGGCGTTCGACACAGAGGTTCTACACAGAGGTTCTACACAGAGGTTCTACACAGAGGTTCGACACAGAGGTTCTACACAGGGGTTCTACGCAGAGGTTCTACACAGGGGTTCTACGCGGATGGCACGGCCAGAACTTCTGGCCGTGCCATCTGTGTTTTACAGCCGCTGGGTGTTTCTACAGACGCTGGGTGTTTCTACAGACGCTGGTTTCTACAAGCGATCTTTGACGGCCTTCGACACGCGTGAGCCATCTGCCTTGCCGGCGGCGAGAGCGGAGGCGGCCTTCATGACCAGCCCCATCTGCTTCATGCCGGGACGCTCACCGATTTCCTCGGCGACCTGTGCGATGGCCGTGTCGGCGACGTCGGCGAGCTCGGCGTCGGTCAGCGGGGTCGGCAGGTATTCGTCGATGATCTGAGCCTCGGCGCGCTCGGTGGCTGCCAGCTCACCGCGGCCGTTCTCGGTGTAGATCTCGGCCGACTCGCCGCGCTTCTTCGACTCCTTGGCGAGCACCTTGAGCACCTGCTCGTCGGTGAGGTCGTGCGCTTCCTTGCCGGACACTTCTTCGGTCTGGATGGCGGCGAGCAACATACGTATTGTCGCCGTGCGCAGCTTGTCCTTGGCCTTCATGGATGTGGTGAGGTCGGATCGGAGCCTGGTCTTCAGTTCGGACATGTAACGGAACGCTACGCGGGCTGTGTGTGAGAGCGCACGTCGATAACGCGACCCTGCCGTATCGTGGAAGTGTGTCCGTGAAAAACCAGTCCGTGAAATTCAACGCACAGGCCCACATCCTCGCGGCTGCATCTCGCGCCCGAGCCGGCGCAGCCGAGGCACCCGTCCGAAGCGCTGCACTTGCCACGGCAGGTGCAGCGGCACTCGGCGTCGGATACGCCACGCTCATCGAGCGCAATGCTTTCACGCTGCGCGAGACGTCCATGGCGGTTCTCGAGCCCGGATCGTCGTCGCTGCGCGTCCTGCACATCAGCGACCTGCATATGATGCCCGGGCAGCGGCTCAAGCAGAACTGGCTGCGCGAGCTCGACCGTCTCGAGCCCGATCTTGTCGTCAACACCGGCGACAATCTGTCGCACCCTCGCTCGGTGCCGGCCGTCGTGCAGGCACTGGGCCCTCTCCTTTCTCGGCCCGGTCTTTTCGTGTTCGGCAGCAACGACTACTTCGCTCCGAAGCCGAAGAACCCGCTGAAGTACTTCAAGAAGGACCACAACCGGGTCCTCGGCGAATCCCTGCCGTGGCGAGACCTGCGTGCCGCGTTCTCCGAACGTGGTTGGCACGACGTCACCCACGTTCGTCGCGAACTCGAGGTCGCCGGTGTCCGAATCGCGTCGGCGGGCGTCGACGATCCGCATCTGAAGCGCGATCGCTACGACACCATCGCCGGGCAGCCGAACCCGCTGGCCGACTTGCGCCTCGGCATCACCCACTCGCCAGAGCCGCGCGTGCTCGACAGGTTCGCCGAGGACGGGTACGACCTCGTGCTCGCCGGGCACACGCACGGCGGCCAACTATGCCTTCCGTTCTACGGCGCCCTCGTCACCAACTGCGAGATCGACCGTTCGCGCGTCAAGGGCCCGTCGAAGTGGGGCGCCCACACCCGGCTGCACGTCTCGGCAGGGATCGGTACGTCCCCGTATGCGCCTGCCCGCTTCTGCTGCCGGCCCGAAGCGACACTGCTGACGCTCACGCCTGCACCCCGGCAGGGCCCCAGAGAGGGTTCCGACGAGGGCGTTTCGCGTTCCGAGGCAGTCGTAAGCTAGACTTCTCCACGCGGTACACGGGGTGTGGCGCAGCTTGGTAGCGCGCTTCGTTCGGGACGAAGAGGTCGTGGGTTCGAATCCCGCCACCCCGACACTATAAAAGACCCTGACCTGGGATTCCAGGTCAGGGTCTTTTTGTGTTATCGCTTCCCGGCGGTGCGCTCTAGGCGGATGCCGCCCTGAGCTTGTCCAGAAGCGGACCGGCGGCCTCGGCGAGGAACCGCTCCTGGGTCTCGCCTCCCACCTGCACGAGCGCGATATCGCTGAACCCTGCCTCCCAGTACGGCTTTACGGCTTCGACGATCGCGTCGAGGTCCGGTCCGCACGGAATCGTCTCGGCCACATCTTCTTTGCGGACGAATTTCGTCGCACCCGCAAAGCCTGCCGTCGTCGGCAGATCGGCGTTGACGGCCCACCCGCCGGCGAACCAGCGAAACTGCTCGTGTGCGCGTTCGACTGCGGCGTCCTTGTCCGGATCCCACGAGATGGGGATCTGACCGATCGTCCGCGACGGACCGTCGTGCTTGTCGGCCCACGCGTCGACGAGCGTTGCGTCGGGTTCGGTGGCGATCAGGTGGTCACCGTAGGGCGCGAAACGCTCGACCGCTTTTTCGCCGCCGACAGCGATGCCGATCGGCACTCCGCCCTCCGGTAGGTCCCAGATGCGGGCCGAGTCGACGCGGAAGTGCTTGCCCTCGTAGGTGACGAGTCCCCCGGCGTGCAGCTTCTCGATGATCTCGAGTGCTTCGACGAACATGTCCTGACGCTTGTCGACCGAGGGCCACCCCTCACCGACGACGTGCTCGTTCAGGTTCTCACCGGTACCGAGGCCGAGGGTGAAGCGGCCGTCGGCGAGGATCTGCAGCGTCGCGGCCTTCTGGGCGACGACGGCCGGGTGGTATCGCAGGATCGGGCATGTCACGTACGTCATCAGTTCGACGCGCTGCGTGGCCTGTGCGACGGCGCCGAGAACGGTCCACGCATAGGGTGAATGGCCCATCGACGACAGCCACGGTGAGTAGTGGTCGCTGGACACCTCGAAGTCGAAGCCCACGTTCTCTGCCTTGACGGCGTAGTCCACGAGTTCTTTCGGTCCGGCTTGCTCGGTCATCAGTGTGTAACCGAAATTGGTCATGATGTCCTTCCTCAGATCGTCGCGACGGACCCGGCGTCCACGCGGTAGTTCGAGCCGTTGACGAAGCTGGCGCGGTCGGAGCACAGGAACACCACGACGGAGGCGACCTCGTCGGGTTCGCCTCGTCGGCCCAGTTCCATGAACGGGCGCTCGTGTTCGAGAAAGCTGTCGATGGCGCCGGCTCGGTCGGTGTTCATTTCCTCGGCGCGCTTGTCCATCATGGCGTCGGTCATGGGAGTGTGGATGAACGCGGGCGACACCGCGTTGACGAGCAAACCTTCGGACGCATAGCTCCGCGAGAGCCCCTTGGCCAAGGCCAGTACGCCGGCTTTCGCTGCGCAATAGGGCAATTCGTCGTCATACGGCTGCACCGCGTCTTCGGACGTGAGCAGGACGATGCGTCCCCACCCTCCCCGCCGAAGTGCGGGCAGGAAAGCTCTGAGCAAGCGAACGGGACCCATGAGGTCGACGTCCAGGGTGCTGCGCCATCCTTCTTCATCGATCTCGTGGAACAATCCCTGCGCACCGGTGACACCGGACGACTGGACGAGAATGTCGATGTCTCCCACTGCTTTCTGCACTTGCGCGGCCAGGTTCTCGACATCGGCGGTGTCGGTGACGTCGGCGGCGAAGGCATGGAGCTTTCCCGGTTGTGCCGGAAGTTCTGCCGCGGCCTTCGACAGCTTCTCCGGATTCAGGTCGCTCATCACGACCGTGGCGCCCTCGTCGAGCAGGAGCTTTGCCGTGTGCCAGCCGATTCCGGAGTCTGCACCGGTGACGAGTGCGACGCGTCCTTCGATTCCCAGGTCCATACTGCGTCGTTCTCCTATCGATCGGACGTCGCATCGTGCGACCGCGCGATGGTCAGTGCCGCGTTGACGAGTGCCAAGTGGCTCAGGCCCTGCGGGAAGTTACCCAGGAACGAACCATCCGAAGCATCGATCATCTCGCTGTACAAACCGACCTCGTTGGACATCTCCACCAGCTGGTCCATCAACCGGGTGGCCTCGTCGTCACGCCCGACGCACGACAGCGCCGACACTCGCCAGAACGCACAGGCGACGAAAGTGGCCTCCTCCTTGTCCACGCCGGTGTAGCGATAGAGCAGTGGGCCGACGCCCAGCTCGTCGCCGAGTGCGTCGATGGTCGACGACATGCGCGCTCCGCGGTCGAAACCCATTTCGGCGGCCAGCAGCACCGATGCATCCATGCAGTCCGAGCCCGGGAACGCCATGTAGGCCTGCCGCTCGTCGGACCAGCACCGCTCGTCGATGTAGGTCCTGATGCGTTCACGCTCGGCGCGCCACCGATCGGGGACGCCCGGAATCTGTCCGTTCTCGGCGAGGTGGACCGCACTGTCGAGCGCTTGCCAGCATCCGAGTTTCGAAGTGGTGTAATGCTGTTCGTCCTTCAACTCCCAGATGCCGGCATCGCGTCGCTGCCACGAGTCGCACGCCTCGTCGGCGATACTCGCGAGAAGGCGCCCGGTGTGCGCGTCGAGCACGTTGCCCGCGTCGACGTACAACCGCACGATCGAGAACAGATCGCCGAAGATGCCGAGTTGCAACTGATGCGCGGCGGCGTTGCCGTTGACGACCGGACCGATCTCTCGCCACCCCGGAACATCGGGTTCGTCGGTGCCACCGGGTAGTTCGCCGCTGAGTGTGTAGAACACGTTGACGAGCGGATCGTTGCTTCGAATCACCTTCAGCAACCACGCAACTGCACCGTGTACCTCTTCGCGCAGGCCGAACCGGATGAGTGCTCGAATGGTGTACGCGGTGTCGCGAACCCAGGCGTAGCGATAATCCCAATTCTTACCGCCGTCGATATTCTCGGGCAGCGAGGTGGTGGCTGCGGCGGCGATCGCGCCGGATGGACTGTGGATCAGCAACTTCAACGCCAACGCGCTGCGTTCGACGTGATCGCCCCACGGGCCGTCGTAGGAGAATTCCTCGGACCACACCCTCCAGTTCGCGATCGTGCGTTCGATTCCTGCGTCCATTTGCTCGGGCGCCGGGAGCGGCAGCGGCTCGCCCTCGGTTCCGACCAGGCCGACGAGATAACGCGAACCCTCGCTGGTGACGAAGGTTCCGCCGATGCTGCGGTCGTCGACGGACGCGTCGCCCATACCGAGGGTGCGCACGGCCATGGTCAGCCCGTCCACTCTCAGCACCGTTCCGTGCTCGGTGTGATGGGCCCAGGGAGATGCCTTTCCGAGCATCGTCCCCGGGGCGACTCGCCATTCCATCTCGACGTCGCCACTCATTCCTTCTGTTCGACGTGCGAGTTCGACCCAGGGCAGTCGACCGGCGACACCGGTGTTCAACGAATCCGTCACCCGGACCGAACCCGTATCGGTGCGGTATGTCGTGGACAGCACGTTGGTGCCGCTCACGAATTCACGTTCGACGGTGAAACTGCCCGTGGGTGCCAACGAGAAATTGCCGCCGTTCTGCGCGTCGAGCAGGGCAGCAAAAGCCGGGGCGGAGTCGAGGTTCGGCAACGGCAGCCAGTCGATGCTTCCGTCCGCTGCAACCAGAGCGACCGTCCTGCCGTCGCCGATGGCCGCATAGTTCTCGATGCCGGTGTAACCGCCCGACCTGCTCATTTGCCGGTCAGCCTCGCGATCGCGCTGTCGGCGAATTTCTCGAGGAGGTCGGCGGGGTCGTCGTAGACGGTGTGCGCGCCTGCGGCTGTCAGCTCTGCCGCCGCGATGCCGCCCGACCGCACTCCGATGCACGTGACGCCGAGTCGGTGCGCAGCCTTCATGTCCCACACGCTGTCGCCGATCATCACGGCGTTCCCGGCGTCGACACCCGCCCGTTCGAGTGCAACCTGGACGATTTCGGGCTCGGGTTTCGCGACCTCGGCGTCCTCCGAAGATGTCACGACCGACACGATGTCCTCGACGTCGAGGAGGTCGCGTAGGCGAGCGAGTTCGTTCTCGGGGGCCGAGGTCGCGAGTACCACGGTCAGCCCGCTTTCGCTCACGTGCTCCAGCAACTCCCGGCCGCCGGGGAGCATCTCGAGCCGTTTGCTCGCGTCCTCGTAGTACGACGCGTGCAGATCCTTCGCTTCGAGCGCCAACGCGCTCTCGGACGATCCGACGAGGGTCTCGAGCAACTTGTCGCCGTCCATGCCGATGCATCGATGTATCCGCCAGGACGGGACAGTGCGGCCTGCGTCGGTGAAGGCACGCGACCAGGCATCGACGTGTACGTAGTTGGAGTCCACCAGGGTGCCGTCGATGTCGAACAGGACTGCGCCGGGCTGTGAAGTCATGGCGGATGGTTACCCGCCGCAACGATGCGCGAAACCGGTGGACACGACGAAGGGCTCCTCGCACGTGCGAGGAGCCCTTCGTCATCTTGTTCCACTCAGTCGATCTGAGCCTGCCACATCCAGTGCAACTGCTCGAGGCGAGCGGTGATGGAGATCAACAGGTCCTGGGTGACCGGATCTGCGGCCTCGGTGTCGGCAATGCGACCACGGAGCCGATCGATCACGGCGGCGAGATTGTCGACGATCGCTGCCGTGACCTGCACATCCTTGGTCCAGCCCTCACCGAATCCCTTGGTCCCGGCCGTCGTACTCACGGTGGCCGAACGACCGTCGGGGCTGACGCCGATTGCCGTGGCACGCTCGGCAACCTGATCGGTGAATTCACGTGCTGCGGTGACCAGTTCGTCGAGAGCGAGGTGCACGGATCGGAAGTTTCTTCCGATGACGTTCCAGTGCGCCTGCTTCGCGATGAGCGAGAGGTCGATCAGATCGACGACACTGCCCTGCAGCGCATCGCCCGCGATTTTCTGCTGCCCTGCGTCGAGCGTGCTGGTGATGGGGTTTGTCATGAAAACCTCTCCTTTGTGAGGAAGATTGTCGGTCAGACCTTTTCGGCTTCGTCGCCGGGGGTGGTCGGCGACTGACTCGTGGTGGGGGCGACGTCACCCTGCCCGGCACGAACACCTTCTTCGACCTTCTTGCCGATCTCCGGGTCGACGTTCTTCCAGTAGTCGAACACCCGCTGCAGAATCGGCTCGGTCACGCCGTTGAGCGCGTGGCCGACGATGTTGCCCACGAGCCGTTCGCGCTGCGCGTCGTCCATGACCTCGCGAACGAGAATGCCGGCCTGAACGAAGTCGCCGTCCTCGGGGTGCTCGATGTACCCGGTGCGAACGAAGCGCGGCTCGAAGTCCCACGATCCGTCGTCGCCGTACTTCGCTGTGTCGGCATGGGGGCCGCCGTACGAGTTGGGCGCGTAGACGGGGGTGCTCGCGGAGTTGAACGAGTACCGCATGGCACCGTCCTTCGAGTACGAATTGACCTGCGCCTTGGGCGCATTGACGGGCAACTGCGCGTAGTTCGCTCCGATGCGGTACCGGTGGGCGTCAGCGTAGGAGAAGATGCGTCCGAGAAGCATCTTGTCGGGGCTGGCACCGATTCCGGGAACGAGGTTCGACGGTTCGAACGAGCTCTGCTCGATCTGCGCGTGGAAGTTCTCGGGGTTGCGGTTCAGCGTCAGCTTGCCGACCTTGATCTTCGGGTAGTCCTTCTGCGACCAGACCTTGGTCAGGTCGAACGGGTTGTACTTGTAGTTCTCTGCATCGTCGTACGGCATGATCTGGACGTAGAAGTCCCAGCTCGGGAACTCACCCTTGTCGATGGCGCCGAACAGGTCCTGACGATGATCGTCGGGCGAGGTGCCCGCCAACTCGTCGGCCTTCTGCTGCGTCAAGAAGTCGATGCCCTGATTGGTCTTGAAGTGGAACTTCACCCACGAGCGCTCTCCGGCCTCGTTGATGAACTGATATGTGTGCGAACCGAAGCCGTCCATGTGACGGTAGCTCTTCGGGATTCCGCGATCTCCCATAAGCCAGGTGACCTGGTGCGCCGTCTCGGGGGAGAGCGTCCAGAAATCCCACTGCATGTTGTGATCGCGCAGACCTGAGTCGGGCATACGCTTCTGGCTACGGATGAAGTCCTGGAACTTGATCGGATCCTTGACGAAGAACACCGGCGTGTTGTTGCCGACGAGGTCCCAGTTGCCTTCGGTGGTGTAGAACTTCAGCGAGAAACCACGCGGGTCGCGCCAGGTGTCGGGGCTACCCTGCTCACCGGCGACGGTGGAAAAACGCGCGAGGGCTTCGGTCTTGACGCCCTTCTGCAGCGCCGCGGCCTTGGTGTACTGCGAGATGTCCTCGGTGATCTCGAGAACGCCGAACGCGCCGGACCCCTTCGCGTGCACCACGCGCTCCGGCACACGCTCACGGTTGAACTGCGCCATCTTCTCGATCAGGTAATGGTCGTGCAGCAGAATGGGACCCTGCGTGCCCGCGGTCAGCGACTGGTCGTCACTGGGTACGGGTATTCCGGAATTGGTGGTGGTGGCCGGCTCGGTCATGAATGAAGCCTCCTGGTGATCGACTGGTCGCCTCCCGAGGGGCTGGCTCGGGAGACGTGGTTCAATTGTTTCAGTGGTGACGGCGGCCGTCAGGTCGAATGGGCCGATTGCTGCGACATGCAGTCGGAGCAGACGCCCCAAAAGACGATCTCTGCTTCCTCGACGAAGAATCCCTGTGATTCAGCGGGGTCGAGGCACGGCGCTGCGCCGACGACACAGTCGACGTCGGCGACCTTCTGACAGCGACGGCACACCAGGTGATGATGGTTGTCGCCGATGCGCGTTTCGTAGAGCGCCGGTGATCCGGCGGGCTCGATCCGTCGCAGCAGTCCGGCGTTCACGCAGGCGCGCAGAACGTCGTAGACAGCTTGCATCGACACCGAACCCGTTTCGGCTCGCACCACGGCGGCCACGTCGTCGGCGTCGGAGTGCGGCCGGGTTGCGACCGCCTTCAACACCGCCACTCGTGGACCGGTGACGCGCAGACCCACCGAGCGCAGCAGCGCTACCGGGTCTGTGATCGCGTCGTCCAATGGCATGACTACGAGTATGCCCCTTTTCTGGAGTAAGTCAAGAAAAGGAGGTTGATCTAGAGGTCAGGTGCGCTGACCTGCGTTGCAGCACCGGTCTCCATGGAACCGGACACGATCTGCAGCCCCAGATGTGTCCCCGACTTGATCCACGAACCCAGCGTGGGGCCTTCGGCGTCGACCTTCACCCGGCACAGCCGGGCCTTACCGGTGAGCTTCGCGGCCGCCAATCTCAGGCTGTCACCGTCGGGCTGCGCAAACCCCAAACCACCCTTGATCGGAAACGCGGGCCCGATCGGACGCGCGGCCGTACGAACCGACCAGCCTTCGGCCGACGCGCTCGCGCTCGCCGCCACGGAACCGTCGAACTCCGCGAGCACCTTCGGCAGGTGCCAGTGCGTGCGACCGCCGTGTACCGAAACCTCCGAGTCGACGGCGATGAAGGGAACAGACATCCGCGGCGTCGGCCCGAGGCCACGACCGGGGCGCCTGAGCACCGGACTGGCGAGGATCTCGCGATACGGGCCGACCGGCGAACTCAGGTAGTCCACCACCATGACCATGGTGAGCGGGATACTCGGACCGCCGAGCAATGCCCGTCCGGCCGGGGTCGCGCGGTGCCACCAGATGGTTGCGCGGACATCGGCGGGCCATGGCGGAGGCGGGCTCTGTGGCCAGTCGCTGCGAACCGACTCCGACTCGTTCACGCTCCACATGTCGAACCTCCCTGCACCGTCAACGGCAACCGAAGCGCGCCGGGCGCCGCAGCGGGCACAACCGGACGCACGGGTTGCGTCGGCAATATCGAGCGGTATTCCGCGCCCAGCTCAGGCCGCAGATCCTGCTCACCCCTGTTCGGCCACAGCGCAAGTGCTCGCTCGGCCTGTGCGGTGATGGTGAGCGACGGGTTCACGCCGAGGTTGGCGCTCACCGCAGAACCGTCCACCACATGCAGGCCCTCGTGCCCGTACACCCGGTGGTACGCGTCGACAACTCCGTGTTCCGGGGAGTCGCCGATGGCGCAGCCGCCGAGGAAATGAGCGGTCATCGGAATGTTGACGATCTCGGCCATCGACCCGCCGGGATCGCCGCCGATCTTGTCGGCCAGAAGTCGAATCGCTTCGTGCCCCTGCGGGATCCACGACGGCGGCGGATCGCCCGCACCGGGCCTGCTGGTGAGGCGTAGGCCGAAGAATCCCTTCTTCGAGCCCAGTTCGAGCGAGTTGTCGTCCGTCTGCATGACAAGAGCGATGACGGTGCGCTCCGACCACCGGCGAACCGACAGACTGCGCACGGCTGCTCCGGGATGACGGAGCGCGACACCGAGGGTCTTCAGCACCCGAGGCGTCCGGCCTCCCCCGTCGCTCAACACCGTCTGCAGCAATCCGATCGCGTTGCTGCCCTTGCCGTATCGCACAGGTTCGATGTGCGTGTGATCGTCGGGATGGAACGACGACGTGATCGCGACGCCCTCGGTGTAGTCGATCTCTTTACCCCGCGCAGTGGCCGCGAGCACGGCCTCGGAATTGGTGCGCACCAAGCTGCCGATACAGTCGGACAACCTGGGCAACTGCTTCGTTTCCTTCATGGCCAGCAGCAGCTTCTGCGTGCCGTACGTACCGGCCGCGAACACCACCTGATCGGCGGTCATAACGGTTTCCGTGCGGCGGAGCTTGCCGCCCGTTCTCTTGGTCACCACGTCGTATCCGCCGCCCGGCCTGGGACGAACGGCCGTGACGGTCGTCAACGGAAGGACCTGCGCGCCTGCCTGTTCCGCGAGGTAGAGATAGTTCTTGACGAGGGTGTTCTTGGCACCGACGCGGCATCCTGTCATGCACGATCCACACTCGGTGCAGCCCGTGCGCTCGGGGCCCACTCCCCCGAAGAACGGATCGGCCTCCGTTCGGCCCGGCGTCCCGAAGAACACACCCACCGGTGTACTCACAAACGTGTCGCCGACGCCCATGTCCTCGGCAACTTCCTTCATGACCTTGTCCGACGGCGTGATCGTCGGGTTGGTCTCGACGCCGAGCATCCGCTTCGCCTGGTCGTAATAGGGCGCGAGTTCCCGGTGCCAGTCGGTGATGTGACCCCACTGCGGATCCTCGAAGAAGCGCTTCGGCGGTTGATACAGGGTGTTTGCGTAGTTGAGGGAGCCACCGCCGACGCCAGCGCCGGCCATCACCAGCACGTCGGGTAACAGGTGGATACGTTGCACGCCATAGCATCCCAGCGCGGGCGCCCAGAGGTACTTGCGCAGACGCCAGCTCGTCTTCGGCAGCTCGTCGTCCGCGAAGCGTCGGCCCGACTCGAGAACGCCGACCCTGTACCCCTTCTCGGTCGCGCGGAGTGCCGCGACGCTACCCCCGAAGCCGGACCCGATCACGAGAACATCGAAGTCGCTCATACTCGTTGCCCCTCTTCTGCTGAAATGCCTTGGTATTGCGCCAGGTCGAACGTCCGGGTCGAGTTGCGGAACGAGAAGGTGTACGTCGGCCACATCACCGGGTTGCGCCCCTCCGAGTCGAGATACCAGCTCGAGCATCCGCCTGTGTTCCACACGGTGCCGGCCAACGAGTCGTGAATCCACGAATTGTACTGCTGCTGAGCAGATTCGTTCACGTCGACGGACGCAAGCCCGCGCTCCCGCATCTGCCGCAGGGCGGACACCACGTAGTTGGCCTGGGACTCGAGCATGTACACGATCGAGCTGTGCCCGAGGTTGGTGTTCGGACCGTACATCAAGAACAGATTCGGGAAGCCGTGCACGGTTGTGCCGCGGAACGCATTCGGGCTACCGTCCCACTTCTTCGCCAGCGTGACGCCCTCGGTCCCGATCAATGCGTGAGACACCGGCGGTTCGGTCGGAGTGAAGCCCGTCGCGAAGATAATTGTGTCCACCGGATATTCGTTGCCGTCCGCGTCGACGACAGCATTCTCGGTGATCTCCGTCAGTCCGCTCGGCACCAGGTCGACGTCGTCGCGGTCCAGCGTCTTCAACCAATCGTTCGACAGCAACATGCGCTTGCAACCGAGCATGAAGTCCGGCGTCAGCGCTGCGCGCTTCGTCTTGTTCTTGACTTGGCGACGCAGATGCAGCTTGGCGACGTTGGTGATCAGCGGCAGCACCTTCGGGTGGTGCGCGAGAGCCGTCACATACACCTCGCGGTAACCGTAGATGACTCCTCGAACAGCCTTCTGGGT
>NZ_JBAWFH010000312.1:0-12369 GCF_049591685.1 Rhodococcus sp. (in: high G+C Gram-positive bacteria) | reverse complement strand
GGCCCCGACCTTGCAGCTGTATCGACAAAGACTGTCCTGACGGGACTAGCCCCCGGTCACCGGTGCGTTCCATGTGCACGGGACCTCGGAGAGCGGTGTGCCGATCGGGTCGAGCGCATTCTTGACGTAGCCGATGGTTCTGGGCGAGACCGACATCGACAGGTGATCCGACAGATCTACACCGCAGCCGTCCTGCAGTAGGAAGTTGTCGACCGTGGCGTCGGGGCCCGCTTCGAGGAAGGTAGTACGGAACGGCGTCACGACCTCGTCGAATCGCGTGGCGATGGCCGTGTAGTCGACGCCCCGCTCGGTATCTCCGCCGGCTTCCAGAGCCGTGATCAGGTCGGACCCGATGACCTGATCGGATGCGGCAGGACCGGCGATCGCGCCGACCAAGCCGAGCACGTTCAGACCCAAATTGTTGATCGTGCGGCCCAGTGTGCCGATGCCGATGAGGGTAGTGCCGTGATTGGACCCGCCGATGCTCACGATCTTGCCGACCTTGTTCTGGCTGGGGTCCTCCGCGTTGGCCCCGCCCTCGAAGCGCATGTACTGACGCGACGCGAGGCTTCCCTGCGAATGCCCGACGATGTCCACCTTTGCGGCACCCGTGCGTTCGAGAACCGCATCGATGTAGACGGCGATCTCCTTCGCGCTGTCCGCAATCGGGGCCGTTCCGCGCAGAGCCTTGACGTGACC
Source organism: Rhodococcus sp. (in: high G+C Gram-positive bacteria) (assembly GCF_049591685.1). Lineage (GTDB taxonomy): Bacteria > Actinomycetota > Actinomycetes > Mycobacteriales > Mycobacteriaceae > Rhodococcoides. Next base: position 11,670 of record NZ_JBAWFH010000312.1, on the reverse strand, counting down.
GATACCGCTGGAATCCTGGTCACCGGTATTGGGCGCGAAAATGCAGTAGCCCTCCTTTTTCAGTGCCGGGGCCATGCGCGCGAAATTGTTGTACGCGTTCTCCCAGGTTCCGTGCAGCAGGACCACGGGATTCGGATGCTCTGCACTGGGCGTGCAGTTCCAGTCGTTCGCGCCCTGCGGCGCAACGTCGGGATTGACGATGCTGTACAAGAATCCGGCCAGAAAGTTGTTGGTGACGGGGCCGTAACCGGTCGTCTCGGTTTCGGGGTCGTACGTCGGCACTGCGTCGGCGGCATCGTCGATGCTGGGCCGTTCGATGCCCTGCTCCTCGGCTTTGGGACGCTCCTCCTCGGCGCCCTCGGGTGGGAGAACCTCGGTGCCGTCCTCGTTCAGGGTCGCCGCAGGCACCGACTCCACCGAGCTCGTCTCCGGGGGCCCGGGGACCGCGGCGGGTTGCGCTGTCGCAGTCGTGGATCCGCTGAACAACAGCGCACAGGACAGTGCGCCGACGGTAGCCGTCCAGCGCGGTGCGCTGCTGGTCCGGGCATGCTTGATCGACATAGGCCATTCGCTTTCGTTGATGATTCATCTCGCAGTTGAGGCGAGAATGCCGTCGCTGCATCGAAATTGGCCGGCCGGACGAATGCCCCTCTGCAGTCCGTGGCCCCCCGACTCGAGCCATTCTGCGGCGCAGCGTCGATGCCGTTCGCCGAGCCATGACGAATGCTAGAAGGCCACAGTGACAAAGGCCACGGTCCACCAACATCTCTGGACAACTGTGGTCCCCCGTTGCAGCTATGTTGGTGCCCCTCACAATGGTGAAAGCCCGCACTTCGTCCTCAGGGGGTGAGGCGCGAACCTCGCACACAGGCTAGCGTCGGATTACCCGGGAGCCCGGGAGCCCGGCTCAGCCCTACGGAGGACGACGTGGCACGACACCTGCACCCCAACGGCGTGATCGCCCCGGCATACACCGGCAGACTCGCCACCGACCCGGTGCCCGCCCTGCGGCTACCCGACGAGCAACTCGACCCCGAAGCCGCGTACCTCTTCATTCACGACGAACTGATGCTCGACGGTTCCTCGCGCCTCAACCTCGCCACGTTCGTCACCACGTGGATGGAGCCGCAGGCCGAGAAGTTGATGGCCGAGACGTTCGACAAGAACATGATCGACAAGGACGAATACCCGGCGACGGCGTCGATCGAGGAACGCTGCGTCAACATGGTCGCCGATCTGTTTCACGCACCCGGCCTCGATCCGGTGGATCCCGGAAGCGCGACCGGTGTGTCGACCATCGGGTCCAGCGAAGCGGTGATGCTCGCCGGCCTCGCCCTCAAGTGGCGGTGGCGTGCGCGGCGCGGTGACTCGGACACTTCGCGGCCCAATCTTGTTCTCGGAAGCAATGTTCAAGTGGTGTGGGAGAAGTTCTGTCGCTACTTCGACGTCGAGCCCAAATATCTACCGATGGAACGCGGTCGTTACGTCATCACGCCCGAACAGGTACGTGACGCCGTCGACGAGAACACCATCGGCGTCGTCGCCATCCTCGGCACCACGTTCACGGGCGAGCTCGAACCCGTGGGCGAGATCTGCAACATGCTCGATTCGATCGTGGCCGGCGGGGGCCCCGACGTGCCCGTCCACGTCGACGCGGCCAGCGGTGGATTCGTCGTACCGTTCCTGCAACCGGAACTCCGATGGGACTTTCGGTTGCCGCGGGTCGTCTCCATCAACGCCAGTGGCCACAAGTACGGATTGACCTATCCAGGAATCGGTTTCGCCGTCTGGCGCACGCGCGAGGATCTACCGGAGGAGCTCGTCTTCCGAGTCAACTACCTGGGCGGCGACATGCCGACGTTCACGTTGAACTTTTCGCGGCCCGGCAATCAGGTGATCGGTCAGTACTACAACTTCCTGCGGCTCGGCCGGGCCGGATACACCGCGGTCATGCAGGCTTTGCGGGACACGGCAGTTCGGGTCAGCGACCACATCCGCAGCCATCCCGCCTTCGAGGTGATCACCGACGGCACCGCCATCCCGGTGGTGTCCTTCATGCTGGCCGGTGAGCGGGCGTACACGGTGTTCGACGTGTCCCATGAATTGCGCGCCCGCGGCTGGCAAGTGCCCGCCTACACGATGCCCGACAACGCCACCGACGTCGCAGTGCTGCGCATCGTCGTCCGCGAGGGCTTCAGCGCCGACCTCGGTCGTTCGCTGTGCATCGCGATCGGCGAGGTGGTCGATCAACTCGAAGCCGACGCAGCAGGCAACGGACAACGGACGGAAACCCACTTCGCGCACTGAACCTGGCGGCGCCGGCTCGATCGACCGGCGCTAATTCCGTTCGACGTCGATCGGGTGTGAGGCCAACAGCGCAAGGGGCATCGGCTGACGACGCAACACGTGTGCCCACAGGTCGAGTCGGGGAGGGCCGATGACGTCGGTGGGAAGCGCGGAGACGACCATCCAGTCCTCGCGTTCCAATTCGCCCTCCAACTGACCGAGGGTCCACCCCGAATAGCCTGCGAAGACGCGCACGCCCTCCACCATGGGAGCGATGTCAGCGGGGTCGGCGTCCAGGTCCACCATCACCACTCGGCCGTCGACCCTCCTGATGCCGGAGTAGCCGTCGATGTCGACGCCCGTGCGAAGCGTCGCCAGGCAGAGCGCCGAGTCACGTTTGACGGGTCCGCCGACGAACAGTGCGCGTGGGCTGGCTGCGACGTCGGTCCACTGCGGCAATACGTTGTGCACCGCGGTCTCGCTGGGCCTGTTGATGACGACGCCCAGGCTGCCCGCGTCGTTGTGCTCGATGATGTACACGACGGTGCGCCGAAACGTCGGCTCGACGAGTTCCACCGACGACACCAACAAACTTCCCGGACGGACCGCCTGCAGGGCGGATGCCGTTCGATCTTCTGGTTCCTCCGCGTGCGCCGCCATGAATTCATTGTGGCACCGCGCACGGGCAGATGTACCGCAAGGAATCGGACCAGTTTTCAGCGATGCCCGAAGCCGGCGATGTCGGCCAGGCGAGCCAGCTGATATTCGAAGAGGGCATCACGGTTGGAGAAGGTGCTTGCCCCGTACTGGTCGAAAACGTCGAAGCTCACCGCACCGAACAGCGACGCCCACACCAGCACGCCGCGAGCAAGAAACTCGTCGGGCAGCTCCGTGCCCATCTCGTCGCGAATCGCGGTGAAGTCATCGTGCAGGGCTTCCTGCAGGCCGGCGACGTTCACGGGTTCCGGCGTGAGCATTCCGTCTCGCCAGGCCTCGTCGAACAGACGCACCAATGCAACGATCACCCGCGTTCCCGGAACCGTCGTTCGCTCGGCAGGTGCGTGATAGCCCGGAACCGGGCTGCCGAACAGTAGTGCGTAACTCGCGGGCTCCCGCAGCCCCCAGGACCGAACGCTCCTCGCCAACGCGAGGAACTTCTCGCTCGGCTCGTCCGCAGCCGCGACAGCGGTGTCCACCTCGTCGCCCAGCTCGTTGTACGCGTCGACGACCAGCAGGGTCAGCAGTTCGTCGCGGCTATTGACATAGCGATACACCGCGGACGACACGACACCGAGATCCCGCGCCACCGCCCGCAGCGACAACGCCGCAGCACCATCCGCCGCCAGATGCTGCCGACCGATCCGAGTGATGTCGGCCAACGTCTGCGCCCGGGCACGTTCTCGCGGAGTGGTCGGCATGGAGAACACAGTATCGGCCGACCTATCGAGTCGACGTACCGTCCTTCGACCCCAACCGAGCGAAGGGATCGGTGGAGAAGACGACTTCCACGGAGACCTCGAAGTACGCGGCGATTCGCAGGGCGAGGTGAAGGCTGGGGCTGTATTCGCCGCGCTCGAGGTACCCCACCGTTTGGTAGTGCACCCCGAGCGCGTCGGCTAGTTCACGCCTCGAGATGCCACGCTCGGCGCGGAGCATCGCGATGCGGTTGTAGATGACTTCAGTAGGCACGTGCGAGGGCCTTGTCTCGTCGTTCGTCCATTTTGCTACCGGACTCGTTTCGGGCCATGTGTCGCAACACTATCGGTGCGAGGACGAGGCCGGCGACAGCCCATGCACCGAGTACCCCAGCGGTCTCCAGGTGACGCCACGACTGCCCGATCTCGATGTCGACGGCCGAGGCCGGAAGCAGCGCCGACCGGAGTCCGAGGCCGAGCCAATAGCAGGGCAGCACCTGTGCAACGCCCTGCAGCCATCCGGGCAACGCGGTGATCGGGTAGAAGATGCCGGAGATCGCCACCACTGCCATCAGCGGCATCGTGACGAAGAAGAGGCTACGGGCGGTGCCGACGACTGCGCCCAGGATCGCGCCGATGCCATAGAGGCCGTTGAAGAAGATGATCGTGCCCATCACTCCGGGGAGCGCCAACGACGCCAGCACGAACTCGGTGGATTGAAATGTGCCGTTACGCATGAACCACAGTGCGATCATGATCAGTATCGGAAACAGGAACAGATTTGCAACACCCTGAGCATCGGTGAACAGTTGTCGCACTTCGATTGCGGCCCGTCTGGCGCCGGCGCACACGGCTACGCTCGTTGCGCCCATCATCTGACCTCCTCGAGAGCCGCGGCATTCGAACCGTCCGATTCGTGCTGGTGCACGAGTCTCATGTAGGTGTCTTCGAGCGATGCCCGACGCACCTCGAGGTCGGCGACGCGGTTTCCGTACTGTGCGTAGAGATCGTGGACGAACTCGGCCGACGCGGCGGTCGTGTGCACCGAGCGCTGACCGTCGATACTCCACCGAACTTCGGAACCCGCGGGCACGCTGCGCGCGAGTTGCTCCGGGGACCCGTCGGCGATGATGCGTCCGCCGGCCAGGATGATCGTCCGGTCCGCGAGCTTCTCCGCCTCGTCGAGGTCGTGGGTGGTCACCATGATCGTCGTGCCTTCCAGGTCGGCAAGACGGTGTACGAGGTCGTGGAATTCTCGACGTGCATCGGGGTCGAAGCCCGCGGTCGGCTCGTCGAGGAAGAGTAGTTCCGGTCGACCCACAATTCCGATCGCGACGTCCATCCTCCGGCGCTGGCCGCCGGAGAGGGACCTGATGCGCGATCCCGCGTGCTCCGTGAGACCGACGACTTCGAGCAGATCGTCGACCGGCCACGGCCTGTCGACCGCTGCCGAGCCATACGGGCCATAGAACGATCCCAGGTACCCGAGCAGTTCGTGTACCCGCCATTTTCCGTGGTCACGCCACGATTGCAGAACCACGCCCAGCCGAGCCCGCCACGCCTCGTCGCCGTCGGCCGGGTCGGTGCCCAGCACCCGAACATGACCGGCCGAGCGCATTCGGAAGCCCTCGAGTATCTCCAGAGTGGTCGATTTGCCCGCCCCATTCGGACCGAGCATTACCAGTACTTCGCCCTGACGGGCCTGGAACGTCACGCCCGTGAGGACGTCCTTCGTTCCGTATCGCATTCAAAGACCGTCGACATCGATCGCGACGTCGTGTGCTGCGCCCATGTGGTGTCCCGCCGTTGTGGGTCAGTTGCCGTTCGTAGCATAACTACTACATTTCGTATTGGCCATAGTCGATTTGCCGGACTTGAGAGAGCGGTGCTCTTGCTTTCTCGAAGCCTCCGGTGCACACTATTTCTAGAGAGCAGTGCTCACACAATGGAGCGGAGATCACCATGAACCACCTACACGTCGTCATCGGAGCCGGACCGGTCGGATGGGCCGTCGCAGAGCAGCTTGCAGCACAGGGACATTCGGTTCGAGTGCTCACTCGTTCCGGTTCCGGACCGGACGGACCCACGATCGACCGCAGGCGCGTCGATATCGAGACCGACGATCTCCGAACCCACTTCGCCGGTGCGGCAGCCATCTACAACTGCACGCACGTCGCCTACTCGAATACGGTGTGGCGCGAGAAACTACCCACCATGGAGAAGCAGGTGCTCGACGCAGCGGCCGGCACCGTCGTCGTGTTCCCCGAAAGCCTCTACGCCTACGGTCTCGTGAAGGGCCCGATTCGAGAAGACTTGCCGCGCAGTGCGACTCACCACAAGCTCGGCGTACGAACCGAGCTGCTCGCCGCGCGTGACGCGCATGCCACACCGACCGTCAGCGTCGGCGCCTCGGATTTCTACGGCCCGCACGTGAAAACCGCGCACATGGGAGAGCGGGTAGTCCCGAAAGTGCTGACGGGCCAAACGGTTCGAGTGATCGCCAATGCAGACCTCCCGCATGCCTTCACCTACGTTCCCGATTTCGGTGCGGCCATGATCACCGCGGCCGCGACGCCGTCGCTGTGGAACACATTCCTGCACGCGCCGACCGCACCCGCCGTCAGCCAACGCGACATGATCCACCTCTTCGCCCGTGCAGCCGGCGTCGAAGCGCCGAAAATCGGAACGATCCCCGCGTGGGTGATGCGAACCCTCGGCGTCGTCTCTCGGCCCATCGCAGAACTCGTCGACACCCTGTACCAATTCGAGCACCCGTACATCCTCGACAGCAGTCGAAGTGAAGACCTGCTCGGCCAGACACCCACACCCCTCGTCGACGGCACCGCCGCCACCGTCGCATGGTGGAAGGCTGCCGAGCTGACGTCTGCGCCCTGACCCACTGAGGCTAGTGTGCAGTAAGTGAGCGACAACACCTTCCTGGCCCGGCTTCGAGATTCACCGGGCGCAGGCAAGCTCACCACCATTCGCTTCGCAGGCCAGTTCGGCGACGGACTGTTTCAGGCCGCGCTCAGCGGAGCGATCCTCTTCAATCCCGAACGCGAATCCAACCCAGCGGCAATCGCCGCCGGCTTCGCCGTACTCCTCGTGCCCTACTCGATCATCGGACCGTTCGCAGGCGCGATGCTCGACCGATGGGACAGGCGAGCCGTCGTACTGTGGGCCAACGTCCTACGCATGGTGCTCATCGTCGTCACCGCCGCGCTGCTGTACGGCGGTGCAGGGGAGACCCCGCTACTCCTCCTGGCTCTCACCACCGTCGGACTCAGCAGATTCGTCTCGGCCGGTGTGTCGGCGTCACTGCCTCACGTCGTGCGTACCGAGTGGCTCGTCCCGATGAACTCGTTGTTCGCCACCGTCGGATCCGGGTTCGCCGCAGCGGGAGCCGGGTCTGCGGTAGCCATCATCGGCGCAGTCGGTGCAGGCGACACCGGATCGGCCACCGCCGTCCTGGCAGCAGCGACGGGTTCCATCGTCGGAACCGTCGCCGCCGCGCGCTTCGGCCGTCGTTCACTCGGACCCGCCACCATCGCCGAACGACACGACCTCGGAATCCGTAAAGTGTTGCTCGACATAGCCACCGGGCTACGCGACGGCGCCGCTGCCGTCTGGAGCTCACCCACCGTCACCGCCGCCATGACCGGTATCGGAGCACACCGCATCGCCTTCGGCATCGACACCCTCGTCATGGTGCTGATCCTCCGCGAAACCACGTCCAGCTCACTTCCCGGAGGCCTCGCCGGCTTCGGCATCGCCGTCGGCGCAACAGCCGCGGGCATGCTCGTCGCAGCACTCCTGACACCGTTCGTCCTGCCTCGGCTCGGTCGCGTCCGCACCATCGCCCTCGGCCTGGCAGCGGCCGCCGTCGTGCAGGTGACCTTCATCGCCGCACTCACCCAGACAAGCCTGCTGATCGGAGCGTTCCTGCTCGGCATCGTCGGTCAAACCATCAAACTCACCGGCGACGCATCGATGCAGATCGAAATCGACGACGACCACCGCGGCCGCGTATTCGCGTTGCAGGACACCGTATTCAACATCTTCTTCGTCGGTGCACTCGCAGCAGCAGCCTTCGCCGTCGGTCCCGCCACCACCGACCTCGCAGGCCAGAACTCGGCTCACCTCGTCGTGTACGCGGGCGGGCTCGTCTACCTACTCGGCCTCGCCGCCGTCTACCTCAACACCAAACGCAGACCTTACTAAGACTTAGGCCACCATTCGAGCAACGCCTTCTCGGCTTCCTCCCTCGGCAGGGGGCCGCGGTCGAGCCGGAGCTCCTTCAGAAACTTCCAGGCCTTACCCACCTGCGGACCCGCCGGGATGTCGAGCAGTTCCATGATGGCGTTGCCGTCGAGGTCGGGCCGCACCCGCGCAAGATCCTCCTGCTCCGCCAACTTTTCGATCCGCTCTTCCAGATCGTCGTACGTAGCCTGCAACGCAGCAGCCCGACGCTTGTTGCGGGTGGTGCTGTCGGCGCGAACCAGCTTGTGCAACTTGGGAAGTAGGTCGCCGGCATCGGTTACGTAACGCCGCACCGCCGAGTCGGTCCACTGTCCCTTGCCGTAGCCGTGGAAACGCAGATGCAGAAAGACGAGCTGTGAGACGTCGTCGGTCATCTTCTTGGAGTACTTGAGTGCCCGCATCCGCTTCTTGACCATCTTCGAGCCGACTACCTCGTGATGATGGAAGCTGACGCCGCCGCCGGGTTCGTGCTTGCGAGTGTCCGGCTTGCCTATGTCGTGGAGTAGCGCGGCCCACCGCAACACCAGATCCGGATCGCCGTCCTCGAGGTCGATTGCCTGCTTCAGCACGGTGAGCGAATGCCAGTACACGTCCTTGTGCTGGTGATGCTCGTCGATTTCGAGCTTCATCGCGGGGACCTCCGGCAGAACGTGGGCCGCCAATCCGGTCTCGCACATCACGTCGATGCCCTCGATGGGGAAATCGCCGAGCATCAATTTGTCGAGTTCGACCTGCACGCGCTCGGCGGTGATGCGCTCGATCTGCCCGGCCATCTCGGTGATCGCGGTGTGCACCCGAGGAATGAGCGAAAATCCGAGCTGCGAGACGAAACGCGCGGCCCGCAGCATGCGCAGGGGATCGTCGCCGAAAGACTTTTCCGGCGTCGACGGCGTGTCCAACACACCCTCGAGCAGCGCATCCATGCCGCCGAGCGGATCGACGAACTCCTGGGAGCCGTCCGCGCCGAGCCGCACGGCCATCGCATTGACGGTGAAATCACGTCGAATCAGGTCTTCCTCGAGGCTCGAGCCGTACTGCACCTCGGGGTTGCGAGAAACCTGATCGTAGGAATCGGTGCGAAAGGTCGTGATCTCGACGAGCTGATCACCCTTGGCCGCGCTGATGGTTCCGAATGCGATACCGGTGTCCCACTGATTGTCTGCCCAGCCGGTGAGCAGCCGCTGCACCACCTCGGGACGCGCGTCCGTAGTGAAGTCCAGGTCGCCCGACAGCCGGCCCAGAACGGCGTCGCGCACACTGCCGCCGACGAGGTAGAGCTCGTGGCCCTCGGCCGCGAACCTGCCTGCCAGCGGACCCAACACATCGGAGAGGTCCTTCAGAGTGACCGCAGCCGACGCCAACAATCTGGTCCGACGGTCGGTGGACGCGTCGGGCTGTGCTGGGGTTGGAAACTCTTCGGCCACGTCGATAGAGCGTAGGCGAACGGTTCGTACGAGAGGGATCGCGGTGAGGCTGAGCGGATCATTGCGTTCTTCCATCTAGTATGGATCGGGTGTCTGCTGGCGAACGTGCGAACAGGAGCCGCCGCAACCCGCGGCGGCGAAACGCACGCGCCGACACCGACAAGCCGAGGCTTCGTACCGTCCGCGAAACATCCGCCGGAGGCCTGGTCGTGGACGGTCTCGACGGCCCACCGTCGCAGCGCTGCGCCGCTCTCATCGGCCGTACCGATCGCCGCGGACGGTTGCTGTGGTCGCTTCCGAAAGGCCATATCGAGCAGGGTGAAACGGCCGAGCAGACCGCGATGCGCGAAGTAGCAGAAGAAACGGGCATCCGCGGATCGGTACTGGCCTCTCTGGGCAGCATCGACTACTGGTTCGTCACCGAGGGTCGTCGCGTCCACAAGACGGTCCACCACTACCTGCTGCGCTTCCTCGGCGGAGAGCTGTGCGACGAGGACGTCGAGGTCACCGAGGTTGCGTGGGTACCGCTCAGCGAACTGGCGTCCAAGCTCGCGTACGCGGACGAACGCAAGCTGGCCGCCATCGCCGGTGAGTTGATCGAGGGGATGAGCAAGCCGGATCCCGAGACGCCCGTCGGCGAGGAGTGATCGTGTGGCGTTCGAAGGTCACTGCGACGGCACTGACCGCACTGCTCGTTGCACTGGGTCCCTCGCTCTCGCCTGCCCTCGCGGGCGCTCAGGAAACCACCACCGACGAAAATTCGGTCGTCGAAGGGTCCTCGATCGAATCGGGAGCCTCGACCGAGTACACCTACCAGGCAACCGACACCGACCTGCCCTCCACGACCAGGGGCCGACAGTTCCTGCAACTGTCCGTCGATACCGTCGCACCGGGAACCGTCACCACCAGCAGCGAACCGTTCGTCACCGTCCAGGCAACCGTCACCAACACCGGTGATCGTCGCGTCGACGACATCAGCGTTCGCATGCAGAGCGCCGACCGTGTCGACGAACCCGAACAACTTCGAACAACACTGTCGGTCGAGAGCGACGAGTTCGCCAACGTCGGTGAATTCGTCCCCGTCGCCGACTCCCTCGAGCAGGGGGCCAGTCGACAGTTCGTCATCTCCCTCCCACTGCGCAGCGTCGACGGCCCATCGCTGGGCGTCGACGTGCCCGGTGTCTACCCCGTGCTGCTCAACGTCAACGGCACGCCGGAGTACGGCGGCACAGCCCGTCTCGACGACGCCCGCTTCCTGCTACCGGTCACCGGAGTCCCGCGCGACCCGACGAATCCCGACCCGATGAATCCCGCGGCGGTGCCTGTCCCACCGCCCACGTCGGACCCCGTCGCAACCACCCTGCTGTGGCCGCTCGCCGACAAGCCGCGGCTGGCTGCGGGTCTCGCCGGATCGATCGACGAGAAAGTACGGCTCGTCGACGACGAACTCTCCGGTGAACTGAGCTCCGGTGGTCGTCTCGACCAACTGCTCGAAGCCGTCGAGTTCGCCACCACCGACGAACTGGATCCGGAAGACCGCCTGGCACAGAGCACGTGTCTCGCCGTCGACCCCGATCTGCTGGTCACGGTGTCGAACATGACGCGCGGCTACCTCGTCGTCGACAACCCCGCCGACCCGAACGGTCCTGCCCGCGAAGGAACGGGCGCCGACGCTGCGTCCGACTGGTTGTCCCGGCTCGAAGCGCTGGCCGACACCATGTGCGTGACGGCCGTGCCGTTCGCACAGGTCGACCTGGACACGCTCGGCAACGTCGGCGACGCATCGCTCGCCTCGGCCGCACTGGAGTCACCCGCGGACATCGTCGACACCATTCTCGGAGCCACGTCGGTGCGCGGCCTCGTGTGGAGCTCGTCCGGCCAACTCGGTGAGACAGCGGCGGCAACCGTCCGTTCCGTCGGGCCACGAACCGCGCTGCTCGCAGACAACAGCATCGCCCCCGGGGCGGCAGGTGCCGTCGCGCGAGTCGTCGGGGGCACCGCCGTCGACGCCGAACTGAACACCACCGTGTTCGACGCACCCACGGCAACCGCGCTGGCCGGCGTCGGCGACAGCCCGGCAACACCCGCCTTCACGCCCGACGACCAGCGCTACGACCTTGCCGGTGACTCCCGGACCGCGCGGCTACAAGACGCCCTCGGCGCCGTCGCGTACCACGCATTGGCCCCCGTCGACGGCTCCCCACGCACCCTGACCATCGCGCCGCCGCAGTACTGGACGGCCGGTGACGACGAACCCGCAGCCATCCTCTCGACCGTGTCGTCAC
>NZ_JBAWFH010000311.1:0-2975 GCF_049591685.1 Rhodococcus sp. (in: high G+C Gram-positive bacteria) | reverse complement strand
GCGTCGGATTGATCTCTCTCAGATATGTATATGTCGCCAACGCATCGATTGGTCCGGGGAACGTTGCGACGTTCGTCAGGCACACCTCGTAGGTCTCGCCCGAACGGATCTCCGCCAGGCACTGCGCGATCAACCCGAGGTACTTGTCGCGATCGTGACGCAGTAATAAGTCTGCCTCGAACTCGGCTCCGATCAGTGGCATCTCTTGCGGTGCCGCAGCATGGGCGCCGTCCCGCAGTGCCGTAAGTGTGCCGAGGGTGGATTCGAACCACGCGGCTGTGACCGGGTCGGCGTGATCGACGACCAACGCCATCAAGTAGCAGGTTCCGGTGTCGTGGTCGAATACCAGGGCTCGATCCGCGAACACCATCGACGCGTCGGGGGTCGACGCCGTGTGAACCAGTTGACCACCGACATCTGCTTTGAGTTCGTACCCGAGATAGCCGACGTAACCCAGTGCAAATGCGAACGGCAAATCGTGACGCGGGGGAGTAGCACGGTCCTTCAATTGCCCATTCAAGTAGTCGAAGAACGTCGAATCGACCGATTCGACCGTGCCGTCGCTGCGATGCACGTCCACTCGTCGCTCACCGACGCGATAGGTGATGTACTCCGCCAGAGGCCCGGAAGCGTCACCCATGATCGTGAACCGTGAATTGGGCTCGACCGCGGCACTACCGTCGAGCCAGAAACTGTTGACGCTCGACGCGAACAGCGCCCCGAAGACCTGCTCGGTATCGAAGTCACCCTCGATCGTGCGCGTTTCGATCGAGTAGGGAGAACGTGCCGGCGCGACCGCGGCAGGGGAGAGGGACTGAGTCATGTCCCGAAAGTTCGAGAGCAGCTCACGCCCGTACTCGGTGCTGATCGACTCCGGGTGGAATTGAACGCCCCAGAGCGGGCGGCTGCGGTGGCGGACGGCCATGACGATGCCGTCGGACGTCCAGGCGCACGCTTCGAGTTCTTCCGGCAGGGAGATGGCCGTCAGCGAGTGGTATCTGACGACGGAATAGGGGGACGGTATGCCGTCGAACAAACCGGCGCCGTCGTGCGCGATTTCGGACAGACGCCCGTGCATGGGGATCGGCGCGAGGTCGACGGTGCCACCCAGCAAGTGGCACATTGCCTGGTGCCCGAGGCACACGCCCAGGATCGGCAGGTCGGTCTCGAGGATCGCACGCGAGCTGATGCCGAGGTCGTGAGGTGTGCTCGGTCGACCGGGCCCGGGGGAGACGACGATATTGTCGAAAGCCGCGATATCTATCGACGTCCAGTCCGAATCGTTTTTCACCACGACGGGCTCGACGCCGTTCACCTCGCACAGAAGGCTGTAAAGGTTGTAGGTGAACGAATCGTAGTTGTCGATCAGCAACGTGCGTAGAGGCATGACGGTCACGTACCGCGATTGCCGACGGGCGAGTCGCCATCGATGATGAGGTCCTCGACTCGGCACGCCTCGGCGATGAGCAGGTCGTACACGGAAGCCAGGAAGTCCTCGGACAATTCGTGTGCGCGGGCAAACTCGCGTGCTCGTTCCTGAACGAGTCCGACGCGACCCGGCTGCATCATCGGGATGTCGAATTCGCGCTTCACCAGGGCAACGCGAGAGCAGACCGCGATGCGGTCTCGAATCATGTCGAGAAGGCGCGCATCGATGTCGTCCAATTCTTTTCGCAAGGACGACAATTGGCTATCGGACTCGTCGGTCACGTGCAGCTGCCCCCTTGTTCCGCAGTCAATCGCTGCTTCGATGCCTTCGCCGGTCGGTGTGTTCATCGCCTGTTCACCAACGATTGTTACCTATACACGTCCGCAATACCCGGTTCACCATGATTGCACTGCTAGGCCTTTGTAGCAGGCTGTACACGCGGTGATTTCAATCTTTTCGAGGGACCGTCACCCGTTTGCGAATAACCGACCGTTAATCCCGTGCACAGACTAAAAACTGCGCGAAGCGAATGTTTTCGACATTTGCTTCGCGCAGTCTTGTGATCGGCCTCAGGCGCCGCGGCGCTTTACCTTCAGAAGATCCATCCGCTCCTTGAGGAGCTCTTCCAGTTCATCGACCGAGCGACGCTCGAGCAGCATGTCCCAGTGCGTGCGAGGTGGCTTTACCTTCTTCGCCTCGGGGGCCGTGCCTTCGAGCAGCGAGCCCTCGAGACCGTTGCGGCACTGCCACGTGCCGGGAATCTCCGCGTCGTCGGCGAAGGGCACGTCGAACTCTTCACCGTTGTCGCAGCGGTAACGAGCGACCCGCCGCGGTGCGAGATCGTGGTCGCGGTCGGTTTCGTAACTGACGGCACCGAGCCGACTACCTCGTAGTACGCGATCTGCCATTGTGAAGTCCTCTCCCTCGATAGTGCATGTTCGTCATCGGACCCGTAGGTTCCGCATCGCGCAGTGAATGCCCTGACAACCCGCATGCACTGCATCAACTCACAGATCTACAACGCTTCGTCGATGCGAATCGTTCCCGATCAGCACCCACGACACGGATGGATCCGCGCGCACGTCTGCGTCATTCTACCGGCACGCCCCCGTAGGCTCGAGACCATGTCAGTGTTGTCGCGTCGAGTACACGCGTGCGCCTGGTGCGGCCGCGAGGTCGCCGATACCGGAATGGGTCGTCGGCGACGGTATTGCAGACAATCGTGCAGACAGCGCGCCTACGAACACCGCAGCGCCGTCAAGGGGACATCGATCCCGGAAGACGCCGTCGTTCTCTCGGCCGACGAGGCGTCGGCATTGATCGATCGGACCTTCGAAGTTCGCTGCGCAGCCGAGGACGTTGCCACGGCAGTCACCGAGGGCGCAGACCCAGCGGAACTGACACGGTTGTGCACCGAGCTGGTGGCACTGGCCAGGGACGCAGAACGTCTGCGCTGAGGGCAGCCGGACAATCGGGCAAAGGTCGGTGTCAGGTCCAAGCGGGAACGATCTCGAAGCGGGCACAATGGTGACGACCGCACGTCCCG
>NZ_JBAWFH010000310.1:0-10104 GCF_049591685.1 Rhodococcus sp. (in: high G+C Gram-positive bacteria) | reverse complement strand
CCGTCGGCATCTGCGCAGCGTTGGCCTTCGCGTTCACCGCCGTCGACGCCCAGATCGGCGCGTTGCTCGCGGCTGGGGCCTTCCTCGTTGTATCCGCGGCCGCCTATCTCGCTGCCGCCGGCGCCATCCAGCGGGTGCTCGGCGCGGCCGTCGGGCAAGCCGTGAATGTCGCGTTGTTGCTGGTACAGGTCGTCGTATGCGGCGCCGCGTATGCCAGTAGCGCCGCGATCTGGGGTCAGCTCTCCGCCTTCATGCCGATGGCTTACACCGCGGCGGGTGCCCGAGAAATCGGCTACGCGGACATGACGTCCACAGGGTGGCTCGCGATCGCCCTGACGGCGGTGCTGCTGATCGTTTCCGGTGTCGTCCTCCGGAGCGTTGCCCCCAGGCAGACCCCGGATGCAGCACCCGGGTACGCCTGACCCTGCCCGCCCTGTCGTGAACCGAAGCGACATGGGCGGTCCGGTTCGTACATGATTACCCGGTGGAAACAGACGGCGTGAACGTGAAGGCGACTCGTAAGGACTGGCTGGGCCTCGGCGTCCTCGTCATACCCATCCTGCTCGTGTCGATGGATATCTCGGTGCTGTACCTGGCGCTCCCAGCCGTCA
The DNA here is from genome assembly GCF_049591685.1 of Rhodococcus sp. (in: high G+C Gram-positive bacteria). Lineage (GTDB taxonomy): Bacteria > Actinomycetota > Actinomycetes > Mycobacteriales > Mycobacteriaceae > Rhodococcoides. The sequence continues at coordinate 9,493 of NZ_JBAWFH010000310.1, read as the reverse complement.
CCGCCGACTTGGAGCCCAGCGCCAACCAGACGCTGTGGATCCTCGACCTGTACGGCTTCTTCCTCGCCGGCCTACTGATCACCATGGGATCGGTCGGTGATCGCATCGGTCGCCGACGGTTGCTCATGATCGGCGCACTGGTGTTCGGCGCCGCGTCGCTACTGGCAGCGTTCTCGACCTCCCCGGAGATGTTGCTCGTCGCTCGCGCACTCCTCGGCCTCGGCGGCGCCACCATCGCACCGAGCACGCTCTCGTTGATCCGCAACATGTTCCACGATCCGGGTCAGCGCAAGGAAGCAATCGGCCTGTGGACCGCGGGCTTCGCCGGCGGCGGCGCGATCGGTCCGGTCATCGGCGGCTTCCTGCTCGAGCACTTCTGGTGGGGCTCGGTCTTCCTCGTCAACATCCCCGTCATGGTGCTGCTGCTCATCAGTGCGCCCCTGCTCGTACCCGAATTCAAGGACCCCGACCCCGGTAAGTTCGACCCTGTCGGCGTCGCCCTGTCCATCGCGGCAATGCTGTCGATCGTCTACGCCATCAAGCACGGTGCACAGGAAGGTCTCGACGCCGCAGCAATCTCCACGGCAGCCCTCGGACTCGTACTGGGCGCCTTGTTCGTACTGCAGCAACGACGCACTCGCGACCCCCTGATCGACGTCACGCTGTTCGCCGAACGCGCCTTCAGCGCTGCGGTACTCGTCCAATTCCTCGTCATCTTCGCGCTCACGGGCTTCAGCCTGTTCGCCTCGCAGTACCTGCAGCTCGTCGTCGGTCTCGGCCCGCTCGCGGCCGGTCTCTGGCTACTCGTGCCCGCCATCGCGGCCGCTGTCGGCGCCGTCCTCTCACCCTCGCTCAGCAAAGTCGTCTCGACGGGTGCCATCATTGCCGGCGGACTCGTCCTCATCGCCGCCGGATCCCTGACGCTCTACGCCGTGGGACCGGACTCCGGCATCCCGTTGCTCATCGTCGGGATGTCGCTCATCACGCTCGGTGTCGGAGCGGCGTCGACGCTAAACTCCGACATCGTTCTCACCGCAGCCGCCCCCGAAAAAGCCGGTGCCGCATCGGCACTGTCGGAAACCGGAGCCGAGCTCGGCGGGGCCGTCGGCATCGCGATCCTCGGAACCATCGGCACCACCGTCTACCGCAACGGCATCGAGGACGCACTGCCACCGGGCACGCCCGCAGAGATCGCTGCCCCGGCGTCGGAAACGGTCGGTGGCGGAATGACCGTCGCCGACCTGTTGCCGCCCCCGCTCGACGAAGCCCTTCGCACACTGGCCGCATCGAGCTTCGTCGACGGACTCAACCTGGCAGCAGCGTGGTGTGCAGCCGGAATGGGCGTCTCCGCGATCGTCGTCTACCTGCTACTCCGAGGACGGCTGGCGGCAACTTAGATGCGTGCCGCTCAGATGCTCGCACGCAGATAGTTCGCGAGCCACGTGGTTGCGCTGGTACCGGCCGAATCGACGGCGTACGAGCCGTACTCCTGGTGGATGCCCGAGCGGTAGAACGCCTCGATTTCGCGTCGACGCTGCTCGTTCGCCTGATCCGTCAGCTGATTCTGCAACACCGGCAGACCACCGGCAGCGGCGATGTCCGCAATCAGCGCCTGCACGTCCTGTTGAGCCTTGGCTGCCACCACCGGATTCGGATCCGACGACACCGCCAGGAAGCCGGCAAGCCGTGCGACGTAGTCGTCCTTCGGGGTGGAGCAGTACAGATCGCCGACGGCGCAGAACGTGCGAACCACCGGGCTGACGTAGCCGAAACCACCGACGCGTGGCCCGCCGACACCGGTGCCGACGACGTCCGGCCCGACCAGTGCGTCGGAGTCCGAGCGCTTCGGATCGGAGATCAAACCGACCGCGGCGACGCGATCCGCCGGGACGACGCCCAGGCCGGTCCCGATCGACGCAGCAAGATCACCCGCGGCGTCCGCGCCTTGGCTGTAGCCGATGATGCCGAATTTCGTTGCACCACAACGGTCGGCCATGGCCTTGATCATCCCGCCCGCATTGGCCGTTGCAATGGCGCGTGATTCGCCGTAGACGCCGCCCTCCCACGGGAAGGCCGTCGCCGGGTACGAGACGTAGTCGGTGCGAATGTCGGAGCTCTGCAGCTTGCCCGTGACCGCGGTCAACATGCCCGGCTTCGGTTCCGCGCCCGAACTGGTCTCCCAGGTGCCGGGGATGGCCACGACATACAGCGACGGGCAGTCGGCGGGATCGGCCGCTGCAGTGACCGTCGTCGTCGCCGCGACTCCAGCCGCGATCGACGCGGCAATTCCAACAGTGGCGACGATTCTCTTCACACGCATGCGGCGACCTCACGTAGACAACGACTTCGTTCGCCGGCGACACTGCCAGCTGCCGATGTCGAATCGATGCCCAAACGGTAAACAAAGGTTACCTAGAACTGTGACTTCTCGCCCCTCGTAACGCCTGCACTCAGAAACGAGAACGAGGTTGTGTAGCGGGAAAGCGTGCTTTCCGTACACAACCTCGTTCTCGACGAGAGAGAAAATTTACCGTTGCGGAGTCTGAGTGGGCACGATCGGCGATGGCAACGCCGTTGCACCCTGCAGGAACGTGTCGACGGCAGCCGCGCAGGAGCGACCCTCGGCGATTGCCCACACGATGAGCGACTGTCCGCGGCCCATGTCGCCTGCGACGAAGACGCCGGGGACGTTGGTGGCCCACTCGTTCGAGCGTGCGACGTTACCGCGGTCGGTGAGGTCGACGCCGAGATCGGTGATCAGACCGGGCTTCTCGGGGCCGACGAAGCCCATGGCGAGAAGTACGAGATCGGCCTCGAGGGTGAACTCGCTGCCCTCGACCTTCGCGAACTTGCCGTCTTTGAACTCGACCTCGTGCGCTTCGAGTCCGGTGACCTTGCCGTTCTCGCCGACGAAACGTTCGGTGTTGACCGAGAACACGCGCTCGCCGCCCTCTTCGTGAGCAGAGGCGACGCGGAACATCAGCGGGTACAGCGGCCACGGCGTCGAAACGGAACGCTCTTCCGGCGGACGCGCCATGATTTCGAACTGGTGAACGCTCGCCGCGCCCTGACGGTGCGAGGTACCGAGGCAGTCCGCTCCGGTGTCGCCGCCGCCGATGATGACGACCTTCTTGCCCTCGGCACTGACCGGGGGCTGCGCGAAGTCGCCCTGCTGCACGCGGTTTGCGTGCGGCAAGAACTCCATGGCCTGGTAGATGCCCTCGAGCTCACGGCCCTCGATCGGCAGATCGCGCCATGCGGTCGCGCCGCCGGAGAGAACCACCGAATCGAACTGCGCGCGCAGCTCATCGGCCGTGATGTCGACACCGACGTCGACGCCGGTGCGGAACACCGTGCCCTCGGCTTCCATCTGCGCCAGCCGGCGGTCGATGTGGCGCTTCTCCATCTTGAACTCGGGGATTCCGTAGCGGAGGAGTCCGCCGATGCGGTCGGCACGCTCGAACACCGTGACGGTGTGGCCGGCGCGCGTCAGCTGCTGCGCTGCAGCGAGTCCGGCGGGACCGGACCCGACGACGGCGACGGTCTTGCCGGTCAGGTGCGTCGGGTAGACCGGTGCGACCCAGCCTTCCTCGAACGCCTTGTCGATGATCTCGACCTCGACCTGCTTGATGGTCACCGGGTCCTGGTTGATTCCCAGGACGCACGACGCCTCACACGGCGCCGGGCACAGCCGCCCGGTGAACTCCGGGAAGTTGTTGGTGGCGTGCAGGCGGTCGATGCTTTCGCGCCACCGATCGCGGTAGACCAGGTCGTTCCACTCGGGAATCAGGTTACCCAGCGGGCAACCGTTGTGGCAGAACGGAATACCGCAGTCCATGCATCGGCTGGCCTGCTCCTTGAGAGTGTCCTTCGAGAAGTCTTCGTAGACCTCTTTCCAGTCCATCAGTCGCAGGTCGACCGGTCGCCGCTTGGGGAGTTCGCGGACGGTGTTCTTCAAAAATCCCTGTGGGTCACCCACGAGCTGCCTCCATGATCGCCTCGTCCACGTCCGCGCCGTTCTTCTCGGCCTCGGAGATGGCAAGCAGTACCTTCTTGTAGTCGCGCGGCATGACCTTCACGAAGTGGTTCACCTGCTGTGACCAGTCGCTGAGGATCCGCTCTGCAACATCGGATCCGGTTTCGTCGTGATGCCGGGTGACGATGTCCTTGAGCCAGGTGAACTCGTCGCCCTCGAGGGCTTCGATGTCGACGAGTTCGGTGTTGAGGTTGGCTTCGAACGTCTTGTCCGGATCGAAGATGAACGCGACGCCGCCGGACATACCGGCACCGAAGTTGCGTCCCGTCGAGCCGAGGATGACGACCTTGCCGCCCGTCATGTACTCGCATCCGTGATCGCCGACACCTTCGACGACGGCCACGGCACCCGAGTTGCGGACTGCGAAGCGCTCACCGACGACACCGCGGATAAGGGCTTCACCCTGCGTTGCGCCGAAGAGGAACACGTTGCCGCCGATGATGTTGTCCTCGGCGACGAATCCCTTCGGGGCGTTCAGCGACGGGCGAAGGATGAGACGTCCACCCGAGAGCCCCTTGCCCACGAAGTCGTTCGCGTCACCGTGCAACCGAAGTGTCATGCCCGACGGCACGAACGCGCCGAAGCTGTTGCCGGCCGAACCGGTGAACGTGATGTCGATCGTGTTGTCGGGCAAGCCGACTCCGCCGTACGCCTTGGTCAGCTCGTGCCCGAGCATGGTGCCGACCGTGCGGTTGACGTTGGTGATCTTCGACTCGAAGGTGACCTTTTCGCCGCGGTCCAGAGCGTTGCGGCTTTGTACGATCAACTGCTGATCGAGCGCTTTGTCGAGGCCGTGATCCTGGACGCCCGTGTTGTATAGGTCCTGGTTCATGAACGCCGACTCGACCTCGTCGAGGATCGGCGACAGGTCGAGCTTGGACGCCTTCCACGCTTCCTTGGCCGCGGTGGTGTCGAGCAGCTTCACCTGACCGACAGCCTCGTCCAGGGTGCGGAAGCCCAGCTCGGCCATGAGTTCGCGGACCTCTTCGGCGATGAACATGAAGAAGTTCTCGACGAATTCCGGCTTGCCCGCGAACCGCTTGCGCAGCAACGGGTTCTGCGTCGCGACACCGACGGGGCAGGTGTCGAGGTGGCAGACGCGCATCATGATGCAGCCCGACACGACGAGCGGAGCGGTGGCAAAACCGAACTCCTCACCGCCGAGCAGAGCGGCGACCATTACGTCGCGGCCGGTCTTGAGCTGGCCGTCGACCTGAACCACGATGCGATCGCGAAGACCGTTGAGCAGCAGCGTCTGCTGGGTCTCGGCGAGACCGAGCTCCCAGGGTCCGCCCGCGTGCTTGACGGACGTGAGCGGCGTCGCTCCCGTTCCGCCGTCGTGGCCCGAGATGAGGACGACGTCCGCGTGTGCCTTGGAGACACCGGCAGCGACCGTTCCGACGCCAACCTCGGAAACCAGTTTCACGTGGATGCGGGCCTGCGGGTTGGCGTTCTTCAGGTCGTGGATCAGCTGCGCCAGATCCTCGATCGAGTAGATGTCGTGGTGCGGCGGCGGCGAGATCAGGCCGACGCCGGGCGTCGAATGCCGAACCTCGGCGACCCACGGGTACACCTTGTGCGCCGGGAGCTGCCCACCTTCGCCGGGCTTGGCACCCTGCGCCATCTTGATCTGGATGTCGGTGCAGTTGGTCAGGTAGTGCGAGGTGACGCCGAAGCGTCCGGACGCGACCTGCTTGATCGCACTGCGTCGCCAATCGCCGTTCGCGTCGGGCTCGAAGCGGTCGACGCTCTCGCCGCCCTCACCGGAGTTCGAGCGGCCACCGAGACGGTTCATCGCGATCGCGAGCGTCTCGTGCGCTTCGGCCGAGATGGATCCGTAGCTCATCGCACCCGTCGAGAACCGCTTGACGATCTCCGACGCGGGCTCGACCTCGTCGATCGGAATCGACTGCCGGTCTTCGGTTTTGAATCGGAACAGACCGCGCAGCGACGCCAGGCGCTCGGACTGGTCGTCGACCATCTTCGTGTATTCCTTGAAGACGTCGTACTGGCCCGTGCGGGTGGAGTGCTGCAGCTTGAACACGGTGTCGGGGTTGAACAGGTGGTATTCACCCTCGCGACGCCACTGGTACTCGCCACCGGTCTCGAGCTCGCGGTGCGCGCGCTCCTGACGGTTGTCGAGGTATGCGACGGAGTGGCGGCTGGCCACGTCCTGCGCAACCTGATCGAGGTCGATGCCGCCGAGGTGACTGCCCAGGCCGGTGAAGTACTCGTCGACGAGTTCCTGCGACAGGCCGATGACCTGGAACAGTTGCGCGCCGGTGTAGGAGGCGAGCGTCGAGATGCCCATCTTGGACATCACCTTGAGGACGCCCTTGCCCGCCGCCTTGATGTAGTTGGCGACGGCCTTGTCGAACGCGATGTCGGTGAGGGCGCCGCGCTCGATCATGTCTTCGATGGACTCGAAGGCCATGTACGGATTGACCGCTGCGGCACCGAAACCGATGAGCAGAGCCATGTGGTGAATCTCGCGGGCGTCGCCGGCCTCGACGATGAGTCCGACCTTGGTGCGGGTCTTCTCGCGAACGAGGTGGTGGTGCACCGCGGAGGTCAGCAGCAATGACGGGATCGGGGCGAGCTTCTCGCTCGACTCGCGATCGGAGAGCACGATGATCCGTGCACCGCCCGAGATGGCTGCGGACACCTGAGCGCGGATGGCCTCCAACGACTTACGAAGACCTTCGCCACCTTCGGCGACGGCGTACAGGCCGCGAACGACGACCGACCGCAACTCTTCCTGGGTGCCGTCGTCGTTGATGTGGACGAGTTTGGCGAGGTCGTCGTTGTGCAGGATCGGCTGCGGCAGGACGATCTGCTTACACGCGTCGGGACCGGGGTTGAGCAGGTCGCCCTCGGGTCCGATGGTGCCGCCCAGACTCGTGACGATCTCTTCGCGGATCGCGTCGAGCGGCGGGTTGGTGACCTGCGCGAACAGCTGCGAGAAGTAGTCGAACAGCATCCGCGGACGGGTCGAGAGCACGGCGATGGGCGTATCGGTTCCCATCGAGCCGATCGCCTCGGCGCCGGTCTTCGCCATCGGCGAGACCAGAACGTTGAGCTCCTCGGTGGTGTAACCGAAGATCTGCTGACGGATCAGCACCCGATCGTGCGGCATGTGCACGTGCGGCCGCTCCGGGAGATCGTCGATCTCCGTGAGGCCCTCGTCGAGCCACTGCTGGTACGGGTGCTCGGCGGCGAGTTCGTCCTTGATCTCGTCGTCGGAAACGATGCGTCCCTGCGCGGTATCGACGAGGAACATGCGACCCGGCTGCAGACGGACTTTGCGGATCACCTTGGACGGGTCGATGTCGAGGACACCGACCTCGGATGCCATGACGACCAGTCCGTCGTCGGTGACCCAGAGGCGGCTCGGGCGAAGGCCGTTGCGGTCGAGCACGGCTCCGATGACGGTGCCGTCGGTGAAGCACACCGATGCCGGGCCGTCCCAGGGCTCCATGAGCGAGGAGTGGTACTTGTAGAACGCCCGACGAGCGGGGTCCATGGACTCGTGCCGCTCCCATGCCTCGGGAATCATCATCAGCACGGCGTGCGGGAGGCTGCGTCCACCGAGGTGCAGCAGCTCGAGCACCTCGTCGAAACGAGCCGTGTCGCTAGCGCCGTGGGTGACGACGGGGAAGATCTTCTCGAGCGCCTCGGATCCGCCGAACACGTCGGAGGTGATGAGCGCTTCACGGGCGCGCATCCAGTTCTCGTTACCGGTGGCGGTGTTGATCTCGCCGTTGTGCGCGACCCGGCGGAACGGATGCGCGAGCGGCCACGACGGGAACGTGTTGGTGGAGAAGCGTGAATGCACAAGTCCGAGAGCGCTTTCGACGCGCTCGTCCTGCAGGTCGATGTAGAAGCCCTTGAGCTGCGGGGTCGTCAGCATGCCCTTGTAGACGAACGTCTGCGAGGACAGGGACGGGAAGTACACAGTCTCGCGGCCGGGGCCGTCCTTGCCTGCGCCTTCTTCACCCAACTCGTGCTCGACGCGCTTACGAATGACGAACGCGCGGCGCTCGAGTTCCATGTCGGTGGCCGACAGGTCGGGCGCGGAGATGAACAGCTGACGGAAAGTGGGCATTGCGTCGCGGGCGAGTGCACCGAGCGAGGCGTCGTCGGTGGGGACTTCACGCCACCCGAGGACATTCATGCCCTCTTCTGCGACGATGCGTTCGACGCCTTCGCATGCGCGTGCTGCGTCGGCCTTGCCCTGGGGAAGGAATGCGACTCCGGTTGCGTAGGAGCCTGCGGCGGGCAGCTCGAAATCGACAACGGCCCGGAAGAACGCGTCCGGTACCTGGATGAGGATTCCGGCGCCGTCGCCGGTATTGGGCTCGGAGCCGGCGGCGCCCCGATGTTCGAGATTGACCAGTGCAGTGATGGCCTTCTCGACGATGTCTCGACTACGACGACCATGCATGTCCACCACGAACGCGACACCACAGGAATCGTGCTCGTTGCGGGGGTCGTAAAGGCCCTGCGGGCCCGGAGTGTGCTTCATACCTAGCCTTCGGATAAGTCCAGCCTCGATATCACCGCGGCGGCGGTGTGGTCTTTCCTGTCGTCCGATGGCGCGGCACGGATCACCGGCCGTCGCGGACGGCTGTTTCGGTGCCGTTCGCCGTTGAAGCAGCACCCCCGCTCGACTCTTCGACTAACCTCGAACGGGTGCGTTCTCGGTAAGGATCTTGTGTCGTACGGGCGGATCCGGACAATGGGTACGCCGGTCCAACCACAAACGATAAGTCAGTACCTAGCCCACCCCGCAAATAAGGTAACCCTATTCAACGCTCTCACCTGCGCTTTTCCGCAAATAATGTGATCCTCGTTGCCCCCCTGAATCGGGCCTTCGATCACGTTTCTCACGCGCGAGGTCGACGATGTGCGTTCGCGGGGGCTTGGAGCCGAGATGTCCGGCGGGCGAGTGGAATCCAAGAATTACAGCGGTGTAATTCGCCGCGACCGTCGATCTCCAGGGGTTCGGGACCGGCCGCAGGGGCGCCGCGCCAGCCCGAATCGAAGTACCGATTCTTGGATGAAAGACCCCTGAAATGACTACTGACCGCAGCGAAGAAGATCAGCTGCGGTCAGTATTGTGGGCGGAGGGGGACTTGAACCCCCACGTCCCTAAGGACACTGGCACCTGAAGCCAGCGCGTCTGCCATTCCGCCACCCGCCCGAGTGACCGGTGAACATTAACACGCGTCCGAACGCAGCATGAAATCGCGTGGCAGAGCGCCCACGGGACGTGCGTGACGAGCGTTTACCGCCTGTGTGGCGGGGAATGTCCGACCAGCGCTGAGTGCTTGGCAGCGGGACCGCAGTGTGCCTGTGGGCCGAAGCGCACCGTATATCATGCTGGGACGACGACCTCGAGGCGACACGCGCTCGTGGTACCGACAACGGGAGGAGAGGTCACCATGGGCATTGTCC
>NZ_JBAWFH010000309.1:0-5427 GCF_049591685.1 Rhodococcus sp. (in: high G+C Gram-positive bacteria) | reverse complement strand
GAGTGCCTTCAACCTTCTGCAGCGGCTGTTTCAGTTGTTCCACCGGCCGGTCATGGCGTTCGAGGAGGTATTGGAGCCTTCGGTCATTCAGCTCGAGGAGATCACCCAGAAGCTCTTCGCGCGTCTGGGCGACTTCGACGGTGCCGTGACCATCATGAAGGACAGTACGGATCAGCTTTCCGCAATGATCGCCGAGGGAGACGGACCTGTGATCGATCAATCGGAGACCGCCGTCGATCTCGGGATCTGCATACCGGCACCAGGGACGGCGTGCTGATGAGGCAAAGCATCGTCACCGTTCTGTCGGTGGTCACCATCGTCGCCGCTGCAGGAACTGCGGCGTCCGCGAGTGGAGTCGTGGATGTCCGCTCGCAGACGTCGACGGTATGTGCCCAGTTCTCCGATACGGTCGGTCTGTACGAGGGCAACTCGGTCATGATGCTCGGGGTGAAGGTGGGCATTGTCGAGCGAATCGAAAGCGCCGACACCTCCGTGGTGGTGACGATGAATGTCGACGACACCGTCCGGCTGCCCGCTGATGTGGGCGCGGTGACACTGTCGAGTTCGATCGTCACGGACCGGCACGTGGAGTTCACCGCGCCGTACACGCACGGACCGGAATTCGACCGTTCCGGTTGTATCCCGGTGGACAAGACGAGAACGCCGCTCGGGATCAGCGAAACGCTCGATGCGGTCTCCGAATTGGCATCGGACTTGTTGGGTCCCGCCGACGAGAACGGCGCGCACGCCGATGTTCTCGGCGACACACTCCGTGCCGTGGACGGGTCCTTGCAGGGTTCCGGAGCCCAGTTGAACGCGGCACTCCAGCAATTGAGTCGATTGGTGGGTGAGCCGGCAGACCGCGACACCACGGTGAGGCGGTTGATCGACAACCTCGACGGTCTCATCGACACGTTCGCGGTGAGTTGGCCCGATGTGGCGCGGCTGCTGAACAACTTGAAGGCCGGCATGATCACGCTGTCGGAGTTCACCCAGGAATTCGCAGGTGCCGTCCTACTGACCGCCGATTTCATTCCGCCGCTCACACGAACCATCGCGAAGTACGACGAGAAGATCTACGGTTTACTCGATCAGCTGATTCCGATCGTCGATGTAGCGCTGGGTCGCGTCGGCGACATCAAGGACATTCTCGAGCAGGTACCGACCGTCAGCGACAATCTCATGACTATGTACGACGGTGATCTGCGTAGCGGCCGGTTGATCTATCACCCACCGCAATTCGAGATCGACACGAATTCGCCGAACGAGATATGCGCCTTGATGAATTCCTATGCGCCGACGTGTTCGGCCGACCAACGGCGTGGCGATGTCATCGATGTCGGGCTCGTCCAGTTGATTCTCGGACCGGCGGGTTGGCGATGAAGCACACCGCTTTGGCCGTGGGTTCCGCCGTGTGCTGCGTCGTGCTCGTGGCCGGCTGCAATGCGAATGCGGCCGATTTACCCATCCCCGGCAGCTACGTTTCCGGTGAGAGCTACTCGATCGACATCGAATTTCAGAGCGTGCTCAACCTGCCGGACAAAGCCAAGGTCGTGGTCGACGGCGTCGACGTGGGAGTTCTGAACTCGGTGACGCTGGTGGGGTCGACGGCGTTGGCCGAAGTGGACATCGAAGCGGCGGTGACTCTCCCGAACGACACCGTTGCCGAACTCCGTCAGTCGACGATCCTCGGCGAAATCTATATCTCGCTGCTGCCGCCCGACGGGCAGTCCACGGGCACGGGCGTCCTCGAAGACGGTGATGTCATTCCGCTCGAACGGACAAAGCCGGCCGACAACGTGGAGGACGTGCTGCGCGGATTGTCGAACGTGGTGACCGGTGGGCACTACGTACAGCTGCAGGAGGCAGTCAACAACTTCAACGCCGCCGTTCCGCAGGACGTCGTCGACATGAACAAGGTCAACGGTGCTGCGCGCGCCGCGTTGACCGATCTGGGTGACAGCACACCGGAGATCGACAGAATTCTCGCTGCTGCCGAAGGCGTGTCCAACACGATCGTCCAACAACAGGCCGGTGTGAACCGCATTCTGACCCTCGGACCGCAACGCGCGGCAGGACTGTCCGAGGTGCTGTTCAGCGTGGTGCACCTCATTTTCACCCTCGGGTACATGACGCAGAACATCGGCGACGTGCTCGAATCTCCCTACGGCGAACTGAGCGATGCCGTCGGCATTCTGGCGCCCGCCCTCGTGACCGTCGGCAGTGCGGACTCGACCGTCCCCATGAACGTGGACAAGGTGAACACTCTGCTGCGCGAACGGTTGGTTCCGTACTTTCAGTCGGTGCCGATTATCGATGTGCGCTCGGTGTCGACCGACCAAGGGGCGGCGACCCGCGCCGACGACATGATCGCAATCCTGCGTGGGATCGGAATAGTCAAATGAAGTCGTCCAGCGAGCCGAACGCGACCGGCGTATCGCTCGTGGCGTTGTTGGTTCTGACGTTCGCAGGTGTGGCATATCTGACCGTCGGAGTGCTCGACATGGATCCGCGTCGCACCACCAACCACGTCACCGTTCGGATGGTGAGCTCGGGGGGGCTCATGGAGACCTCCGAGGTCACCTCACGGGGGATGCACGTCGGGAAGGTGCAGAGCATCGACGTGACGCCCGACGGGTTGGTGGCCGACATCGCGCTGGACGCCGGGCACGACATCGCGGTCGACTCGGATGTACTGATCGCGAATCTGTCCGCGGCGGGGGAGCAGTATATGGACATACGGCCGCGCACTGCGGGCGGTCCGTACCTCACCGACGGCGACGTGATCGACAGCGACCGTGTCTCCGCGGCCGCCACGGTGAGCGAAACACTCGCGAAGGGCGACGCACTGGCGAAGCAACTCGACGTGTCGGCGTTGACCGGGCTCGCCGATACCGGAACGGAGGCGGTGGACGGACGGGATACCGACATCGGCGCTCTCGTCGACACCATTCGCTACCTTTCGGTCACCCTGCATGACAAGACCGGACAGATCGAAAACCTCTACGACAACGCGCAACAGGTAGGTCGCGACGCATACGGCTACGGTCCGGTCCTGTCCGAGGCGGGACCGGAGGTGGGCGCAACGGGACGAGGCGTCGCCGATCTCCTCGAGTCCTTCCACAAGTACTCCCTAGTGGCGTCGGACGTCTGGGACACACCGCTCGGTCCGCTGATCGAGAAGATCGACAGCTACTTGACGCCGGTGTCGCCCGATCTGGCCCTGATCGCCACGTTGCTCAAGCCCTACACGGAACCGATAAAGCCGCTGCGCCTCGACGCCGGTTCCATCATCGACGTCCTGAACACCGTGTTCCCACCCGGAGGGCCCGCCAAGCTCGCCGTGGAAATACCCAACTGATTGGAAAACCCCTTCATGACCAACCCCGACACAGCCACCAGTCCAGAGAGCACCGGGCGCGTCGGCCGTAAGGGTCCGCCGCTGCTGCTGGGTGGATTTGCGGTCGCGGGCGTCGTGCTGGCGGTGGTTTTCGGCTTTCTGTGGCGTTCGTCGGCGGTCGATCTTGCCGCGTCGCAGGCAGACGAACGTGATCGGCAGATCGCTCTGAACACCGCGTCGGACTATGCCGCGCGGTCGCTCACCTACGACTACCGCAACCTCGACGACTTCTTCGCGGGAGTGGACGAGGGAGCCTCGCAGGCGCTGCAGGATCGGTATGACGGTGTGCAGGATGCTCTGACGACCATCATGACGGAATCCCAGGTCGTTGCCACCGGTGAAGTGCTTTCCGCTGCAGTCGATTCGGAATCGGGCGGCGAGTACAAGGTGACCGTCTTCGCGCAGCAGACTACGCAAAACATTCAGCAGCCCGACGCCGGTGCTGTGGCTAACCTTCTCGCGGTGACGGTCACCGATCAAGACGGGCAGTGGGTCGTCAGCGACTACGGACCGAAGGTGTAACCACTCGGGCGATGGTCAGTGAGCTTTCGTGGCACTGACGAATTGGGCGAGCCCGCGAATGTCCTGCTCGATGTCGGTCATGTCCGACCGCTCGAAGATCGACGTGAAAGTGTCCTTGTCGAACATGCGCACACCGGCGCGGCCGGCGCCGGCACTCAGCAGTGTCTTCACCGGGCCGGCGCTCCGGTTATAGCTCGTCATGATCGCGATGCGCCCTCCGGGGCGAAGGACGCGCACCAGTTCGTCGACCACGGCCAGCGGTTCCGGAATGAGATACAGGGCGGCGTAGCAGCACACCGCGTCGAACGTGTCGTCGGCGAACGGGAGCGCCTGCGCGTCGCCGCGCATGTATGCGGCGTGCGCTCCTCGGTTGTCGCGGACGGCACGGGCAATCATCTGCTCCGAGATATCGAAACCGACGGCCACGCCGTCACCGCTCAGGCTCTCCGAGAGGTGCCTGGTGAAGTTGCCCGGGCCGGATGCTGCGTCGAGAACGGTCATGTTCCCGGTCAAGCGCAGATCAGCGACGGCTTTCGAGCGTTCCGAGGACATCGAAAGACCGCCGAATCCCATCATCATGATCCCCGCCGGTCGCCACAGCTTTTCGTAGATCGACGCCACGACGCGATTGTTCATGGCGCGGCTTGCAGCGGTAGACGACGGAGCGGGGGTGCCGCCCAGGAGCTCGGCGTAGCCGGCGGAAGTGTCGACGGTTGCACGTGCGTGCGGGGTCAGGAGGGCGACTGCTCGCTGCAGTGCGTCGTCATCGGCGCTCATGGTGGGATCTCCTGAGGCAGATAATTCAAGGCTGCCGGGTTCGTCTTCGGGCTCGACAGGATAGGGGGGCATTCCTGTGCCCTGCAGGCGGTATCGGCCCCAAAAATCGACGTCGCCGACAACGACAGCTGCCTCACCGGCTTCGGTCCGCAGGGTTCCGGACGTATTACGACCGCCAGTGGACTCCATGAACTCGCGTAGTGCCTCGTGGGGTCGTACACGTCCGTACCAGCGATAGCGGCCGTCGATGGGTTGCGAGTGGCCTCGCAAATCGATGTCGACGGAGAACGCGGCGACAGGCTTGTCGAAAGTCAGTGTTGCGGCACCCCGAAAATCCGGTTTGCCCGAAAGATCGCTCACGGGTGTTGTTCTCCTTCTGCACGCGAGAATGCGGTATGCATGGGTTGGTCGGTTTCGATGGTGACGCCCGCCAGCGCGCAGGACGACTCGACGAGTCCACTTACCTGCGCGGCGACATAAGCGGAGAACGTCTGGATGGTCATGGCGGGCTCTGCTCGGTCCGAGGAGCCGAGCCACCAGTCGGTGGCCGACGCGACGGCGCCGAAGGCGGAATACGACACCAGTTCGATTGTTGCTCTATCCATTTCCGCACTGTCCGTGTCCTCGCTGGTGGTGGCGTCGGTGAACAGGCGGGCGAGGCGGCTGGCAGCTGAGCGAGCCGCCAGTAGGGCGGTGTCCGACCCCGACGTCCGGTCGGTAGCTCGTTG
>NZ_JBAWFH010000308.1:0-1973 GCF_049591685.1 Rhodococcus sp. (in: high G+C Gram-positive bacteria) | reverse complement strand
CGAGTGCACGATGGACTGTCGGTGCACGGTGACGTCGATTCGGTCGTAGGGCACGCCGAACAACAGGTGGGTCTCGATGAGTTCGAGTCCCTTGTTGACCAGCGTCGCCGAGTTGAGCGTGTTCATCGGGCCCATCGACCAGGTCGGATGCGCCGCGGCCTGCTCCGGCGTCACCGATTTCAGCTCGACCTCGGACCAACCGCGAAACGGCCCGCCCGACGCGGTGAGAATCAGTCGGTCGACCTCGCTGGCGCGACCGCCCCGGAGGCACTGCGCGAGGGCGGAGTGCTCGGAGTCGACGGGAACTATCTGACCGGGCGCTGCGGCCGCCAACACCAGCTCTCCCCCGGCCACCAAGGACTCCTTGTTCGCAAGCGCCAGTCTCGCACCGGACTTCAATGCTGCCAGGGTCGGTTCGAGCCCGCGGGATCCGACGAGCGCGTTGAGGACGACGTCGGCTTCGACGGATTCGACCAGTTCGGTGACGGCTCGATCACCGGTGAGAACCCCGGGATGGTCGAGTTCGGCACCGGCCGCAGGATTCGCGACTGCCACAGAGTCGACCCCGGTCTCGCGGATCTGTCGACGAAGCAACTCCACGTTACCGCCACCGGCCGCGAGACCCACGATGTCAAAGAGATCAGGATTGGCCGCGACGACGTCGAGTGCCTGGGTTCCGATGGACCCGGTGCTTCCCAGCAGCAGAACTCGGGTGGGCCGGACCGTGCTCGACGATATGTTCGGGGCGGTCGGCGCGGGTGTTCGATGCTCTGGCACCCGACCATTGTGGCTGATGGCAGCTGAGAGCTGGCTGTGCAGCACCGGACACTGCACCGGACACTGCACCGGACATGGCATCGTCGCGGTCATGACACTCACGTATCCCGAAGTCGGCGGTACCCGCGGACCACTACCTGCCGGCTACCACCACACCGACCGTCGGGTGCGCATCGGCTCGGGACGTCCCGCTTACGCCTCCGCAGCGCAGGCGCTCCTCGGCTGGGACATGCACCGCGGGGCCGGCCTACGGGTCGACGCTTCGGCGCCGACGGCGGTTGTCGACGCCGAGGTCGTACTGTCACTCGGCCCGGTACGCATACCCTGCCGTGTCGTGTACGTCGTCGACGAAGTCGACCGGACCGGATTCGCGTACGGCACTCTGGCCGGCCACCCCGAGCAGGGTGAGGAGAGGTTCGTGGTCGAACTGGACGGCGACGGATCCGTCTACGTGCACATCGTTGCCTTCTCGCGGCCGGGTCGGTGGTTCACCAAAATAGGCGGACCTGCCGGCCGTCTGGTTCAGCGCGTGTTCACGAGCCGATACTGCGCCGCACTCGCCCGCGCCGCCCGGCCCTAGCGGGCGCCGGGTGGATGCACGTCCATCCAGTGTCGAGCGATGTCCGCCCGCCGCGCGATCCACACCTTCTCGTGGGACTGCACATGGTCGAGGAACCTCTCCAACGCGGCCATGCGGGCGGGCCGCCCGACCAGCCGGCAGTGCAGCCCGACCGACAGCATTTTGGGTGCTCTCGCCGCGCCCTCCGCGTACAGCACGTCGAACGCGTCTCGGAGGTGGGCGAAAAATTCCTCGCCGGTGGAAAACCCACCGGGCGAGGCGAAGCGCATGTCGTTGGTGTCCAGCGTGTACGGCACCACCAGGTGATCGACGGTGTCCGCCCCCTTTGCCACGCGTTCCCAGTAGGGCAGGTCGTCCGCGTAGGAATCGGAGTCGTACAGAAAGCCCCCGTGTTCGACCACGAGCTCGCGCGTGCTGGGTGAGTCCCTGCCCGTGTACCACCCGAGGGGCGCCCGGCCGGTGAGCGTGCTCAAGATCTCGACGGCTTCGGCCATATGCTCGCGTTCGACGTGCTCGTCCACCAACTGATAGCTGACCCACCGCAAGCCGTGGCAGGCAATCTCGTGGCCGAGTTCGACGAATGCTGCCGCCGCCTCGGGGTTGCGCTGCATGGCAC
>NZ_JBAWFH010000307.1:0-1672 GCF_049591685.1 Rhodococcus sp. (in: high G+C Gram-positive bacteria) | reverse complement strand
CACTTATATGTCCGGTGTGGATGAAGCCGACCCCACGACACGGGCCTCCCCCGATGTGAAGTTTCCGTTGGCTCCGTCAGGAAGACCTCGCGCACTCGCCGATATGCGCGTAGGTGTCCCCTCCGATGCGTTCGACAACTTACCCACCTCTATCGGCAGTTTGATGACTACAGCGATCGACACGGCGAAGTCATTGGGCGTCGAGGTAGTCACGGACGTGATGCCCACCCTGCCGTCCAGTCTCTTGATGGGTGACCGATGCGAGATGGGCGCGTATCATCAACAATTCGTCGACCGCCTCGACAAATACCGCACCTCCAGCGCAATCGCCGTGGGCTTCGGGTCCGCTGCGTTGGTAACGCCGGTTGCCGATTACATCAGTTTCGAGCACGACCGCTTGCGGTATCAACGCGACTTCAACCGCATGTTCGCGGACAACTCGCTCGACGCCATCTTGATTCCGGGTGCCGTAACGGACGGGATAGACAGAGATGCAGCGGCCGAACTGGGAGTTCTCGACAACCCGATTGCTGACGTGCGTTGGGCAAACTACACGGGATCCCCGGTTGCGACGATACCCGTAGGCAGGTCAGCGGAGACGGGGTTGCCCTTCGGCGTCCAAATCGGCGGTCTGCCTTGGAACGACCGAAAAGTAATCGAAATCGGGCTCGAAATGCAGTCGCTATTGGGGACTTGGCAGGAGCTTCCCGACATCAGGCCGGCACCCCGGGACATTCCTGGCGTGGGCCTGACCAACCCTGGACCAGGTCCGGATCCAACCAATACGAGACGAGCCTCCGCTCCCCTCGGCACGCTACCGACTACAGCGACCCACCCTGCGTGAGGTAGGTCAGCAGCAGGTGCCGGGCAACGCGATGCCGGGTCGCGTCTCGCGAGTCGCGATGTTGCGGGCTGCCAGTTCCTCGGTGTCCGGGTAGTCGACGGCCACCAGCGAGAGACCGTGGGCCGGGGCTACGGTGATCGAGCTGGACCGCGAGCGTGTGTCGAGCAAACCTGCGGCCCACTCGGGCGTCCGGCGTCGTTCTCCCACCGCCTGCATCGCACCGACGAGACTGCGGACCATGGACCAACAGAACGCATCGGCGCTGACGTATGCGATGAGGTGGTCACCTTCACGTTCCCAGTCGAAGCGCTGAAGTTCTCGGACCGTTGTCGCGCCCTCCCGCCTCTTGCAGAATGCGGCGAAATCGTGCAGCCCCAGCAACAGTGACGATGCCTCTCGCATCGCGTCCAGGTCGATTCGGCGAGCCCAGGAGACGACTCCGCGCACCTCGAGCGGATCGACGCCGTACGCCGCGGTACCGAACCGGTACTCGTAGTGCCGTCGCAACGCCGAGAATCGGGCGTCGAAGTGCTCGGTCACCGGAGCGATCGCCGTTACGCGGACGTCGGTGGGAAGAAATCGCGCCATCCGACGAACGAGCCTCTGGGGCTCGTCGACGCCGCCTCGCACGTCGAAGTGTGCAACCTGACCGCGGGCGTGCACACCGGCGTCGGTACGTCCGGCGACCGTCAGGACGATCGGTTGCCGAAGCACGAGCGAAAACGCTTCTTCGAGTACACCGCAGACGGTACGGATGCCGGGTTGGCGGGCCCACCCGGAGAAATCGGTCCCGTCGTACGAGATGTCGAGGCGGATTCTGGTGACGGG
>NZ_JBAWFH010000306.1:0-2566 GCF_049591685.1 Rhodococcus sp. (in: high G+C Gram-positive bacteria) | reverse complement strand
GCAAGGGCCAATGCCGTCGACCGGGAGGCCGGACAATCTCGACTCCACCGTTCTGAAGATCGCGGGTGTGGTGGTTCTCGGCGCGATCATGTCCATCCTCGATATCACTGTGGTCAGCGTCGCGCTGCCCACGTTCATGGAGGTGTTCGACGCCACCTACGCGACGGCCGCCTGGACGATGACCGGCTACACGCTCGCGCTCGCCACGGTCATTCCGTTGACGGGATGGGCCGCGGACAGGTTCGGCACCAAGCGCCTGTACGTCACCGCGCTGGTTCTTTTCGTTCTCGGCTCGGTGCTGTGCAGTTTCGCCTGGGACATCACGTCGCTGATCGGCTTCCGGGTGCTGCAGGGACTCGGCGGCGGCATGTTGATGCCGCTCGGAATGACGATCATGACGCGTGCGGCGGGCCCGGAACGCATCGGGCGCGTCATGGCCGTACTGGGCGTCCCCATGCTGCTCGGACCGATCAGCGGACCGATTCTCGGTGGGTGGCTGATCGAGACCGCGAGCTGGCACTGGATCTTCCTCATCAACGTGCCCATCGGTGCCGTCGCCTTGATCGCTGCCATCGTCATCTTCCCGAAGGACAACCCGACGCCGTCCGAGTCGTTCGACTTCATGGGCATGCTCATGCTGTCGCCGGGGCTCGCGTTGTTCCTGTTCGGTGTGTCGTCGATTCCGGAGACCGAGACGGTGTTCGCGACGCGCGTCCTCGTGCCCGCCATCGTCGGTGCAGTGCTGATAGTCCTGTTCGTGTTCCACGCGTTGCGGACCGAACATCCGTTGATCGACCTTCGCCTGTTTCAGAACCGAGCATTGACCATCGCCGTTTTGACCACGGTGTTGTTCACGGTTGCGTTCATGGGAGCCGGGCTGCTGTTCCCCAGCTACTTCCTGCAGATTCGCGGTGAAACGACCCTTGCGGCGGGTCTCCTGCTCGCACCACAGGGAATCGGCGCGATGCTGACGATGCCCATCGCGGGCGCGCTCGCGGACCGTATGGGGCCGGGGAAGATCGTTCTCGTCGGCATGGTGTTCATCACGGCCGGGATGGCTGTGTTCACCCAGGTGGGCGCAGACACCTCCTACGTCGTTCTTCTGGGTGCGCTCTTCGTGATGGGGATGGGCCTCGGGTCGACGATGATGCCGATCATGACCGCGGCGCTGCAGACGCTCACCGACCACAACGTCGCGCGCGGGTCGACCCTGATGAACATCGTTCAGCAGACCGCGGGCTCCATCGGTACCGCGGTGATGTCGGTGGTCTTGACGAACCAGCTCAAGGGGGCCGCGCAGGCGACCTCTCCTGGCGAGGCGCTCGACATCTCCGCCGGCGCCTTCGGGACCACCTTCACCGTTGCGTTGGTGCTGATCGTGTTGACTTTTGTTCCGGCGTTCTTCCTGCCTCGCAAGAAGATCACGCCGGTCGGCGGCGTCGACGCCGCGAAACCGGTCGTCCTGCACTGACCCCGACTGTCGTGGGCGCGTACGGATGGGCACCTTGTTGTTATTTTTCGACGCGCCCGCACTCGGCTTCTCTGGCGTTCCGGGGCGGTAGTACGCAAGGATCAGGGCTGTGACGACAGTACTGGCGGTTGCCAACCAGAAGGGCGGTGTCGCGAAGACCACCACGGTGGCCTCTCTCGCGGCAGCGCTGCACGCGCTCGACCAACGTGTTCTCGTGGTGGATCTCGATCCGCAGGGATGTCTGACGTTCTCCCTCGGCCACAACCCGGACAAGCTCGACTCCTCGGTACACGAGGTACTCACGGGTGACGCGTCGGTGGCAGACGTACTCGTCGACACCGACGAGGGCTTGAAGTTGCTACCGGCGACCATCGACCTTGCCGGCGCCGAAGCGTTGCTGCTCATGCGCGCCGGTCGGGAGTACGCACTCAAGCGAGCACTGGCGCCGGTGATAGGCGACTTCGACATCGTTGTCATCGACTGTCCGCCGTCGCTGGGTGTTCTCACGCTCAACGGTCTGACGGCAGCGCAGTCGGTGCTCGTGCCGCTGCAGTGCGAGACCCTGGCGCACCGGGGCGTCGGTCAACTGCTCCGTACGGTGTCCGAGGTTCAACAGATCACCAATCCGGACCTGACGCTGCTGGGCGCGCTGCCCACCCTGTTCGACGCACGGACGACGCACAGTCGCGACGTGCTCGGTGACGTGTCGGATCGTTATTCGCTTCCTGTCCTTGCGCCTCCGATTCCGCGGACAGTGCGTTTCGCCGAAGCGTCCGCGTCCGGAGTGACGGTCCTGTCCGGCCGAAAGAACAAGGGCGCCTTGGCGTATCGAGCTCTGGCCGAGAACCTGCTCGCGCACTGGAATGGCGCTGAGCTGCAGACTTTTTTACCGAACGACGCTGCCTGACGAGATCAGTTCAACGCTACGAGCTGGTCACCGCGTTGCTCTACGACGACATCGCCCATGACTGTTGTCCGGACCGGCCCGGTGTAGCTGCCGCGGTCGACGGGAATCGTGCGTTCGATGTTCCCCGTCGCCGGGTCGGTCACGGCGAGCCCGCCGGTGACGGGGACGAGGAGCCGCCCCGCCATGAC
>NZ_JBAWFH010000305.1:0-1521 GCF_049591685.1 Rhodococcus sp. (in: high G+C Gram-positive bacteria) | reverse complement strand
GATCGACGCGGCTCATGAGCTGTACTTGAAGGAGGGCCTCGGCTCCCGCGACGACGCCATCGGAATGCAGTACCTCGTCCCGGACTGGACCTTCGACAGCAAGCGGCCGGCCCTCGCCCGATGAGTTCGACTGCGATGAAGATCGTCGTGGGGGACCGAAACGTGCTGCCGCACCGCGAGTAGTTCGAGAATGCTCTGGCGGGCCACGAGTTCGTGTGGTCGGTCCCGTTCGACGAAGCTGCTGTCATCGTCGACAGGTCAGGTCTCGGGCCGGATGTGCAGGTGTGCAGTACCTTCCACCGCGAGCAGTCGATCGCGGAGTGCATCATCGCGGAGTGCATCATCGCGGCGACGGTCGTGCTGCGTCGTAAATTTCTCGAGCAGGATCGCGCGCTGCGGACGGGTGTGTTCGCCACTTCGGTGGACGACCCGTCGATTCCGCAGTCGTTGTCACTGCGCGGTGCTCGGATCGGCTGCGTCGGGTTCGGGCACATCGGTCAGCGTGCGTGGACGCTGTTCGAGGCATTCGGTGCGCGCGGCGCAGCGGTGACCGGGAGCGGAAACGCGTCGAGCGACAGCCTCGAATGGTCCTCGAACACCTCGGATCTCGACAAGCTGATGGAATGGTCCGACGTCGTCGTCGTGTCCGCGCGGCTGAGCATTTCGCAGCTGTAGGCGGCTTACCGCACACCCTCGGCTCGGAGCTCACGGGCCCAGACGTCGGCGTGCTTGGTCAGTACGCCCGCAATACGTTCGAGCTCAGCGGGATACGACGCGACCTCCGCGGGCATCGACACGCTGAGCGCATCAGTCGCGGGAATGCGATAGGGGACAACCGTCGCGATACATACGACGCCCGGGGTGCCCTGTTCCACTTCCAGAGACCAACCGCGCCTGCGGACCTCGCCCAATTCGGCGATGAGTGCGTCACGGTCGACGATGGTGTTGTCGGTGTACCGCTCGAGTTTCTTGGGCAGGAGCCTGGTGACCTCGTCGGTGGTCAGCTCGGCAAGCAGCGCTTGACCCAAAGCCGTGACGTGGGTGGGCAGCTTGCGTCCGACGCGGTGCATGCGTCGAACCTCGAGCTTCGATCCGCGGCTGGCGAGGTAGATGACATGGTCCTCGTCGCGTCGGGCGAAGTGGACGGTGTGCCGGACGTCGGAACGTAGGGCTTCCAGGACGGCCGCTGCCCTACCCACGACGGAGTCCTTGTCGAGGTACGACGTGCCGGTCAGTAGCGCGTGCGTGCCGATGCCGTAGCGCGAACCGGACTCGTCGGCCTCGATCCACCGCAGTTCCTTCAACGTCCGGAGGAGGGCGTGCAAGCTCGATCTCGGGTACTTGCACGCCTCCTGCAGTTCGCCGAGACTCATGCGAGTCGGCGAGGCTGCCAGCGTCTCGAGGATGTGGATGGTCCGTTCGGCAGACTTCACCGGCTGGGTGTCGGGAGTGGAGCCGGCGGAATGACCAGAAGATCCGGGAGTGGAGCCGGCGGAATGACCAGAAGATCCGGGAGTAACC
>NZ_JBAWFH010000304.1:0-3333 GCF_049591685.1 Rhodococcus sp. (in: high G+C Gram-positive bacteria) | reverse complement strand
CTCACGCTTGGTCGACATCGACAACGAGCCCATCCCACCAGCACACCCGAGCACTCGAACGAGGGCCAGCGTTTCGCGAGCAGATCCCAAATGAGGCACGAACCCCATTACGCGAGCACATTAGGTGAGTCTCGTCGGACAGTTGACCCGAAATAGATCCGGCGGTATATTGCGAATATCAACCAGCTTGATATTACTTCAAAGGAGAAGCGTGGCATGAATCGCACCGACCGTGGTCCACACATCGCAGGCGTCAGCGCGCGCCCACGAGGCAGGGTCGGACGGGCGTCACTTGTCGGTGCCGTGACCGCAGGGGTCGCACTGAGCCTCTGTGTGACACCCGCCGGCGCGACCACAAATGCCGCGGCACCTCAGCAGGTGACGGATCTTGCGCGGTCCGGTCTTCCGGCGGACATTCCGCAAGCGGCGCTGCAGCCTGAGCCGGACCTTCCGGAACCCGAGTCCTGGGCCTTTTCGGAGGCGTTCCCCCGCACATCCGGGACCGCACGCTACGACGCTGGCGCCTATCTGTGGACCGACTGGCTGTACGACGACATGGGCGCCGGAGACTTCTCCTATGCCTCGCCGGACGCAGCCGGCAACGGCTCCGACGTCTTTCGTGCGGGCATCGCCGCGGATGACGCGAGCACATACTGGCGCATCGACTGGAACACCCTCGTGTCCGCGGACGTGCCCGTCGCCGCGTGGGCATTCGACACCGATTCCGACCCCGCGACGGGTTCCTCGGCGTGGCCGGCCGACGCGGGCGTCTCCTCCCCCGGCATCGATCAGGTCATGATCGTTTCTTCTCGCGGGATCTGGCTGATCGACGCCGCGACCGGGGATCGCTCGGATCTGACCGCCGTCGGCGCCGAGCTCTCCATCGACGACGACGCGCGCTCGTTCATCGTGGCGGTACCGAAGTCCGCCCTCGCCGCCGACGGCACGTGGTCGGTCCGCCTTGCGACAGGCGTAGCGAACGAGACCGGCGAAGGATTCGCCGCTGCTCCAGGCCAGGACGATGAGACGCGCATCTACAACGCAGCGTTCCGCGACCGCGAAGACGAGCCGTTCCTCGTCGGCGGCTGGACGAACTCCTCCACGCGATGGAACAACGGACGCCAGTCGGACGCGCTGGGCGCGAACGACATCACCGACTTCTTCATCGAGCTCGATTGGAGCCGTATCTCGGCGGGGGAGACGACGGCGGATCCGGCGCCCACCGGGTACTCGACGCGGTGGTATGTCTCGACGTTGGATCTCGGGCAGGGCCTTGACCCACAGGCTCGCAGCGGCTACGGCCCGGCGTTGCGCGGTCCGTCGTTCTACGGGCGTGTGCAGCCCTACACCGTCTATGTGCCGACGACGTACGACAGCGCCGTCCCAGCGCCACTGACGATGCTGCTGCACTCGGGCGACCGCAATCACAACGGCTTCGGCGGCCCGACGCAGGAGGACGTCTACGGTCCGATGTGCGAAGAGCGCGGTTCGATCTGTGTCACACCGCTGGCGCGGGGCAACACCACCTGGTACATCAACGAGGGTGAGTTGGACGTATGGGAAGTGTGGGGCGTTCTCGCCGACACCTACAGCCTCGATCCGGATCGCACGGTCGTCGGCGGCTGGTCGATGGGTGCCGTGGGAGCGACTCGCCTTGCAGCCAACCACCCGGATCTGTTTGCCGCGGCGGTCATCGTCTCGGGAGCCGGCTATTACGACACGCAGGGTCGCCGCGACCAGGCCGGCGACGAGCTGCGGATGGAGAATCTCATGGGCCTCGTGACGTTCATGGATTCCGGCACTCGCGATGTTGCCCAGACCGCGACGCGCAGGTGGGACGCCGCAGCCGACGTGGCCGAGGTCCGGTACCGAGCCAACTACTACGAGAACGCCACGCACGGCGAGCTCGGGGAATCCCTCGGATGGGATGATGCGGCCGAGTACGTCCAGACGCACCCGCAGCGCGAGCCGGCGCCGTCCAACATCGCGTTCCGCTGGGAGCCCGGCGATGCCCGACCCGACCTGGGGATCACGGTCGACCGAGCGTACTGGCTCACCGACCTGGATCCGCGGGACGAGACCGCGCGGTGGAGCCGAGTGACGGGAGAGTCTCACGCTCTGAAGACCACTGAATATGACGCCGTGCTGAGCGATGATATCCAGATCATCGACGGCCGGAATGTGCAGGTCCGCGATCAGCGCTGGGTGGAAGCGGGCTCGGTTGAGCCGCGAAACGAGATCAGCACTTCGGCCGAGAACGTCGCCGCGATGGCGATCGACCTGGATCGGGCGGGACTGGACGCTTCGGCGCCGGCCACGGTGACGATCCTCGCGGACGGCGCCACCGACGTCACCCTCAAACGGGAGGATTCGACGGCAGCAACGGCGCTCGTCGCAGGAGAGCATGTGCTGTCCAGTCCGCAGGCGCCGGGCACAATCAGCGCAGTCGCAGCCGACGGCGCGGCACGTGTCACGTGGGCCGCATCGGCATCGAGCTTGCCACTGTACGGCTACGTCGTGCGCGATGCGTCCGGGGCGGTCGTGTGCGAGGCGGTCTCGACGAGTTGCCGAGTCGAGGGCCTCATCAACGGAACCGCCTACTCCTTCTCCGTGACTGCGTCGAACATCCTTGGCACGTCCGAGAGCACCGCATCGGCATGGGTGACGCCGAGCCCGCGGCCAGCCGATCCGGGGGTCTCGCTGGCAGTCAGCGCGAAGTCTCAGTGCGTCAACGGTGCTCCTGTGATCGCCGTCCACGTCCTGAACAAGGAGGCGATCGCAGCCGATGTGCGGATCACCACCGTGGCCGGCGAGGTGAAGGTGACGAAACTGCAGCCGGGCGCGGCGGTCTACCGCACCTTCGCGGTGGCGGAGACGTCGGTCGACCATGGCCTGGCAGCTATCGCCGGTTATACCTGGAACGGCTCCGGCCAGTACACCGTCTACCAGGCGGGCTACGCCGCGGCGGCCTGCGGGTGAGTCCTCCGGACGTCGCTGCGTGACATCGAACGAGCGGGCGGGATCCTCCGCGATCCCGCCCGCTCGGTCGCGAAGCGGCACCGGTCGGCGCCGGGACACTTGAGTCCGCGTCGACGAGCGCCACCGAAGTCTCCCTTTGTCCCGTGAGCGGTGACGCGGATGCTGCCGCCACGAATGCAAGGCGCGATTCGGCCTAACCCTCGTCGTCGGTGTCGACGAGGGTTAGGTGTTCTTCCCACGGAGGTTGTGAGCAGCGTGGCGTGACGGGATAGGGCGAGGACCTCCGGTATCGATATGGGTTACCACACTCATCCCGATCCACGGAGGTCCTCGCGTCTTACGTTACCCATGCTC
>NZ_JBAWFH010000303.1:0-5379 GCF_049591685.1 Rhodococcus sp. (in: high G+C Gram-positive bacteria) | reverse complement strand
AGTCGACACCGACTGTGCGAGTCGAGGCCGAATTGCCCGTCGGAGCTCGCTGGGCGGTCGATGTGGTCGAAGTTCCCGATTCCCTCGCCGGATCGATGGCATCGCTTCTTGGAGACACCGTCATCGTCTCTTCGCTCGAGGACGCCGAAGCCGTGGTCCGGGCCGTGCCCGGCGTCCGTGCCGTCACCAGGGCCGGAGACCTTCTCGCCACCGGTTGGCTCTCGGGTGGGTCGGACAGGCGCCCCAGCACGATCGAGGTGCAAGCCGCCATCGACATCTCCACGGTCGAACTCACCGCCGCCGAACGGCGGTCGGCGGAGATCGAAGCAGCACTGTCGGGCGCACTTGCCGAGCAGGCAGACCGTCGGGAATCAGCCGAGCAGGCCCTTGCGGCTCTGAACGAATCGGATGCGGCGATGTCAGCCGTCTACGAGCAGCTGGGGCGTCTCGGCCAGCTCGCCCGGTCCGCACACGCCGAATCCGCGCGGCTGAGCGAACAACGAGCGAAGGCCGAGAGCGGACGCGAAGAGGCTCTCACGGCGTTGGCCGAACTCGAGGAACGTCTGCGTCTGGCCGGGGACGAACAGACGGGGGCCGACGGCGCCCCCGAGTCCGAGGACTCGACACGCGCACGCGAGGAGGCGGCCGCCGCACTGGCCGAAGTTCGGGCTGTAGAGGTCGAGGCCCGCCTGAACGTGCGGACGGCCGAGGAACGTGCGCAGTCGCTGCGAGGGCGAGCAGAATCGCTTCGACGCGCCGCGCGTGCGGAGCGGGAGGCCCGTGCCCGGGCAGAACGCGAGACGGTGGCACGCCGACACGCAGCCGCGATCGCCGAGGCCGTCGCGTCGTCGGGTAGGCGTGTCGCCGAGAGGTTGTCCGTCGTCGTGGCCGCAGCGGCCGCCCGACGGGACGAACTCGCCGAGCAACGCGCCACCACCACGGCAGAACTCGAACGCGTCAAGGAACAGGTACGCGCGCTGGCGGGACAGCTCGCGTCGATCACCGATGCCGTTCATCGCGACGAGGTGGCGCGAGCACAGGCCGCGCTGCGCATCGAGCAACTCGAAGCGACCATCCTCGAACAGCACGGGATAGGGCTCGACGACCTGATCGCCGAATACGGACCCGATGTACCGCTGCCGCCCACCGAGTTGGAGATCGCCGAGTACGAGGCCGCGAAGGAACGCGGCGAGCAGGTGGTCGCGCCTGCGCCGATGCCGTTCGACCGCGACATGCAGCAGAAGCGCGCCAAGCGCGCCGAACGCGACCTGGCGACACTCGGCCGGGTCAATCCGCTGGCACTCGAGGAATTCGCCGCGCTGGACGAGCGCTACAACTTTCTCTCCACCCAGCTCGAAGACGTCAAGTCCGCCCGCAAAGACCTGCTCGACGTCGTCGCAGATGTGGACGATCGCATTCTGCAAGTGTTCACCGAGGCATGGATCGACGTGGAACGCGAGTTCACTCAGGTGTTTGCGAAACTGTTCCCGGGTGGCGAGGGCCGGCTCATCCTGACCGAACCCGGCGACATGCTCACCACGGGCATCGAGGTCGAAGCGCGTCCCCCCGGCAAGAAGGTGAAGCGCTTGTCGCTGCTGTCGGGCGGCGAGAAATCGCTCACCGCCGTTGCCATGCTCGTTGCTATTTTCCGGGCCAGACCGTCACCGTTCTACGTCATGGACGAGGTCGAGGCCGCTCTGGACGACACAAATCTGCGACGCCTGATCGGGCTGTTCGAGCAGTTGCGAGAGAAGTCGCAGCTCATCGTCATCACCCACCAGAAGCCGACCATGGAAGTGGCCGACGCCCTGTACGGAGTCTCGATGCGCGGTGACGGTATCACCACGGTCATCTCGCAGCGGCTCAACCGAAACCGCGTGGAGACCATCGGCAGCGTCACCGCGCCGGACGACGACGTCGCCGACTCGCCCTCGTCCGAGGCGGGGGAGACCTCGGTCCCGACGGGCTAGGTCGAAGGTGTGCGGCGCCGCCCGTGCTGACACTATGGACGCCGTGAGTACCCAAGCGTGGATCATCGTCGCGGCCGTTCTGGCCGTCCTCATCGTCGTACTCGTCGTCGGGCTCGTTCTCGCGCGCCGACGACGGGTGTCACTGAAATCGGCCGATACGCCGACGATCGACGAGCCCAAGGACTTGTCCGGGGGATACAAGGCCGGCGGTGGGTTCTCCTTCAGTCAGGGCACGGCAACGGCCGAACCGGACACGGCTCCGAAGCCGGAACCGGTCCGGCGGCCGGAACCCGCAGCGAAGCCCGAGCCAACCCCGACACCCGAGCCGGCGCCGACACCCGAACCTGCGCCGACACCCGAACCTGCGCCGACACCCGAACCATCGCCACTGCCGGAGCCGACCCCCGAACCTGCGCCGCTGCCGGAGCCGACGCCCGAACCAGCGCCGGAGCCGGAGCTCGAACCTGCACAGTCGACAGAGTCGGCCACGCCGGTGTTGGACGACATAGCGCCGACCGACGGCCGCTTGGACCGTTTGCGTGGTCGACTGGCTCGTTCGCAGTCGGCTGTTGGCAAGTCGCTGCTCGGGCTGCTCGGCGGCGGCGATCTGGACGAGGACTCCTGGGAAGAGGTGGAGGACACCCTCCTGATCGCCGATCTCGGGTCCTCGACGACCGCGGAGATCATGAAGGCTCTGCGTGAGCAGATGGCGGCGCGGAGCGTGCGTACCGAAGCGGATGCCCGTGCGCTTCTGCGGGAAATCCTGATCGGCCAGTTGCACCCCGAGTTCGATCGGTCCATCAGGGCACTGCCGCACGAGGGAACGCCTGCGGTGCTGCTTGTCGTAGGCGTCAACGGAACGGGCAAGACGACAACCACCGGGAAGCTCGCTCGGGTACTCGTGGCCGACGGACGACGGGTACTGCTGGGGGCCGCAGACACCTTCCGTGCGGCCGCGGCCGATCAGCTGCAGACGTGGGCCGAACGCGTCGGTGCGGAGGTCGTGCGCGGGAAGGAAGGTGCGGACCCCGCGGCCGTCGCATTCGATTCGGTGACCAGAGGCATCGAGCAGGGCGTCGACGTCGTGGTGATCGACACCGCAGGTCGTCTCCACACCAAATCGGGGCTGATGGACGAACTCGGAAAGGTCAAGCGAGTCATCGAGAAGCGCGCACACGTGGATGACGTCCTCCTCGTGCTCGACGCGACCGTCGGCCAGAACGGCCTGACCCAGGCGCGTGTGTTCGCCGAGGTCGTCGACATCAGCGGAGTCGTGTTGACCAAGCTGGACGGCACCGCCAAGGGCGGCATCGTGTTCCAGGTGCAGCGCGAATTGGGCGTGCCGGTCAAGCTGGTGGGGCTCGGCGAGGGAGCCGACGATCTGGCGCCGTTCGAGCCCGGCGCCTTCGTCGACGCGCTTCTGGGCTGACTGTCTTCTGGCTGCTTTCCAGCCCGCCGATTCGGACCGACGGAGCCGCGAACGGCGCCGAACCGGGTTCACCGCCGCAGATGGAAAACGGTGAATTGCCTGCACGAAACCTATTGGCAACACGATCCGGTCATCCGTTCACACGAGCGCAACACCTCAGTGTCATCACGGAAACCTCGCGAAACCACTCTTTGTCCAGACCGCGGACCAACCGGTGCGCAGGAGAACATGGAGGGTGTACGTGAGTCCCGACGAACTAGCAGATTTGGCTGCGGTTTCCGGCAATTCCGCGTGGATGCTGATCGCGGCGTCATTGGTGCTGCTGATGACGCCCGGGTTGGCGTTCTTCTACGGCGGCATGTCGCAGTCGAAATCCGTTTTGAACATGATGATGATGTCGTTCGGCGCAATGGCCGTCGTTGTTGTCGTCTACATCCTCTGGGGATGGTCGATGTCCTACGGCACGCAGGACATCGGCGGGGTTTTTGCCAACCCGTTCGAGTTCTTTGGCCTGAAGGACTCCATCACCGACGCCGACGGTGAATTCATCGCCGGGGCTTGGGGCTACGCCAACGTGATCGACATCGCCTTCCAGGTGACGTTCGCGATCATCACGGTGGCTCTCATCAGCGGGTCGATCGCAGGACGCGTCAAGTACGGAACGTGGCTCGTGTTCGCCGGCGTGTGGGTCACCCTCGCGTACTTCCCACTCGCACACATGGTCTGGGGCGGTGGATTGCTCTCCGGTTCCGAGGACGGCCTCGCCGCGAAGATCTTCGGCACCACCGACGACGGTGACGGCGGACTCGTCGCCTCTGTCGCCCCGATCGATTTCGCCGGTGGAACTGTCGTCCACATCAACGCCGGTATCGCAGGCTTGGTTCTCGCGATCGTCATCGGCAAGCGACTCGGTTTCGGCAAGGTCGCATTCCGTCCCCACAACCTTCCCTTCGTCATGCTCGGTGCAGCGCTACTGTGGTTCGGCTGGTTCGGCTTCAACGCAGGTTCTGCCTTCGCCGCGGACGGCGTCGCAGGTCTCGCCTGGGTCAACACCACGGCCGCGACAGCCGCCGCCATTGCGGGCTGGTTGATCACGGAGCGTATTCGGGACGGGCACGCCACCAGCCTCGGTGCTGCGTCCGGCATCGTCGCGGGCCTCGTTGCCATCACTCCTGCGGCAGGCGCGTTGACGCCGGTCGGCGCGATGATCCTCGGCGTGGTCGCAGGCGTTCTGTCGGCTCTCGCGGTCGGCCTGAAATTCAAGTTCGGCTACGACGACTCGCTCGACGTCGTCGGTGTCCACCTCGTCGCCGGCCTCTGGGGCACGATCGCCATCGGCTTCCTCGGTTCCGAGACCGGCCTGTTCTACGGTGGTGACTACAAGCAACTCGTCGTCCAGATTGTTATCGCGCTCTTCGCACTGATCTTCACCGGGATCGTCACGACGGTCATCGCCTTCGCACTCAAGCCCCTGGGTTGGCGTGTGTCGGACGAAGAAGAGGCCAACGGCATCGACGAGGCCGAACATGCCGAGACGGCGTACGACTTCGCCTGACAAGGTAAAGATAGGGAGCGCGAAGTCGCTCCGCACGCAACCGGGCACCGTAGAAGCTTGTGAAGGGAAGCAAATATGAAGCTGATCACAGCAATCGTCAAACCGTTCACGTTGGAGGACGTCAAGACGGCCCTCGAACAGGCCGGAGTCCTCGGCATGACCGTCAGCGAAGTCCAGGGATACGGACGCCAGAAGGGGCACACCGAGGTTTACCGCGGCGCGGAGTACTCCGTCGATTTCGTACCGAAGGTGCGCGTCGAAGTCGTCGTCGACGATGCAGCTGTCGAGAAGGTCGTCGAGGTCATCGTCGAGGCCGCACGCACCGGCAAGATCGGTGACGGCAAGGTGTGGGTTTCCCCGGTCGACTCGGTCATCCGAGTACGTACCGGAGAACGTGGCGCCGATGCGCTCTGACCCACAAGGGT
>NZ_JBAWFH010000302.1:0-1556 GCF_049591685.1 Rhodococcus sp. (in: high G+C Gram-positive bacteria) | reverse complement strand
AAAAGCCAGTCCGATCAAAGTCGTCGACTATCGCATGATGGGCGCATCGGGCCGCGTCTACCTCGCCGGCGACGAAGATTCGGTACGCACGGCTGCAGAAGCAGCCACAGCCGCGTTGGAGAACCGGCGATGACCGGCCACGATCACGAGGAGCTGCGTGCCCTCATTCGCGAGGTCATCCGGGATGTACTCCCCGAACTGGGGATTGTTCCTGCCCCTCAGACCGTCGAGGTCTCGAACGATGAGCAACTCGGCGCGTTCGTTACCCGCTTGACGGCCATGCTCGACGACCCCACCACCGGCCCACTCGTACGATCGGGTCAGCTTTCGTTTCGATTGAAGGCCGAGTCTCCACCGGTGTCCGAAGCTACTCCGGCTTCGGGTGGGGGCAAAGTGGACGACGTCGAAATCGACAGCGGCGCTCTGACCGAACGAATCGTCGAACGTGCCATTTCGGACGGGGCCCGACTCGTCCTCGGCCGCGGCGTCGTCATCACTCCCCTGGCCCGCGAACGCATCCGCAAGTCCGCTGTCACCGTCGTACAGCGGACATGATCGAAGCGGACGTTGCTGTCCTAGAACAACCCTCCAACCCCACAACAACCATCAACACACGAGAAGGAACCCCCCATGAGTGATGCAATCGGAATGATCGAAACCCGCGGATACGTCGCCTCCCTCGCCGCCGCCGACGCCATGGTCAAAGCAGCCAACGTCACCCTGGTCGGTCGCGCAGAGGTCGGCAGCGGCCTCATCGCCGTCATCATCAAAGGCGACGTCGGTGCCGTGAAGGCAGCAACGGAAGCCGGCGCGGAAACCGCCTCCACAATCGGCGAACTCGTCTCCGTCCACGTCATTCCTCGACCCCACTCCGACCTCGCCAAGCACTTCATGATCAACGGTGATCAGTAATGACGACCTCTCCTGCCAAGCCTGCCGCGAGCACGAAACGGGACACGCCGCCGGCTGAATCCAGCTCATCCATGCCGGCCACCGAACTCCGCGTATATCTGCGAATCCACGGCATGCAACGCCAGTTCGCGGCCACCATGGCCACGCCGACACGCGCCAGGGGATACCCCCCGAAGGCCGGCGACCACTCGCTCATCGTCGAAGTGGCCCCGGCGTTGGCAATTCAGCGGGTGATCGATGCGGCGCTGAAGGCAACCCCCGAGGTAGAGCCAGGATTGTTGTACGTCGAGCGGCAGTACGGCATTCTCGAGGTACACAGTTCCGATGCCGACGTCGTGGACCGAGCAGGCAGCGCTATTCTCTCGATCCTCGGTGCCAAGGCTGAGGATCAACTCAAACCGAAGATTCTGTACAGCGACATCATCGAGGAGATAGGTGACCAGCACGCGGTAATCCTCAATCGCACGCGCGATGCTTCGATGCTGTTGCCCGGATCGGCCTTGCTCGTGTACGAGATGGCGCCTGCTCTGTTCGCGGCCGTCGCAGCCAACAGTGCGGAGCGTGTCGCACCCAACCTGACACTGGTGGATGTGCAAATGATCGGAGCTGCCGGGCGTTTGTTCATCTCCGGTGATCTGGAGAGC
>NZ_JBAWFH010000301.1:0-13545 GCF_049591685.1 Rhodococcus sp. (in: high G+C Gram-positive bacteria) | reverse complement strand
AGCCTTACCTAACCTGTCGGTCACTGTAGCGATCTTCGGTCCTTAGCGCGAGGGCTATCGGGCCACTCGTAGGCGAGGAACGTCGGTCGGCGGCGGTAGTTCTTGGTCGTCCAGACGGTCGAGCAGAGCTTCGGACCAGGTCAGCAAGCCGGCGACGTCGATACCGTGGGGAGGGTCGAACTCGTATCCGCGGATTCGGTCGTGCCCCTGACCGAGGAGGGACTGTGCGCCGACGCGGTTGCCGCGCAGCAGATGCGTAAGTCCGACGGCGAGTTGAGCCAGACCCTGCCACAGCATCCGCTCGGCTTCCGGTGAATCCTTCCAGGTGCCTTCGAGAATTTCGTGCGCGTGGAACGGCATACCGGCGTCGAGCAACTCCTGCGCCCGCACCAGAGCGTCGTCGGGCGGAAGCCGGAGGTCGTCGGGAATGCGTTCGACGCCGGTGGCGCCCCTCGGCAACGGTCTACCCAAACCGTCGCGGGGGCGGCCGTTCAGCGGCTTACCGGTCTCGTCTCGTTCGCGCTCCGGCACGTAGCTCTCACACCTTCGAAGTCGTTCGTGCAGCTTCCTGCGTCGTGTTCGTGCCCGATGTCGCAGGGGACCGCAACGTCACAGCGATCAAGGCAATCAGAGCGATTGTCGATACGCCCACCATCGTGACCGATACTGCCACGGCGTCGTTGCCGAGAACGCCGACCAGAGGTGCGATGAGAGCGCCGGAACCGAACTGAGCGGCTCCGAGCAGTGCAGCTGCGGTGCCAGCGGCCTCACCGTGGCGCGAGAGTGCGAGCGCCGGTGCATTCGGCATCACGAAACCGACGGCGCCGAGAACGAACCACAGCGGAACCAGGAACCCGAACATGCCGCCGATGTCGCTCACCGCGAGAACCACCATCACCACGGCCGACACGACACCGGCGGCCAGCGCGGCGATGACGATGCGGACGGGGGTGAAACGACCGAGCAGAAGCACATTGAGTTGCGAAGCTCCGATGAGGGCGATCGCACCCAGCGCGAACACGATGGCAAACTGCTGCTCGTTGAGGCCGAACTCCTCCTGGAGAACGAACGACGACCCGGCGATGTAGGCAAACATCGCAGACATTGCCAAAGCTGCTACGAGGACGAGTACGAGGAACTGTCCATCACGCAGGAGTCCGCCGTAGGTACGCACGACGGGCATGATGCCGCGGCTGCGGCGACGCTCGGGCGGCAGACTCTCGCGGAGCGAGAAGATTGCGAGGATCAGCAGTGCGACGCCGATCAGTGCGAGCACACCGAACACCCAGCGCCACGTTCCGACGAGAAGGATGCCGCCGCCGAGGGAAGGGGCGAGAACGGGAGCGACGCCCATGACCAGCATCAGGCGAGACAGAACGGTTGCGGCGGCGCGGCCACTGAAGAGGTCGCGCACCACGGCCATCGCAACCACCGCTGCCGCTGCGGCACCAAGGCCCTGCAGACCGCGGAACAGGCCCAGAACGGCGACGTTCGGTGCCACGACGCACAGCAGCGACGCCACGATGTGGACACCGGTTCCGACGATGAGGGGCAATCGTCGACCGACGATGTCGGACAGTGGACCGATGATCAGCTGACCGAACGCCAGACCGATCAGAGTGCCGGTGAGCGTGAGCTGCACTGCGGCCGACGTCGTATTCAAATCGTCGACGATGGCAGGCAGAGCCGGCAGGTACATGTCGATGGTCAACGGGCCGAGTGCGATGAGCGCACCCAGCACCAGAATGACCCTCAGTCGTTCACCGGCTGTCGGTGCTGTGCCTGCGGGTTGCGTGTTGTCGGGCAGGGGCGCGAAACTCTCTTCGGTGGCGTGTGACACCCACAACTCAGCAACATCATGACCCGATCTGTTCCCGGCTGTGACGCATTCGAGTTAGAGTCCGGGTTCATGGACCGGAGCAGCGCAGATCGGGGTCTCACCGGTTCGGCGAGCGCACGGCAGCACGTCGCGCGGCAGTACGTCGCACGGCAGCACGTCGCACGGCAGTACATCGACGCTCTGCTCTCCCACGACGGAGAAGCAGTGGCCTTCGCGCCCGGCTGTCGCCGCGTCGAAAACGGCATCACCACCGGCTTCTCCGGCCCGAGATTGCGCAAAGCATTGAACACTGCGTTCTACTACCGAGCCATTCTCGCTATCCGCGACATCGAGCTGAGCGAAGCAGGCGACACCGTCCACGCCAGGTTCGAAATCGACGCAGGATTACGTAAGAAGCGGTGGCTCACCGTCGCGGTCGAGGAGAGCTTCCTGATCCCAGACGGCACCATCCACTTCATCCGCGCGAAACTACGGCTCGCCCGGCAGCGCTGACACTGGGCGCTACAGCGCGGTGCTGACTGCGTCGAGAGTCTGCAGTTCCTCGGTCGACAGCGCGAGCGCCGGGGCGGCGAGGAGGGCCGAGAGTTGTGAGATGCGGCTTGCGCTGGCAATCGGCGCCGTCACCGACGGCTGTGCGAGCAGCCAGGCCAGCGCCACGGTGGACATCTCTGCGTCGTGGGCGCGGGCGATGTCGTCGAGCGCATCGACTACGGCCAAACCCTGATCGGTGAAGTAGCCCGACGCGAGCTTCTCCCGAGGTGCTCCGCTGAGATCCTCACGGGTGCGGTACTTGCCCGTTAAGAAACCGGCTGCGAGCGCGAAGTACGGGAAGACTCCGAGGTTGTTATCGGTGGCGAGCGGTGCAAGCTCGGCTTCGTAGGTCTTCCGGGTGACGAGGTTGTAGTGCGGCTGGAGAGCGATCGGCGCGGCGAAATCGTTCTCGGCTGCAACGGACAACCATTCGCGGATTCGGTCCGACGAGTAGTTGGAGACGGCGACATAGCGCACCTTGCCGTCCTTGACGAGCTCGTCGAAAGCGGCGAGCGACTCGACGAGGGGCGTGCTCTCGTCGTCGTAGTGCGCGTAGTAGACGTCGATGTGGTCGGTTTGCAGGCGCTTCAACGACGCCTCGGCCGCGGCGCGGACGTTCTGCGGACCCAGCCCGCGAAACTCGGGGTGCCGACTGACCTTGGTTGCGATGACGACGTCGTCGCGGTTGCCCCGAGCGGCTGTCCAATTGCCGATGATCGTCTCGGACTCGCCGCCCGAATTGCCTTCGGCGAACGCCGAATACGAATCGGCGGTGTCGATGAAATTACCGCCGCCTGCGGTGAAGGCGTCG
Source organism: Rhodococcus sp. (in: high G+C Gram-positive bacteria) (assembly GCF_049591685.1). Taxonomy (GTDB): domain Bacteria; phylum Actinomycetota; class Actinomycetes; order Mycobacteriales; family Mycobacteriaceae; genus Rhodococcoides. The sequence goes on along the minus strand of NZ_JBAWFH010000301.1, from coordinate 10,363 downwards.
AGTATCTCGAAGGACGAATTCTCGTCGCTCGTCCAGCCGAAAGTATTTCCGCCGAGTGCGAGCGGGTAGATGTCGAGGTTCGAATGTCCGATGGCGACCAACAGATGACCCTTCGTCGAGTTGCGCGGAACTTCTTTGCCGGTGCAACGACGCGGGTCGAGGAAATTGTTCCTCAGGCGGGGCTGGAGACGCCGACGCCGCTGGGGGTGTCGATGCCATACCGATCGATTTCGGCCTGCAGGTCGAGGGGCCGGATGCGCTTGCTCGCCTCGGTCGTGGCTTCGTCCAGCAGGTGCAGCGGGACGAGCCAGACGATCTCGAATTCGAGCGCGTCGGGATCCTTACCGTACAGGCTCTTGGTGGAACCGTGATCGGATGCGCCGACGAGTGCGCCTGCAGCGGAGAGCTTTTGAGCCAGTTCGGCGAGGTCGCCGAGAGTTTGAACTTCCCACGCGAGGTGGTAGAGGCCGACGGTTCGGCGCCCGGCGTCACTCGGTTCGGCACTCTCGCCGAGCTGAAACAGGCCGAGGTCGTGATCGTTGGTGCTGGCGGGTGCCTGAAGGAAGGCCGCGGACATGCCCATCTGCATGACCGTCGCGAAGCCCAGGACGTCGGTGTAGAACGCTACCGACTTCTCGACATTGCGGACATAGAGCACGGCGTGATTGAGACGCTGAATTGCCATGTTATTTCGGTACCTCTCGGAGCGGCGTGGGGTCGAACCCGGCTGCTTCGAGCTGAAGCTTCGGGGTTGAACCTTCAACTTGGATGGTACACGGCGATCGACCGGACGCGAAGCGCTGTGAGATCAGTGCCAGGAATGGTCGACGAGCGGGGTGCGCGGGCCGAACTTGGGCTTGATTGCCTTACCTGCCACCTGAAGTAGCCGAACCGCCCGAAAGCGATGCGGTGCAAGCGGTTTCAGGTACTCGATCATGCCGTCATCGTCCAGTGGCCGTCCGAGCAGTGACCACCCGACCACGGCGGCAAGGTGGTAGTCGCCCACCGACAGGGCGTCGGCGTCGCCGAATGCGCGTTGCGCCACCTCGGCCGCCGTCCACACCCCCACGCCGGGAACGGCCCGTAACCGCTTCGCCGCGGCGGCGGGTGACATCGTCACCGCCTCTTCGAGCCGGCCCGCAACCTGGGCGCACCGCACGATGGTCTTGGACCGAGCGGGGTCGACGTTGGCCCGGTGATATTCCCACGACGGAATCCGTCGCCATACGTCCGGTGTCGGGGGAACGAACATCGGCCGAGGGGTCGGTCCCGGTGCGCGCTCTCCGAACTTCGCGACAAGCATGCGCCAAGACGAAAAGGCCGACACCCCGTGGACTCGCTGCTCGAGAACGGCCGGAACCAGCGCCTCCATGACCAGACCCGTCCGTCCGATCCGCAGATGCGGGAACTGCCGGTGCGCTTCCTTCAACGTGGCGTGCTCGGGATCGAAGTCCGACGCGTCGTCGTCGCTGCCAAGGAAGGCAGGCAGCGTCGCAGAAAATTCAGCGGCGCCACTGCCCCAGGCGACGCACCGCACCGAATGCCGAGACACCTGCGTCAGGCGATAGGTGACCGGACCGGATTTCATCCGAGAGCACCGCCACACGCTGCCCGTCACATCGCGCTCGAAGGTGGGATCGCTCTTGCCCCGGCGAAGCCCGGACACGGTCATCGCGAGATCCAGCGGGCGATCCGACTCGAACACGGTGGAAACCGACTCGGGCTTGCCCTTGTCGGATGCGGTGACGGGAACGGAAGAAAGCATCAGGTGCCCTACTTTATCCGGGTCGTCGCATTCGCGTTATCAGCGGAAGCCGCCCGCGACAGCGACGACAGTACGACCGATGACCTTTCCCTGCCCGATGTCGTCGAGGGTGGACTGCACCTCGTCGACTGCGACTTCCGTGGTCAATGCGTCGAGCCGGCTCGGTCGCAGTGTGGATTCGAGCTGCTTCCACGTTGCCCGACGAGCGTCGATCGGTAGTTGCACCGAGTCGATGCCGAGCAGCGAGACGCCACGCAGGATGAACGGCAACACCGTCGTCGGTAGCTGCGCCCCACCGGTGAGGCCGCTGGCCGCGACGGCGCCGCCGTACCGGAGGGTGGAGAGCACGTGGGCCAAGGTCTTGCCCCCGACACAATCGACCGCGGCTGCCCACTCGCTTCGGCCGAGCGGGCGAGGCTTCGCGTCCGGGTCCTCGGGCAGCCGGCCGATCACGGCAGCGGCTCCCAGATTCGTCAAGAGGCTTGCGGCGTTGCTCTTTCCGCTCGATGCGTGCACCTCGAACCCGGCGGCGGACAGGAGGTCGACGCTGACGCTGCCCACTCCGCCGCTGGCGCCGGTGACGAGAACGGGTCCGTCGGACGGGGTGATACCCGCCGCGAGCAGGGCCTCGACACTCATGGCTGCCGTGAACCCGGCTGTGCCGATGGCTGCCGCCTCGCGGGTCGACAGCGTCGACAACGGGACAACCCATGCCGCCGGGACTCGCGCGTATTCGGCGTAGCCGCCGTGTTGGGCGGTACCGATGTCGTAGCCGTGCGCGACGACACGCTGCCCTGGTCCGATAGAGCTCTCGGACGACTCGACGACCGTTCCGGCGATATCGATGCCGGGGACGATCGGATACTCCCGCACCACCCCGCCCTTCGGAGTGACGGCCAGCGCGTCCTTGTAATTGACCGACGAGTACTCCACGGCAATGGTCACCGACGGACCGTCGACGGCGGGCAGGAACGAGGAGTCGACGGTCTCTCGCGTCAGCGTTATCCCATCGGACTCGCGGGCGATGAGAGCTGAGAACGACGACGGCACAGTCTGGGTCACGTGTATGTCCTTTTCGCACTGCGTTGGTTGTCCACGGTGGTTTCTCACAGTACCCATGCAGGCGCGGCGTCTGTTGTTTGTCGGTGTGCCGAAGTAGGGTCAGCTCCCGTGATCATCGTGAGTACTGACGGCTCTTGTCTGCGCAATCCCGGTGGTGCCATCGGCTGGGCCTGGGTCGATCACACCGGTCCCAGCATGTCCGGCGGCGAAGCATCGGGCACCAACCAGATTGCCGAATTGCGCGCACTCCTCGAAGCAGTGCTCGCGCATCCCGGGGACGAACCGCTCCTCATCGAATCCGACTCGCAGTACGCCATCAAGTGCGCGTCCGAGTGGCTGCCGGGCTGGAAGCGCAAGGGCTGGAAAACAGCGGGCGGCTCGCCGGTGCGCAACCTCGAATTGGTCCGCGCGATCGACCGGGCCATCACCGACCGCACGGGCCCGGTCCGATTCCGCTGGGTGCGCGGCCACGTGGGTAATCACTTCAACGAAATGGCCGACGTGCTGGCCGGCGAAGCCGCCCGTGCAGTCGCGTCCGGTGCCCTCGCTCCTGGCGCCGTCACCTCCAGTGGCTCTGCCTTCGACAGCGACGCGAGCGCTGGTTCCTCGGGCGCTGGGTCCTCGAGCGCCGGGTCCGCGAGCGCTGGGTCCTCGAGCACTGCCGCCTCGAGCACTGCCGCCCCGAAGGCTGTCCCCCCGGATGCCGCGCCGAAAGCGATGGCGAGTAGTTCTGCGTCCTCCGGTGCTGCTGCCGGGTACCTCGACGAGGTCCCAACCCTGTTCTGAGTCTCAGCCTCGTGGCTTCAAGCGAAGTCCGGGTAGGGCAGGCGCGGGCAGTCGTTTGCCGTCGTAGCCGTCGACTGTGCCGAATTGTTCGCTCTCGGCTTGCCATGCGGCGCGGGCTGCTTCGATGTCGTCGTGGTTGCGGCCCAGAAAGTTCCACCACATCACCACTTGTTCGCCGAAGGGCGGGCCGCCGAGCATCAGTAGTCGTGCGGGTTCGCTGCCGGTGTTGTGCAGTGTCAGGTGGGTCTGTCCGGGTGCGAGGTACCCCAGTTCGGCTCGCTCGATGCGGGTGCCTTCCAGGTTTACCGAGCCCTCGTCGACAATGACGCCGTGCTCGAACGTCTCGTCGACGCGTGGCCGGATCGATCGGCCTGGTTCGACCACGATTTCTGCGCCGAGCAGCGGGGTGAACGTGGTGACCGGCGACGTGTCCCCCGCGAGGGTGCCCAAGAACACGCGGGCGACGGCGCCGTCGAGCAAGACCCGTTGGGGCGCGTAGTGCTCGAAGTCCGGTGCGGTAAAGCGTGCCCGCCCGGGCAGTGCCACCCACAGCTGCATCCCGTGCAAGATGCGCGTGGTGGCCGTCGATACCTCCGAGTGCGCTATTCCCCTCCCCGCCGTCATCAGATTCAGTTCGCCGGGCCGGACCATGGCGTGGGATCCGATGCTGTCGCGGTGCTCGATCTCGCCGGAGAACAACCAACTCACCGTCTGCAACCCGGTGTGAGGATGCGGCGGCACATCCATCCCCCCACTGTTGCCGATGTCGTCGGGGCCGAAATGATCGGCAAAACACCACGCACCGATCAGAGTTCGCCCTTTCTGCGGCAACGTTCGTCGCACGGTCATTGCACGCGGGCCACCGAGCGGGACGTCGCGCGGCTCCAGAATGTCGACCGCCATGTCAAATTCCTTCCTGGGCCGAACGCAGTTTCGTGCACAGAGAGCGGAGGGTGTCGAGTTCGTCGTCGTTCAATGCGCCGCCCACATAGCGCCGAATCTTTGCCGCGTGCCGACGCCCAATCTCGCGTTGGATCGCGAGACCGCCGTCGGTGAGCCCGACGACAGTGCCCCGTCTGTCGAGCGGATCTGCCTCGCGGGCTACGTAACCGAGCTTCTCCAGGCGCTCACACAGCCTGCTGAGAGACGGCTGGCTGAGCAAGATTTCGTCGTTCAGATCGTGCAGGCGCAGCTCGAGCGTCGGACACTTGCTGAGGGTGAACAGCACGTCGTATTCGCGGAGACTGATCGGACCCCAGATGTCGTCGCTGGTGAACCGCCGCATCAGTGACACCTGGGTGCGAAACAGGGCCTCCCAGGCGTCGACTGCGAGCTCGGTACTAGACGGTGACACCGACATCCTTCTTACTGGCGAGCAACGTTGCGTGGGTGGGCGGGTTCTCGGGCACGCCCACGGGTCGCCGAGCAGCGAACTCCTTGCGCAACACGGGTACGACCTCCTCGCCGAGCAGATCGAGCTGCTCGAGCACCGTATTCAGTGGCAGACCGGCGTGGTCCATCAAGAAGAGCTGGCGCTGGTAGTCGCCGAAGAAGTCTGCGAACGCGAGCGTCTTCTCGATGACCTGCTGGGGCGAGCCGACGGTGAGCGGGGTCTGCTCGGTGAACTCCTCCATCGTCGGACCGTGGCCGTAGACGGGCGCGTTGTCGAAGTAGGGACGGAACTCGTCGACGGCGTCCTGGCTGTTCTTGCGCATGAACACCTGGCCGCCGAGGCCGACGATGGCCTGGTCCGCGCGGCCGTGTCCGTAATGCTCGTAACGCTGCCGGTAGAGGTCGATGAGCTGAATGTAGTGCTCTTTCGGCCAGAAGATGTTGTTCGCGAAGAACCCGTCACCGTGATACGCGGCGATTTCTGCGATCTCGGGACTGCGAATTGACCCGTGCCAGACGAACGGCGGGATGTCGTCGAGTGGACGCGGCGTCGAGGTGAAGCTGTCGAGTGGCGTCCGGAAGTTGCCCTTCCACGTGACGACTTCTTCGGTCCACAGACGTCGCAGCAGCTGATAGTTCTCGAGTGCCAGCGGGATGCCCTGACGGATGTCCTGGCCGAACCACGGGTAGACCGGCGCGGTGTTTCCGCGGCCCATGATGAGGTCGACGCGGCCGTCCGCGAGATGCTGAAGCATCGCGTAGTCCTCGGCGATCTTCACCGGGTCGTTGGTGGTGATGAGGGTCGTCGACGTCGAGAGGATCAACTTCTCGGTCTGGGCGGCGATGTAGCCGAGCATCGTGGTGGGCGAGGACGGTACGAAGGGAGGGTTGTGGTGCTCGCCCGTCGCGAAGACGTCGAGGCCCACCTCTTCGGCGTGCTTGGCGATGGTGACCATTGCCTTGATGCGCTCGTGCTCCGTGGGCGCGCGACCTGTCGTGGGATCGACGGTGACGTCGCCGACGGTGAAGATTCCGAATTGCATGGTCTGCTCCCTGAGCCGAGTACTCCGAACGCATTTTCATGCGTTTGCATTGACTTCTGTCGTAACCGCTCGTCGCCCGGACGTATTCCGGCCGTCGGCTACCGGGAAGTGCCAGTGGTCAGCTGCCATTCAGGCCATGCGGCAACCCCATTACAGAAATCCCGGAAAAGTCTTTTTGCGACTACCCATCCATCCCTGCAGCTGCCGCGAATGTTCAATGAGACGCCCGCCGCTGCTGTCGCCCCCGACCGCCGTCAGCTGTGGGCGTCTCCCTTAATTTCCAGGGTCCGGCGAATCCCTCAGATCGCTCAGGCGGCTGACGATGCGATCGATATCGAGGCCCGCGCAGCCTTGCGCGGCGCTGCGAAGATCTACGCACGAGTAGAACGCGGTCCGAATATCGCGGTCGTACAGCACGTCCACCAGGTTGCAGAAACGCTGGACGGCATCCGCCCCGGCGTCGGCAAGTGCAGGGATGCCGCTGATGGCGAATTCGTCGATCGATTCCGTCATCGCGAGGTAGTGGCCCGTCGATCTCGGCATGTCGCAGAGTTCGTCGAACCGTCTGGCTCCGAGGTTCGCGCCCAGCGTCCACGAGCCTGCGGCAAAGCGTGACGCACCGGGTCGACCGGTGGACCGGTAGTCGACCGGCCCGTCGATGTGTACGACGCGAAGATGTTCGGTCAGTAAGCCGATCGCTGGGACGAACGTGTGGTGAAACAGCGGATTGGGGAGCAGTGGAAGTGCACGCGCCGCTTCGCGCCGGTGGCGACGCCGCCGAAATACCTATCGAGCAGCCAGGTCTTTCCGCGGCCGACCGGACCCCAGAGATACACGCCGTGTTCGTCGGGCCGGGTCAGTAGATCTACGGCTTCGGTCTGCGTGGCATCCAAATCGAACTCTGCCGTGAAGGCCGATCGGGCGGCGGCTGGCCTCATAGGGAGCACTCTACAGATGTAGAGTCCCGGTCCATGGACAGAAGAACTGTGATTGCAGACGCAGCGATCACCGTCATCGCCGACGCAGGGCTGCGGGCTCTCACCCACCGCAGTCTCGATACGGCACTGAACCTGCCCTCCGGTTCCACGTCCTACTACTTCCGAACTCGGCGAGACCTGCTGAGCGCTGTCGTCGAGCGCATCGCGAACTCCTCTCGCGCGACGTTCGAGCAGATCGCCGGCGGGCCGGCCGACGACCCGGCCGAAGCGACCGTTCGATATCTGCGCCACCTGCTCGGCGAACGCGAGGCGCAGCTGCGGGCCCGACATGCGTTGCTGCTGGACCCGGGGATGGACGAGATCGAGCGAACCCGCCTCGGCACGTGCTTGTTCTCCGTCGAGCGAGCTGCAGACCTGTTCGACGACCCAGCGGTCGCCGACGGCTACGTCGCACTGTGCGAAGGGCTCGTCGTCGCAGGTCTGTCCCGCGCCGACTTTCCGTTCGAGCGGTCGATCGTCACCTACCTGAAGGGTGCCGTGTCGTCGTAGTTCACCGCTGCGCCACGTCTGCGCCATAACGTTGTCGCACATGCGTGGACCAATGCCCGTCCGCCCGCTGTCGGTTGCCGTCTCGATTGCGGTGGCGCTCATCGTGACCTCGTGCTCGGCGGCCGACGCCGAGAAACCTGCAGCCGGCGCTTTCGATCTCCAAGCACACCGGGGAGGGTTGGGACTCGTCACCGAGAGCACTGTCGAGTCGTTCACCAATGCGCTCGGGCTCGGTGTGGACACGCTCGAACTCGACACGCAGATCACCGAGGACGGTATCGCCGTCGTCACGCACGACCGAAAGGTGTCGGACAAGAAGTGCGTCGATACCACCCCGGCCTTCGTTGATGACCCGGAATACCCTTACGTCGGCAAATACGTCAACACGCTCTCCCTCGCGCAGATCGAGACACTCGACTGCGGTTCGCTTCGGCTCGAGAACTACCCGCAACAGCGGACCGTGCCCGGAGCGTCCATGCCGACGCTGACCGCGGTGCTCGAGCTCGTAGCCTCGGTCGATGCACCGGATGTGAAACTGAACGTCGAGACCAAGGTGGAGGCGGGCAGTCCCACCGAAACGGCACCGCGGGAACAGTTCGTCACCGTGGTTCTCGAGACCATCCGCGATGCGGGCTTCCTCGACCGCGTGACAGTGCAGAGTTTCGACTGGGGCGCACTGCAACTGGTTCGCGGTATCGAACCGTCCGTACCCGTCGTCGCCTTGACCAACGGAGAGTTTCTACAGGTCGGCCAACCCGGTGCGTCTCCGTGGCTGGGCGGAATCGACATCGACGAGTTCGGTGGCGATCCGATCGCTGCCGTCGCGTCCTTCGGTGCCTCGGCCTTGTCCCCGGTGCAGGGCACACCGCAGAGCGGCAAAATCGGCGACTCGGACTTCGAGCTGTATGTAACCCAGAAAATGGTCGACGACGCCCACGCCGCGGGCATCCGGGTGATCCCCTGGACGGTGGACGATCCCGACACCATGAACGCCCTGATGGACATGGGCGTCGACGGGATCATCACCGACTATCCGGATCGTCTTCGCACGGTCATGAGCGATCGCGGAATGCCCCTGCCGCCGCCGGTTGCAGTCGGGTCCTGAGGAACGGGGTCTCCAGGAACGGGGTCAGGGCCTCAGCCGAGGTCGTACACAACGCCGGTGAGCTTTTCGCTCGCCTCCCACAGCTGCCGGGCCAACTCGGTGTCCTGCGCCTTCGCTGAAAGCTTGGCAGGCCCCGGTGCGCCGCGTGATTCGAACAGCGACCGCGGTCCGGTGTACGAGCCGGGACCACCGTTGTCGATCGCGTACAGCGTGGGAAGTGCACCCGCACGCGCCGACTGAGAAATGAACTTGAGGCCGATGGCCGCACCGAAGGACGCGATCTTCGAACTGCCCAAGCCGTCCGGGCTCGTGTACAGCGCGGTCTCCGAGATACCCGGGTGAGCCGCATTGCTCGTGATCGAGATGCCCGCTTTGTCGAGGCGACGCTGCAGCTCCAACGCGAACAGTAAGTTCGCCAGCTTGGAGTTGGCGTACATGCGCTGCGGGTTGTAGCCCGACGTGGCCTGCAGATCGTCGAAGTTCAACTTCGAAGCCTGCTTGTGCGCGACGGACGAGACCGTGACAATGGTGGCGCCTGATTTTGCGTCGGTTGTGGCAGTGTCGTTGGTTGTGGCAGTGTCGTTGGCGCGCAGCTTGGGGAGCAGGTGGCCGGTCAGCGCGAAGTGCCCGAGGTGGTTGGTGCCGAACTGCAGCTCGAAGCCGTCCACCGTCTCGGTTCGCTTCGCGGGCATCATTACTCCCGCATTGTTGACGAGTACGTCGATCGACGCTGGGGCGGACTCGGCGAACTCGCGAACAGATCCAAGGTCCGCGAGGTCGAGGCGAGCAGTATCGACGATGCCTCTACCCGCGGATGGTGCCCCGTCCTTCGTCAGCGCCGCTTCGATTTTCTTTGCCGCTGCTTCGGCCTTGTCGAGGTTGCGGCATGCCAGCGTCACGTGGTCGCCCTGCCTCACCAACTCGAGTGCTGTGAAGTAGCCGATCCCTGTATTACCGCCCGTGATGATTACGCGTCGTTGCGAGTTGTCGGCCACGGCACGAGGGTACCTGCGGCTCTAGGATCTGCCTATGGCACGAGATGTCCCGCGCGAACCGGTCGACCACTTCCCCAAGGGCACCGGGCGTCCAGCAGCAGGTGCGCTGCTCGCGGCAGGCTACCGTTCGCTCGACGACTTGAACGGGGCGTCCGAATCGCAGTTGGCCGGCATTCACGGCGTCGGCCCGAAGGCGATCAGCGTGATCAAGGCGTCGTTAGTGGCGCGAGGTCAGGGCCTGCAACCGTGAAGAGTCGCGGCCCTGAGTGACAGCAGTCCTGAACAGCAGCAGGCGCAGGTTTCTCCGGCTGGAGTGACGCGCTTGTCGCTTCGCCCCCCGCCCATCAAAACGGTGGGGGTCGGTGCCTTTCCCTTTGCGCGACGATGGCGCGGTGCTCGAGGAATTTTGCGCGCAAGTATTCCGCGTCGGCCCTTGCCTGCGGATCTTCGACGCGTGCGATATCGCCCAGGGTCGGCGCGCCGCGAGCGCCGCTCAACAGGTCGGTCCAATCCGTAGCTCCGTCGTCGATGTTGGCTTCCCACCATGTGGGTTCGTACAGTTCGTCGGGCGGTTGCATGTCCCTGGGCGGTTGCATGTCGTTGAGCGGCTGCCCAGCGTTGGTCGGTTGGCTGTCGTCTTGCGGTGTGTCGCCGACCGGTTCCGTTCGAGGTCCCGATTTCTTTGCAGCACCTAACATCTCTGCAGCACCTAACATCTCTGCAGCACC
>NZ_JBAWFH010000300.1:0-2928 GCF_049591685.1 Rhodococcus sp. (in: high G+C Gram-positive bacteria) | reverse complement strand
ACTCCACGCCGGGTGCACCCGATGCCCGTCGTCGAAGCCATCGTCGCCGCAGCAGAAACCGTCGTGCCCGACCCGACACCGTTTCGCGGTGCGCCACCCGAGGAAGTCGGTCTCATAGCGCGCTGGCTGGACTCCGATGGCGTCAGAATCGTCTCCGCCACACACGGTTATGCCGAACCGTCTCGCGGGGCGGGAGCGTGGCGACAGTGGTGCAGCGTCGCCCGCACAGTGGCCCGGCGGGAACACAGCGCACTGGAGTTCGCGCAGACAAAGGCGCTCTAAACTCGTCTCGGCACGTGGTTCACGTGTCACGAAGCAGGCAGACCACCTCGTCCGAGTTACCTTCAGTCCAAGTCACCGTCAGGAGCCCCATGATCAACGCCATCGTCATGATCGACGCCGAGGCACGCGTCATTCCGGAGACCGCCCAGGCCGTGGCCGATGTGGACGGTGTCACCGAGGTCTATTCCTGTGCGGGCGACGTCGACCTGATAGCGATCGTCAAGGTTCGCGACCATCAGCAGATCGCCGAGGTCGTGACTCAGCGAATCAACAAGGTGCCCGGAGTGGTCAACACCGCCACCCACATCGCGTTTCAGTCCTACTCGAGTGCCGACATCGAAGCGGGCTTCTCGATCGGAGAATGAGTTGCGTGCGACGCTCCGGAACGGGGTCAGTCGAGCTCGTTCGACCTGGTGACCCACCGTCCCAGCAGTCGGGCGGTGGCGCCGGAATCGACTGCACGCGCGGCTCTGGCCAGACCTCGCTCGAGGAGTACGGGTAGGTCGCCGACGTCGATGCCGCCGTCCATTCCGTCGAAGGCCGTCAATGCCGCAGCCGCGTTGAGCAACACGGCATCGCGTACCGGGCCGGCCGCGCCTGCGAACACCGAGTGCGCGACCTGCGCGTTGAACGCCGCGTCGCCCCCTTTGAGAGCCTCGATGGGCACGTAGTCGAATCCGTGATCCCGTGGATCGATCTTTGCTTCCGTCACCGCGCCGTTCGACACCACGTGAACAGTGGTCGTGGTGGACAGCGTGATCTCGTCGAGTCCGTCGTCGCCGCGGACGACGAGAGCGCTCGTTCCTCGATCGGCGAACACCTGGGCCACGACGGGCACCAACGACTCGAAGGCACAGCCGATCAGTCCCGCCCGCGGCCGCCCGGGATTCGTCAACGGTCCGAGAACGTTGAACACCGTCGGGATGCCGATCTCCTTGCGCGGCGGGCCCGCGAAGCGCAGTGCCGGGTGGTAGACGGGCGCGAAGCAGAATCCGATGCCGACGTCGCGGACCGTTGCGGCGACGCCGACAGGGCCGAGACCGAACTTGACGCCCAGGGCCTCGAGAACGTCGGTTGTTCCGCTCTGCGACGACGCAGCACGGTTTCCGTGCTTGACGACGCTCGAGCCTGCGGACGCGACGACCATCGCGGCCATCGTGGAGATGTTGACGGTGTCGGCTCCGTCGCCGCCGGTGCCCACCACGTCCACGGAAAGCGGTTCGCTCTCGACGAGGGTTGCGTGCGAGAGCATCGAGTCCGCAAGCCCGCGCACCTCGGCGGGCGTGGGGCCTTTCATCTTCAGCGCGACGCCGAACGCAGCTATCTGCGCAGCCGTCGCGTCGCCGGACATGATTTCGTCCATTGCCCAGCTGGTGTCGGCGCTGCCGAGATCCGTACCCGAGGTGAGCGCTCCGAGCACCTTCTTCCACGTGCGAATCTGCGCGCTGGTGTTCGATTCGGTCATCGTCTCCGAAGGCCCTTCTCTCGCGTGTCCGGCTCGGCGTCGTCCTTCTCGCCGTCCCCACCTCGAACTCTCGACCGAGAGACGGGCGTGGTCAGCTTAATCAGCGAGGCGGATCGCTCAGCGTGGTGGCGTGGAATCCCCGCCCGGTTGCAATGCGTCCCAGCCGCGTACGACGCCTCCACGGCGCTGAGCGAGGCCCGCCATCCTCGATCGTTCCTGGGAGCAGTGCAACGCGTCGACCACCTGCACCCTCTGCAGCGTCACTTCGACTGCGTCGACAACGCCGGCGGGGGCGTCGGCGACGGGAAAGACGGGAGCAGGTTGCGGGGACTCGACGAGTTCGTACCCGTCCTGGGCAGCTGTGGCTGCCGCGTCGGCCACGGCGTCCGCCGGCAGCACCAGGTGATGCCGGAACACCGCCTCGTCCTCGGCCACCCATCCGATGCCGGAACCACGTTCGAGAGCGGCCGACGAAGACTCGGCATCGTCGAACGACGACGCCACCGTCGACAGGTCCGTTCGGGTGGGGTCGAGCGACTTTTTCTTCGACCCTGCGAAGAGTCGCCGGAACCAGGATCCGCCACCGTTCGTTGCCATTAGGCAAGCCTTCCACGTACTGCCCCGACGAGTCGATGCACCCCCTTTCAACTGCGGATATCGAACTCTGTCTGTGGTGTGCGAAGGTCACGACGCGCCAACACCGGACCCGGGTATGCCTTCGGTACTACGAACAGTCATACTTCTCTTTGTGACGAGCGCTGTAGGGACTCAAGGATCGGCAATCACCCAACGCGTGCACTCGCTGAACCGTCCCAATATGGTCAGCGTCGGCACCATCGTGTGGCTGTCGAGCGAACTCATGTTCTTTGCTGGACTTTTTGCGATGTACTTCGTCGCGAGGGCGCAGGCCAACGGCAACTGGCCACCGGAACCGACCGAGCTCAACCTCGGGCTCGCCGTTCCGGTCACTGCCGTGTTGATCGCGTCCTCGTTCACCTGCCAGCTCGGCGTGTTCGCAGCCGAGCGTGGTGACGTCTTCGGACTCCGGCGCTGGTACATCATCACCCTGGCCATGGGCACATTCTTCGTCGCCGGCCAGGGCTACGAGTACTACCACCTGGTTCACGAGGGCACGACACTCTCGTCGAGCGTCTACGGGTCGGTCTTCTACATCACGACCG
>NZ_JBAWFH010000299.1:0-3212 GCF_049591685.1 Rhodococcus sp. (in: high G+C Gram-positive bacteria) | reverse complement strand
CCGAGAGACCGAAGAGCCAGCGATGTTCCCGAAGACATCACGGCCACAGCGGCCAGCGATGCGCCGGAGGAAACTCCGATGACGAACGGATCGGCAAGGGGATTGCGCACCAGACCCTGCAGGACTGCGCCGGCCAATGACAGTGCCGCTCCGACCAACGCGGCGTAGACGATTCGAGGGACTCGCAGCTTCCATACGATCATCTCGTACAGCGGATCGGGGGCGGGCCCGAGGTGGAGCACCTTGTAGCGGACGACGGACCACACCTGCGCTGGAGGGACGGAGATCGATCCGATGCAGATGGCCGAAACGGCCGCTGACAGCAGCAATGCGACACACAGTGCCAGTACCAGTGCCAGCGACCGATTGCGCAGTGCGCGTCGTGACTTCGGAGCGTGTGGTGATTTCGAGGTCACGCCTTAGAACGCGTCGGGGTGGGCAACCCGAGCGATCTTGTCGATCGCATCGGCATTGGCCGGTCCAAGGTAGATGCCGTCTGACACTTTGACGTAGGAGTTGTTCTGTGCGGCACGCCATTGCGGGTATGCAGCGAAGAGTTTGGCTGCCTCGGCGTCGAGATCCTCGTTCGGCCGGTACGCGCCGATCACCAAAGTTTCCACGTCGGCTGCAGCGAGTTGCTCGGCGCTCAGGCTCGACGTCAGGCCCCAACCGCCGTCCTTGAACACCGGTTCGCCGCCGGCGGATTCGATCACCGAGTCGTAGATGTTGCCGGAGAAGACGGCCGGCAGGCCGTTTGCGTTCATCACTGCCATATCGGGGAACGCAATCAGCATCTTCTTCTTCGGTTCGTCGGCCACTGCCGACTCGACGGTGTCGATGCGATCACGGAGTTCGCTGCTGACGGTTTCGGCTCGATTCTCCACGTCGAAGATTTGCCCGATCAGATCGATGAATTCGAGTGACGAGTCCACCGAACCGTTCTCATAGGTCGCCTCTTCTTCCGGCGTGACGTTGTCGGTCTTGCCGTAGGAGCAGTTGACCGGGTTGACCAGTGAGTTGATGCCTGCGTCGGCGAGCACCTCTCGCGAGGCGAAGCCAAAGTTGCTGTCGAATCCTCCCGAGAAGGTGGAAATGACGAGATCCGGCTTCAGCGCCAGAGTCTGTTCCGCAGGAACGTCGAACGCCGCGTTGAGTTCGATTCCGCCCTTGGGGAGGGCGTCCACCTTTTCGGCCATCCCGGGAGTATCCGAAATTCCGTAGTACTGGGTGTTCGCGATGACCGAGCCCTCGAGCCCGAGATGAATGAGGGTCTCGGCTTCGCCGACCGACGCGCCCTGCATCAGCAGCACTCGCTGGGGTGGTCGCGTGAAAGTCTGCTCGTAGCCGCAGTTGTTGATCGTCAGCGGGTAGGTCACAGTGCCCTCGGCCGAGGTAGACGATTGTGTGTCGGTCGTGTCGGTGGATGTGTCCGTCGAACTACAGCCGACCGCTACCAGTGCAATGGCGGCCGCAACTGCGACCGTGCCGAGTGAACGACTGTGAGTGCGCAAGGGAATTTCCTTCTTTCTCGAACCGGATCGGACAAACACTGAGGTAGTCGTACAAGTCAGTCGGATAGTTCCGCGGATGTCCTACCGTTCTCGGCCGTGTTTGTTGCACGGGTTCTGCGTACTCGACGCGCACGAACGACGAAGACCCAGAGAGCGAAAAGGAACAGCACCGCGATCGGAACCGTCTGGGCGATGGGAAATGCCCACAGCACTGTTCCGTCGACGACGCCCGGTCCTTCCGCGTCGATGGGAGTTCCGCTGATCGAGCGCGGGAAGAATGCGACCTGAGCGTCGAATCGGACCAGCGGCCACACCGCAGGAATGGTCGTTTCGCCCTCGTAATGCGAACCCGGCACCAGCTCGATCTCGGTGGCGGTATCGGGTGCAGAATCGATGCGCTGGCTGTACAGAGTGCCCAGTCCTGTCAGCACTGACCCGCCGACGGTGAGGTTGCCCGGGTTGGAGAATCGATAGCGGATCGTCACCGTTCCGGGCGAGAGAGGGTCGAGCGTCGAGTCGTATATCGGCTCGATGCTGCCGAGCAATAGGGCTGGGTCGAGTCGACCGGTGACCCGTACGTCGATTCTCGTCGTCCGATCGTCGCGACCAGGTGTGGACGTACCGTCGACATCGACCGCTGATGCGGTGAACATCAAAACCCTGTCGCCCGATTCGGCATCGACGGGGAGAGCGATGTCGTAGGGAACGGTGGCTTTGCCCCGCGGCTCTACGGTCGCGCGGGTTCCCGGTGTTTGGTAGACCCAGCTGCTCGGTCTGAAGACAGGTCCGTCTCGCTCGGGAACGACGGTGCCGGTCGGATCGGTCACACCGTCCTGGACACCCACTTCGACCACGAGTGGCGCTGTTCCGAAATTGCTGATGGTGACCCAACCGCGTACGTATCCACCGGGATCTAGTTCGTGGCGCGCGGTGCTGCCGCTGACGCGGCCTTCGGCGTCGGTCGGATTCACTGACCATGTCAGCTCGGTCGTATCCGCCGGTGCCGGACTCCCGGGTGCGGCGCGAGCGAGCGACGGCTGGATCTGCGTACACGCCATTGCGATCAGGAGCACAGTCGTGACGACGAGGGATTGGATTCTCATGGGACCGTCACTCTCACGAGTAGTCCCCGGTGGTCGGAACCGGGTAGATCGACTGCCTTCACCGCGTCGGCCCGCACGCCCTCGACGAGGTCATGATCTATCGCGAGAATCGGTGGAACAGCTCTGTCGGAGGGAAAGGTCGGTACGAGTCCGGCACCGACAGCTTGCCTCGCATCGACGAGACCGCCGCGCAGTAGGTCGCGGAACTGCACATTGTCGTTGGTGGCGTTGAAATCTCCGGCGATCAGCACGGTGAATTGAGGGTGGGCGGTGTAGTTGGTGAGCGGGAACCTGCTCCAGATCCCACCACCTGCGCCTCCGCCGCGTGGATCCAATACCCAGTAGGGCAGTTCGGCCTGCAGGCCCGCTGTTTGGAGTCGGTGCAACGCCGGAACGGTCAACTCGCTGACGGTCAGTATGTCCACATGTTCTCCGGCGACGACGGAGACGACACCGTCCGCATCGGCCTGCCCCACCGCAATGTTGGCTTGCAACGGTGTAATCGGCTGGTGCATCGAGTCCACCGCGTCGGTGGCGATGAATGAAGGAACTTGAACGGCGGCCAGCGAAGCAGCCGTGAGGACAGCAACGATCGAGG
>NZ_JBAWFH010000298.1:0-7704 GCF_049591685.1 Rhodococcus sp. (in: high G+C Gram-positive bacteria) | reverse complement strand
CCGCCGAACTGCGCGCCGACATCGCCGACACCGACCTCCCTGCGGACCGGGCGGAGTTCATCGACGTCCACCTGCGCGCCCTCGAATGCTCCGGAAGGAAGTTCGCGGGCGAGGACATCGGGTTCGTCGACGAAGTGCACGCCTACTTCGACGTCCACATCGAGCTCGGCGATCAGGACGAGTACCGCGAGGCGCACCGGAAGATGGACGCGGTACTCGCCGGACCGGGGTCGCTCGCCGAGCGGCTCTCCGCCCACCGGAGAAGCGACGTCGTTCCCGCTGACCGCCTGCAGGAATGCGTCGACGCGTTCTCGAGTGCTCTGCGCGACCGGGTGCGCGCGGAGTACACGCTGCCCGAGGCGGAACAGGTGAACTACGAGGTCGTCGGCGACAAGCCGTGGTCGGGCTTCAATTACTACCTCGGCAACTACACCTCCACGGTCGCGATCAACTCCGACCTGCAACAGCAGATGGCCAATCTGCCGCACCTGATCGCGCACGAGGCGTACCCGGGGCACCACACCGAACACTGCCGCAAAGAGGCCGGTCTCGTGTCCGCCGGGCAGCTCGAACAGACTCTGTTCCTCGTCAACACCCCGCAGTGCCTGATGGCCGAGGGGCTGGCCGACCTGGCGCTGAAGTCGATCGTCGGGCCCGGATGGGGTCTGTGGGCGCAGGAAATTTACGCAGACCTGGGGCTGCGGTTCGACGGTGAGAAAGCCGAACGACTTTCGGCGGCGTCCGCACAGTTGCTCGGTGTGCGTCAGGACGCCGCCCTGCTGCTGCACGATCAGCGCAAGAGCCAGGACGACGTGGCGGCCTACCTCGAGAAGTGGTCGTTGACCTCGCCCGAACGAGCCCGGCAGAGCTTGAAGTTCTTGTCCTCGCCGCTGTGGCGGGCGTACATCAGCACCTACGTCGAGGGCTACAAACTGCTCGGTGCTTGGCTCGACAAGGGCGCCACCACGTCGGAGCGTTCCGCGCTGTTCGGCCGGCTGCTCGACGAACCGTTGATCCCCAGCGCGTTGCGTTAGTGCGCCTTCGGCGCCCGTGCGCCTTAAGTGTTGCTCACCCGACGCTATCCGAACACGGGGGCCGCAGGCGCGTCTCGTAAACTGATGGCCGCCCACCGTGCTGCGTTCGCTTGGAGACCCCCTTTATGACTGACGTCAACAACCTGTCGCTTGCCGAGCTCGACCCCGAGGTCGCCGAAGCAATGGCGGGTGAACTCGGTCGTCAGCGCGACACGCTCGAGATGATCGCGTCGGAGAACTTCGTCCCGCGCGCGGTTTTGCAGGCCCAGGGCAGTGTGCTCACCAACAAGTACGCCGAGGGCTACCCGGGCCGTCGCTACTACGGCGGCTGCGAGCACGTCGACGTCGTCGAGGACCTCGCCCGCAACCGTGCGAAAGAACTGTTCGGCGCCGAGTTCGCCAACGTTCAGCCGCACGCAGGCGCGCAGGCCAACGCCGCGGTGTTGATGGCACTGATCAACCCGGGCGACAAGATCATGGGCCTCGACCTCGCTCACGGCGGCCACCTCACGCACGGCATGAAGCTCAACTTCTCCGGCAAGCTCTACGAGGTCGAGTCGTACGGTGTCAGCAAGGAAGATCACCGCATCGACATGGACGAAGTGCGCAAGCAAGCCGCCGCGGCCAAGCCGCAGGTCCTCATTGCCGGATGGTCGGCGTACCCCCGTCACCAGGATTTCGAGGCATTCCGCTCCATCGCCGACGAGGTGGGCGCGCTCCTGTGGGTCGACATGGCCCACTTCGCAGGTCTCGTCGCCGCCGGTGTGCACCCGTCGCCGGTGCCGTACGCGGACGTCGTGTCCACCACCGTGCACAAGACGCTCGGCGGCCCCCGCTCCGGCATGATCCTGGCCAAGAAGGAATGGGCCAAGAAGCTCAACTCCGCGGTGTTCCCCGGCCAGCAGGGCGGACCGCTCATGCATGCCGTGGCAGCCAAGGCCGTTGCACTGAAGATCGCTGCGACGCCCGAGTTCAAGGAACGCCAGGAGCGCACGCTGCTCGGCGCGTCTCTCCTGGCCGAGCGTCTCACCGGCGCCGATGTCTCGGGCAAGGGCATCTCGGTGCTCACCGGCGGCACCGACGTGCACCTCGCGCTCGTCGATCTGCGCAACAGTGAGCTCGACGGCCAGCAGGCGGAAGATCTCCTGCACGAGGTCGGCATCACCGTCAACCGCAACGCCGTTCCGTTCGATCCGCGCCCGCCGATGGTCACCTCGGGCCTTCGTATCGGCACCGCTGCCCTCGCCACCCGCGGCTTCGGTGAAGCCGAGTTCGCCGAGGTCGCCGACATCATCGGAGAGACCCTGGCAGCAGGCGAAGCCCGCGATTCACTCAAGGCGCGCGTGGTGAAGCTCGCTCAGAGCAAGCCGCTCTACGAAGGCCTCGAGGACTGGGGTCTGCTGGGCTGACGCCCACTTTTTTTGGCATCGATGGGCCGTGGCAGCCGATAGACGGTTGCTACGGTCCATCGATTTCTTCGCAGACGGCCGGTTAACGTGCTGTTCATCGACACGCCCCCTCGGCGGCGAGCCAAGACCCGGATTTGGCGGTAGCGTCGCCAGTAACAGACAGCGGGGAAGCTGCCTGTGCGGGAGGTTCCGATACGTGACTGAGCAAGTGAGTGCGAGAGGGCCGGCACCCGGTCCTCGTGTCATCTGACACGTCGGATCGACCGGCCGAGCGATCACTGTCTGCGCGGTGCCGCGCGAGACATAGGAGCCACACGTGACCACTTCACGCTCCGTTTCCGCCCCTCTCCGGACCTTCGTGCTCGATACCTCGGTTCTGTTGTCGGACCCCTGGGCAGTCATCCGTTTCGCCGAGCACAATGTGGTTCTGCCGTTGATCGTCATCAGCGAGCTGGAGGGTAAACGCCATCACCACGAGTTGGGGTGGTTCGCGCGGGAATCACTACGTATGCTCGACGATCTCCGTGTCGAGTACGGGCGCCTCGACCAACCGGTTCCCATCGGAACCGACGGCGGCACACTGCAAGTCGAGCTCAATCACACCGATCCCACGGTACTCCCGGTGGGCTTTCGCACCGACTCCAACGATTCGCGGATCCTGGCGTGCGCGCTCAACCTGGCCGCCGAGGGCAAGGATGTCGTGCTCGTCAGCAAGGACATCCCCCTGCGAGTGAAGGCGGGAGCAGTCGGACTCCCCGCCGACGAGTACCACGCCCATGACGTCGTGCCGTCCGGCTGGACCGGAATGGCCGAACTCGAGGTGCAGGCCGGCGACATCGATCGGCTCTTCTCCGAGGGCGTGATCGATCTCGACGGTGCCCGGGACATGCCGTGCCACACGGGCGTTCGTCTCCTCGGCGGACGGTCGAGCGCTCTGGGTCGGGTCACGGCCGACAAGCAGGTGCAGCTGGTGCGCGGCGAACGCGAAGCCTTCGGGCTGCACGGGCGTTCGGCCGAGCAGCGGGTCGCGCTGGACCTACTTCTCGACGAGAGCATCGGCATCGTCTCGCTCGGTGGCAAGGCGGGTACGGGCAAGTCGGCGCTCGCGCTCACCGCGGGTCTCGACGCCGTGCTGGAGCGTCGTACGCACCGGAAAGTGGTCGTGTTCCGCCCGCTGTACGCCGTCGGTGGTCAGGAGCTCGGTTACTTGCCGGGAAGCGAGAGCGAGAAGATGGGCCCGTGGGCCCAGGCGGTGTTCGACACGCTCGACGGCCTGGCAAGCCCCGAGGTGATGGAGGAGGTCATCGCGCGCGGAATGCTGGAAGTGTTGCCGCTGACGCACATTCGCGGCCGGTCCCTGCACGATTCGTTCGTCATCGTCGACGAGGCGCAGTCGCTCGAACGTAACGTGCTGCTGACGGTTCTGTCGCGGCTCGGGAGTGGATCGCGAGTGGTGTTGACGCACGATGTGGCTCAGCGCGACAATCTCCGCGTCGGACGCCACGACGGTGTGGCCGCCGTCATCGAAAAGCTCAAGGGTCACCCGCTTTTCGCGCACATCACCCTCACCCGCAGCGAGCGTTCACCGATCGCGGCGCTGGTGACGGAAATGCTCGAGGAGTTCGGGCCGGCGGGAGCGTAAGCGATCCGCGCCGTGTGGGTGAGTCATCGCCACTCACACGGCGCGAACCCCGCTTCTGAAAAGGCCCCGAACCAGTCCCCTGAAGAAGTCGACGTTGTCGAAGTAGTCGCGCCACACAGCGATCTTTCCGTCGCGCAGCTCGAACGTTCCGCACACCCAGAATTCGATGCGCAGCCGTCGCCACACCAACACGTCGGTGCGTTCGGTGAGCACGATGTCGCCGTCGGCCGCGATGTTGTGCACGGTGACGTCGAACCCGTAGTTCGGTTTCGCGAGCATCCTCATGTATCTGCCGACGTCGGCGATGCCGCGTACTTTCGGCAGCCCCACGTTGTGCCACACGATATTCTCGTCCATGCAGGACAGTGCTCGCTCGACGTCCCTGTCGCGAAGCGCCCCGAGCATGTCCTCGACGAGTGCTGTTGCCTGCGTTGTGTCGGTCACTTGGGCAGCGTAGACCCGCGGCGACGGGTATCAGTGAGAAATCACAGACGTCAGGGGCGCACGGTTCGACGCTGATGTGGAGGCACTACGCTGCGGGTATGCCTATTTCTATGACGGACGGTGACCTGTTGCTCCGGCTGGAGCCCGCCGTGGACGAGAAACTGCGTCGCCACATCGAGCAAGCCGAGGACTGGCATCCGCACGATTTCGCGCCGTGGAGCGACGGCCGAAACTTCGCGTTCCTCGGCGGCGAAGACTGGTCTCCCGAGCAATCGCACCTGTCCGACGTGGAAATCCTGTCGGCCACCGTCGGTGTGCTCGTCGCGGACAACCTGCCCTCGTACCACCGCGAGCTCGCTCGTGCACTCACAGGCCTCGGCGCCTGGTGGAAGTGGACCGGTCGTTGGACGTCGGAAGAGAATCGTCAGGCCATCGTGCTGCGCGACTACATGGTGTTGACCCGCGCCGTCGACCCCGTCGCCCTCGAGCGCGTGCGCATGGAAGAAATGACGAAGGGTTACGACGCCCCCAGCCTGCACGTCCTCGACATCCTCGCGGAATTCACGTTGATCGAGACGGCGGCGGCATTGCGCGCCACCAACACCGTCGCACTGGGCGGCGACGAGGTACTCGCCGCCATCATGAACAAGATCGCCGCCGACGACACCCGTCAGGCCGAGTTCTTCGCGTCCGTTGTCGACGAGGCATTCGCCGTGGTACCGGATCAGATGGCCCGTGCCATCGCCGACCGCGTCCAGAACTTCGCAATCCCGGTCGTCGACCTGCCGAGCAAGGCCAACAGCACCGAAGCGCTCGCCGACGCCGGCATCTACGACGAAACCCAGCAGCGCGACAAGGTGTTGAAGCCCGTGCTCGCTCGGTGGAACTTCTTCGGCCGCAACGATTTCGGCGACGAAGGCAACGCTGCCCGCGAGGAACTTCGTCACCTGGCCTGACGCGCACCTCCAGCCGTACAACATCGATGGCCCATTGCAACCGTCCAGCGGATGCAATGGGCCATCGATGCCATGTGGTTACGCTCTGACCGCTAGTCCTTGACCTTCGCCATGGCCAGCACGTCGAGCCGCTTGTCGAGCTCTTCTTCGCTCAGCTTGTCGCCGAGGAGTCCGCGGTCGATGACGGTCTGACGAATCGTCTTCTTTTCCTTCAGCGCCTGCTTGGCGACGGCTGCTGCCTCCTCGTAACCGATCGCAGAGTTCAGCGGCGTCACGATGGACGGCGACGATTCGGCGAGGGTCTTGAGGTGTTCGACGTTCGCTTCGAGTCCGGTGATGCACTTGTCGGCGAACAGAACCGACACGTTGGCGAGCAGCTTGAACGATTCGAGCACGTTGCGGGCCATCATCGGGATGTAGACGTTGAGCTCGAATGCGCCCGATGCTCCGCCGAATGCCGTTGCGGCGTCGTTGCCGATGACCTGTGCCGCGACCTGTGTAACTGCCTCGGGCAGAACGGGATTGACCTTGCCGGGCATGATCGAGCTGCCGGGCTGCAGGTCGGGGAGCTGAATTTCACCGAGGCCGGTGAGTGGACCGGACCCCATCCAGCGGACATCGTTGGCGATCTTGGTGAGCGAGACGGCGATGGTGCGCAGTGCCCCGGACGCCTCGACGAGCCCGTCGCGTGCCGCCTGCGCTTCGAAGGAATCCTTCGCTGCGGTGAGTGCGTCGATACCCGTCGACTTGACCAGTTCTGCAACCACTTTGGGGCCGAAGCCGTCGGGGGCGTTGAGGCCGGTGCCGACGGCGGTGCCGCCGATGGGCAGTTCACCCAGGCGGGGGAGGGTTGCCTCGATGCGCTCTATGCCCGCCTCGATCTGACGCGCGTAGCCGCCGAATTCCTGGCCGAGGGTGACCGGCACGGCGTCCATGAGGTGGGTGCGGCCGGACTTGACGACGTTCTTCCACTCCGTGGCCTTCGCGTCGAGCGCGAGGTGCAGGTGCCGCAGGGCGGGGACGAGCGAGGTGACGGCAGCTTCGGTGGCGGCGACGTGCGTTGCCGTCGGGAAGGTGTCGTTGGAGCTCTGCGACATGTTGACGTGGTCGTTGGGGTGCACCTCGACGCCGTTGGCCTTGGCGATCGACGCGATGACCTCGTTGGCGTTCATGTTGGAGCTGGTGCCCGAGCCGGTCTGGAACACGTCGATCGGGAACTGGTCGTCGTGCTTGCCTTCGGCGATCTCGGTGGCCGCGGCGATGATTGCGTCGGCGAGGGTGCCGTCGAGGAGGCCGAGGTCCTTGTTGACCTGAGCGCAGGCTGCCTTGAGCAGGCCCATTGCGCGAATCTGGGTGCGCTCGAGCGGGCGACCGGAGATCGGGAAGTTCTCTACCGCTCGCTGCGTCTGGGCACGCCACAGTGCGTCGATCGGAACACGCACCTCTCCCATGGTGTCGTGCTCGATGCGGTACTGCTGTTCGTCTGTCTGCGTCATGAGCCTTACTTTGCCAGTCGTGGGGTCGGGGATCAGAAGGAAGGTGCCTGGCCGCTGACGTCGGCGTCGAAATCGACGGACGAGTACTCGCGCAGCTTCTCGAGGCGGTGGTATGCGTCGATCATGCGGACGGTGCCGGACTTGGATCGCATGACGATCGACTGCGTGTGTGCGCCGCCGCCTGCATAGCGGACGCCGCGCAGCAGGTCGCCGTCGGTGACGCCGGTTGCGGTGAAGAAGACGTTCTCCCCGGAGACGAGGTCCTTGGTGTCGAGGACTCGATCGAGATCGTGGCCGGCGTCGATCGCCTTCTGGCGCTCTTCGTCGTCGGTCGGTGCGAGGCGACCCTGGATGGCGCCGTCCATACAACGCATCGCGGCGGCGGCGATGATGCCTTCGGGGGTACCGCCGATGCCGATGAGCAGGTCGGTGCCGGAATCGGGACGTGCCGCGGCAATAGCACCGGCGACGTCGCCGTCGGAGATGAGGCGGATGCGTGACCCAGCGTCGCGAACCTGCTGGATGAGATCGGCGTGACGCGGGCGGTCCAGGATGCACACCGTGACGTCGGAGGCGGAGCCCTTCTTGATCTTGGCGATGCGTGCGATGTTTTCGGCTACCGGCGCCGTGATGTCGATGACGTCCGCGTAGTCGGGTCCGACGGCGATCTTCTCCATGTAGAAGACTGCAGACGGATCGAACATCGCGCCGCGTTCGGCGACC
>NZ_JBAWFH010000297.1:0-5207 GCF_049591685.1 Rhodococcus sp. (in: high G+C Gram-positive bacteria) | reverse complement strand
GGTGTACCGCACGCGTGCGGTACACCCGGGGTTGTTTTGTGTGCGTGACCGCCGGCGGTTACGCAGTGACGGGCCGGGTATCCGGCAGCCATGAATCTCACAGCGATGTTCAAGCCGTTCGAAAACGCGTCCATCCTGGATCCGATCAGCGATGCGGTCGCGCGCAAACTGCGATCGGTTCTCGACGGGTCCCCGATCGACGGACTACTACGCGGCACTTTCGTCGGCCACCCGATGCATCCCATCATGGCCTACTCATCCGTCGGATTATGGACCAGCGCTGTTTATCTGGACTTCGCTGGTACCGACGGTCAGGCGGCTCGTCGCCTGATCGGGGCTGGATTGCTGACGGCTCCGACTGCGTTGATCACCGGCTGGGCGACGTGGTCGACGCTCACCGAACAGCAACGTCGGGTGGGTCTGGTGCATGCGAGCACCAATGCCGTTGCTATCGGCCTCTTTGCTGCCTCGTACCGTCGCCGTGCCAAGGATCCTGCCAACGCTGCACCGGACGCGACGTCGAAGGCGCTGGCCCTGGCTGGTTTCACGGTCGTAGGCCTCGGCGGTGCGCTGGGAGGCCATCTCGGATACAACATGGGTGGCGGCGTTGCCGCACGTGCGCTACCGGCCGGGGTATGAGCGGCGAGGCGGCATTCGCCGCGTTGAAAGCTCAGGGTGTGACGGCGGACGGTGCGCGACGCTTCGCAGACGGTAGCTCCGAGAATCTGGACCCCGATGTGTTGACGGCGTTGACCGAAGCCAACCTCACCGAGAAACAGTTGCACGAGTACATCGCATTGCTGGACCGTTGAGCCGCTGATGCTCGAACCGGGGTTTGTACAGTCGATGCAATGAACGACGCATACATCGCTGCCGCCGCCGGGAACGAACTCGGCGGAATCGCCGGATGGGCAGTGAGCTTGATGGAGGCAATCGGCGGTCCAGGCGCCGGAATCGCCATCGCAGCCGAGAACTTCTTCCCACCCCTACCGAGCGAAGTAATACTCCCCCTCGCCGGGTTCACCGCGTCGCAGGGCGGCATGACGCTGTTCAGTGCATTGTTCTGGACCACGGCGGGTTCCGTCTTGGGCGCGCTGGTTTTGTACTGGCTGGGAGTCAAGCTCGGTCGGGATCGGCTGTACGCGATAGTCGATCGCATGCCGCTGGTCGGCACGGAGGGCCTCGCGAAGGCGGAGGACTGGTTCACCCGTCACGGCAGGTCGGCCGTGTTCTTCGGCCGCATGATTCCCATGGTCAGATCGGGTATCTCCGTTCCCGCCGGGGTCTCCCGAATGCCGTTGTTGCAGTTCACCGCCTACACCACGCTCGGCAGCTTGATCTGGAACTCCATCTTCGTTTTCGCCGGTTACTTCCTCGGCGAGAACTGGCACTACGTCGAGAACTACGCATCGGTGTTCCAGTACGTCGTCATCGGCGTCGTCGTGGCTCTCGTGCTCGTTCTTTCGATCAGGAAGATCCGCGCGCGGCGATCGCCCTCCGACTCTCGATCGCCGTCCGCCTCCCCATCGCAGTCGACGGCCCCCGAGCACCGGGGAGATTGAACTGTAAGCCCGGTGGGTAGGTCCCGGTTTGCTGCGCCGATGTGCGGCACACCGCCACAAGGAGACAAAGACATGCCGGCAATCCGACGCCTATCCGTATTCGCCGCAGGCCCGGTCGTGGGCGTCGCTTTCGCCCTGGCTGTGTGCGCGCCCGCTTCGGCATTGCCCGCACCCGGCGACTTCGCGGACGTGCCCTCGCGTACGTCGCTGTCGTTCCAACACTCCCCGACCGGCGTTCACGTAGGTACGGCCAACGAAAACACCGCTCGTCCGGGACTGTCGACGGTCAAGATGTACATGGCCGACTACGCTCTGCGGCACGGTGACGGTTCGCAGAGCGATAGAGATCTCGCCGAGCGCATGATCAGATCGAGTGACGACGGCGCTGCCTCACAATTGGACGCGAAGTACCCCCAGGCCATCGGCGCGATCTCGTCCGAGTTCGGATTGTCGGCAACGTCGCGGGGCGGGTTCTGGGGCAGCTCGTACACGAGCACGGCCGATACGGTGCGTTTCCTGGAGTCGAAGAAGCAGACCGATCCGGCAAGCCCTGTCCTGCAGTGGATGAACTCCGCAACCCCGATTGCCACGGACGGAACGGTACAAAATTGGGGCACGGGGGTGCTGGCCGGCGCAACGGGCACCAAGTGGGGCTGGGCGGACGATGGGTCGAGCGTCGTTGCATCCGCGTCGATCGGTGATCAGTTCTCGGTGGCCGCGAACACGTACGGATCTGCGTCCACCCAGACCGCGGACGTGTTGGGCGCCTTGGGCGGTGCCGACCTCACTCCCCCGCCGCTCACCGCGCCGCCCGTGTTTGTGCCGCCCGTCGTCGCGCTACCCGTACTGCCGCCACTTCCGACGGTGGACGACCTGCTCAGGATCATCGCACCGCGGTAAGTCGACCCGGGGCTACGGCCGCCCGTTTGCGGCAGGTTGCTTCAAGAGCGGCTTGGCCTGATACATCTCGAGGTCTGCGTCGTTGGGAACGTCCTGTGCGCTGCGCGGGTCCCCGTCGTAGGCCAGGAACAGCAGAGCCGCGGCCTGTCCCACCGTGCTCACGCTCGTATCCACGGCCAGAATTGTCTTCGCGCCGCGGTTCGCCGACGCGATGGCGCTGTTTGATCCGCGCACACCAGTACAAAATCGTCACCCACCTGTGCGGCGGACACTCGCGGCCGATCACCTCCGATGCAGTTTGTCCGTAGACCGATTCCGCCGCTGGGTTCCAGCTGGTCACCAGCCCCCGCGGGCACACACCACGATCGTGTCGCTGACGTGGCTGACAAACTTGGCCTGATAGTGCAGTGCTTCCTGGGCCGCCTCGAGCTCGCTTCGATCAGCGGAGCGAGAGATCGGTACCGGTCGGGGGCACCTGTCGCCGCATGTGCAAAGCGTTTTCGACGCCATGACCGAGAGCATCCTCGTCGCCCTGGGGTTACCTTCGGCCGAAGCGGAAGAGTTGGCCGTGCGGCCGGTCCGTCGATCGACCGACTGCAATCGTTCGTCGACGAGCGAACGAGCAAGGCCCGCACCGAGAACGGTGCGGGCCTCGAGTCGGCACCGTGTGGCGGTACCGAAACCTGATCAGTGTTGCAGCGCGGGATAGTCTGTGTAACCCACGGCTCCTTCGGAGTAGAACGTGCTTGCGTCCGGCACATTCAACGGCAGGTCCTGCTGCCACCGGTAGACGAGATCGGGATTTGCGATCGCTGGGCGTCCGACGACGACTGCCTCGCCGATGTCGTCGGCGAGAATGGAAAGGGCCTCGTCACGGGTCGTGATTTCACCGAACCCACTGTTCACGAGGAAGGGCCCACCGAACGCGCGTCGCAACAGCTGTACCAACTCACTTGTCGGATCCTTGTGCAGCACACTGAGATACGACAATCCCAGCGGCGCGAGGCGTTCCAGTAGCGCGCCGTACGTTGCGCGCACATCGCCGGTGTCCGTCTCCAGGGCATCCTGGATGTTGTGCTCGGGGGAGATTCGGATTCCCACTCGACCGGCGCCGACAGCGTCCACCACAGCTTCGACGACCTCGGCGACGAAGCGTGCACGGTTTTCGGGCGATCCACCGTAGGCGTCGTCGCGGTGATTGGAGGCGGGCGAGAGGAACTCGTGCAGCAGGTATCCGTTCGCCGCGTGTAGTTCGACACCGTCGAGCCCAGCAGCGATCGCGTTCTTGGATCCGCGCACGAACTCGTCGATCACCGAGGACAACTCTTCGGTGCCCAATGCACGGGGCACCGGATACGGCTTCTTACCTTCGTATGTCCGGGTCTCGCCGTCGATCGCTGTTGCGCTCGGTGCGACGACTTCGTGCCCACCGGTTGTTGCTTCGTGTGTCACCCGGCCGGCGTGCATCACCTGAGCCACGATAAGGCCGCCTTCGGCATGCACCGCCTCGGCCACCGCGCGCCACCCGTCGATTTGCTCGGGTGTGACGAGGCCCGGCTGTCCGGGAAATCCCTGTCCTGCGTGGCTGGGGTACGTACCCTCGCTGATGATGAGTCCCAGCGAAGCCCGCTGCCGGTAATGCTCGACGACCATCGGGCCCGGAACACCGTCGCGACCCGACCGCACCCTGGTCAGCGGTGCCATGACCAGCCTGTTTCGGAGAGTGAGCTCGCCAAGGGTCAACGGAGAAAACAACGTCACTGATTCGACTCTTTTCCATACGTTCGATCGATTCGAGAATTGGTTACTTGTGCGCACAACCGGCACACGCCGTCCGCAATTCCGAGAAGAGACGACCGTCACGAAGCGGGGAAGGATGCGAACGAAGCGCCGTTCGTCTATTGAGTGAAGGTCCGTGCGATCACATCGAGCGTTCCCATGACGCCGTCGTAATCCGGGCGGTAGCTGGTTGCCGGCAATTCGTAGACCTGCCCCGCGGCGAAGGCGGGCAAAGTGCTGTACGGCGGATCCCGCCTCAGCTCGCCGAGAGACCGGCCGGCAACCGGAACGACGAACATCGTGGGTGCGTCGCCGACCTGAGCGAGCAACTCGTTGCTGATGATGAACGAGTCGCCCGAGCCGTGAAGTTTCGGGTAGTTCGCTTTGGCCGACACGTCGCGACCGGGGAATCGGGGATGGCGATGGTGGCCCTCACCTCCGCGATCTTGTCATCGTAGGCCATAACGAGTTCGGCCACCTCGTCACTCTCGCCCGCGGCGTCCGCAACCGCTTCGAGCTGGCCCTGCCAGGTGTTGAAGGAGGACGAAATCAACACGGTCGGCGCAATCGATTGGAGTCGTTCGTTCGATGCGCCGAGGCGCTACCGGAACCGTCACCTGGCCCCGGTCCGTGTCGATGACACGCGTGTTGTTGTCGAGTTCCGCGGTGGTCGCGTCGCCGCCCGGGTTGTCATCGCTCGCACCGCATGCGCTCATTCCGACCGTGACCGCGGCCGTGACCGCCGTTGCGGCGACAACCCGCAGCACGCTGACGGAACCGGTTGTGATGCAATCGCATAGCGGACAACTACATCCTTTCGGGACCATGATCCATCTCCAGGTAGGAGAACTGCGATCGGCGCACGCAGTCGTCTCCGACTCGCGCATGCGAAGTGTAAGCGAGCGTCGGTCGGCGGCTGCCTGCCGTTCGAATCGGGCGATTGAGCCGACGATCGGCGGGTATGGC
>NZ_JBAWFH010000296.1:0-11719 GCF_049591685.1 Rhodococcus sp. (in: high G+C Gram-positive bacteria) | reverse complement strand
CGGCAACGGTCGTCACGTTCTCACCGATTGCCGCGACGGTTCCCGTCCACTCGTGTCCGAACACGGCGGGTGGGAGCGCGGCCGAGGAGTAACCATGCGTATCGGTGGCACAGATACCGCAGTATGTGATTGCGACGACCACACCGTCGTCCGCTGGTCGAGGCGGCTGTGCGTCCTCGACCGTTTCGGCCTGTTCGGGAGCGACGACGTGGACGTATCGGTTCTGTTCCAGCACGCATGCAAGAGTACTTACTTGACAGGCATTCCATCAAGGCGGGCTCGTGGCAGCGTCAGTCGGAGATGTGAACCTTTCGATCCGGCTCTCCGCGGAACCGTGAGACGGTGCCGTCGATGCGGAGCTTCTTCCACAGATACTTCGACACCGGGTTCATCATGCCCACTTCACTGGCGAGCATGCGCACGTCACCGAAGTACGACGAGAGTTGCTCGTGCCCGGTCGGGCTGTTCCAGTAGGCCTCTTTGACAACGCTGCGCGGGATGCCGAGATTGGAGGCGAGTGTGCGCGGCGGGGCCATGATGACGCCGGCGAGCCAACGCATGATGATGGGCGTCGACACCGAGACGAGCCATCTCGTCGAACGGCGCTGGTTGGGGTAGTGCTGTCGGATGAAGTGGTGCGCGAAGGAGATATGGCGGGCTTCTTCTGCGATGTGAATTTCCATCGTGCGCAGCAGGGCGGGCGGAACTTCCTTGCCCTGCCGGATGACCGACTTCTGCCAGTGGTCGATCGGTTCCTCACCGGCGAGGATCCCCACGAAGAAGATGAGCGGCATCGACGCTCCCAGCATTCCCATGCTGGGTGATGCGAGCCGGAAGTCTTTGCGCATGCCCGGTACGTCGGCGCCGGAGCGGTTCACCAACTCCTGGAACATCTGAATGTGGTTGCACTCCTCCGTAATTTCGTGGAGGCAGTAGCGGAACTCTAGCGAGTTGTTGGGCATCCGCATGATGAACTGCATCATTCCGCGGATCAGGATGGATTCGAAGGCGGCACCGACCTTGACCGCATTGATCTGAATGTGGCGACCGACCTCGATCTGCCGGTCGGCGGGCAGTGCTCGATACCAGGACGTACTGCCGAGGGGGTGATTGACGGGCAATACCCAGCGGGGGTCGTCGGCGTGCATCTGAAACTCATCGCTGTCCCAGTCGATGTCCAGATACGGGTCGAAATTTCGTCGCACCGACCCCTCGGACAGCACGTCGAGCATCTCGCGATACGACTCGATCGGCAGCCTCGTGTCGGTGGACGCTTGCCGCGCCTTCTTGCTCCGAGCAATTGTGACCATGCGATCTTCACCCTCCCTGAACAGCTGGCTCTTCCGTGCTGGAACAAAACAATCACGCTTGCTGGTACTTATGGTTACACACAGTCGTGAGCGTTGGGAAGGACCCGGCAGGAAACGACGAAACCCGGCCGCAGCGAGGACGCCGGGGCCGGGCTCATGTCGTGGACTTCTAGCCGGTGACGCCGGTCAGCTCATTGGGCGTATGAGCCAGTTCGCCGGTGGCCGAGATCGCGCCGGTGGCCAAATCGACCGCGTGAACCGCATCACCGGCCGGGTCGGACACGTATGCGGTGCCGTCCTGCACGAACAGCGCCGGGCGCGGTTCCTGCCACTTGACGGGCTCTTCCCAAGCATCGACTACGGGGATGGTCTTGGTGACGGCCTTCGTGTTGACGTCGATGATGTGCAGCGCGCCATCGGTACCGAGCACGATCGCTTCACCGGCCGGGCCGCGGCCGAGCGAGCGGAACGTGTAGCTGGTGCCCAGATCGACGAGCGTGAGCTCACCCGAAACGGTGTCGGTCAACGACACGCGGGTCGGACGCTCGAGCTCGGCATCCGGATCGGTCTTGTAGTCGCCGAGCAGGATCGGCGAGTTCTCGTCGCCGGCCTGGTTGCCGATGCGGCCGTAGGCGTCCGGGCTCTGCACCTTGCGGATCTCACCGTCGCGGTAGATGAGCAGGCCGTCCTGGCATCCCACGACGACGGTCTCGTCGGCAGCAACGGCTTCGCCGTGGACGCCCGGGCATTCCTCGTTCCGGGCGATCTCCTTGCGATCCGCGTCGAGCACGACGATGCCGGTGCGCTCGTCCTCGTTGCCGACCGTGGTAAGCAGTGAGCCGTCCGACAACTCCACTGCAACACCGTGATGCGCCTCGGGCGTCGTGTACGACTCCGCTTCGGGCTTGCTGCCTTCCAGCAACGCAGCCGACTCGAACATTTCGACCTTGCCGGTGCCGTCGTCGAAGAGAACCGTCTTACCGTCGTGGCGCACGACGTGACCCGGCGTGGTTGCGTCGAACTTGATGTCGGTCAACGCAGGCGTGGAAGTGTAGGACTGCGAACCGTCGGTCCATGTTCCGGCGTCGAGGGCTGTGAAAGCACCTGTCCCGCTGACGAAGAGATGGCGCCCGTCGCCGGCCGGGTTGAGCCGGGTGAAGCCTTCGATACCCGAGATGTCTTCGACCGTCTCGAGCGTCGTGGCGTCGAGGATCAGGACGCCGCCGTCATAGCTGGTGGCGATGCGGGGCGTGGGCTCCGAGTTTGCCTCGGCGGCAGCGGCTTCGGCGGTGGTTGTACCGGCGGATTCCGCCTCGGTGGTCGATTCAGACGAGCAGGCCGCGAGAAGTGCGACCGATGTACTCAGCGCAACTGCCGCGCCGAGGGTGCGATAAGAACGGGTGGTCTTCATGTTCCAAAGAATTACAGGTAATTGCAAACGATTGTCAAAGCCATTAGTGCGTATGAATGCATGTGCGGCTCCGCCGCCGGTGTGCCTTTTGTGCTGACCTGGCAACACAAAAGGCACACCGGTGCGCAGCGCCTTACGACAAACCGGCCGCTATGGCTGAGGAATTGAACTCCATCATGTCCAGGTAGGTCGATGCTTCCGAGGTTTCGTCGCCGAGCGATTCGGTGTACAGCTCGACGACTCCGATGTTCACGCCGGCTTCCGATGCCATCACCTGGGCCAGTCGGTCGGGTTGCGAGGAGTCGACGAATATCGTTGCCACACCTGCTGCGCGGACTGTTCCCGCCAGGTCGGAGAGGTCCGATGCGCTGGGTGAGGCGAGTGTCGTACCGCTTGGGATGACGGCTCCGATGACCTCGAAGTCGTAGCGGTCGGCGAGGTAGCCGAACACGTGGTGGTTGGTCACCAGTTTGCGTTTGTCCGGCGCGATCGGTTCAAAGCGTTGGGCCATGCTCTCGTCGAGTTCGACGAGTTGCGTGTCGTATTGTGCAGCGGCCGAATCGATTGCGTCCACATCGACTCCATCGACGGACTCCTTCAGCGCATCGCGAATGAGCTCGACCACTGCGCGCATTCGGGTCGGGTCGGTCCAGATATGCGGGTCCTGCGCTCCCGTGGACTGTCCGGTGACGTAGGCGATGGGGTCGGCCGACGGTCCGGCTTCGACCACGTTCACTCCTTCGGAGCGGGCGGCTTCGATGGTGTTGGCGACGCCCTCCTCGAGCCCGAGACCGTTGGCTATCAACAGGTCGGCCGACTCCACCTGGGCCGCTTCTGCCGCCGAGATCTCGAACGAATGCGGATCGGAGTTCGGCGGCATCAGCACCAGCACGTCGGCCTGGTCGCCGACGATGTTGGACGTGATGTCGCCGAGGATGTTCGTGGTCACCACGACGGTGGGCCTGCCGGACGCATCGGCGTCCGAGCAGCCCGCCAGGACGGCAACGACCGGAAGGGCCAGCAGTAACAGTTTTTTCATGCGCCGACCACTCCGATCGATGCGGGCGAGATGTCGAGGTCGAGGGTGCGGGCGATGCGTCCTGCGTCGCGGTAGTCGATCTCGGTGACGGTGTCGGCTTTCGGGTCGGAGACGTACACCCTGTTCCCGCCCACCTGCATCGACGGCGTCTCGTCGTCCTCTACGTACGGAGCGGACAGCACCGGCGTCGACGACAGCTCCGCGCCGGTCACCCCGTCGAACGTGCGGAAAGTGCCGTCCGTCTGCAGCGAGAAGATGGTCTTGCCGTCACCGGAGACGCCGGATGCCAACGCCTCGTCGGCGGTCTTCGCCTCGACCCACTGCCCCGATCGGGTGTCGAGCACGAGCACTCCCCCGGCGGTCGCGGCCGAGACGAGTGCGCTCTTGCCTTGGTGATCGAACGACCATGCGCGGTTTCCGGCCGTCGGGTAGGGCATCTTGGTGGTGGTGAAATCGTCCTCGACCTTCAGCACGCCGTCCTCGCACGCGAGCACGAGGTAGCTCGAGAACACCGCCTCGCCGTGCATTTCGGGGCATGAGCCGTCGAGGGCGCGCACCATTTCGCCTGTCTCATTGCGCAATTCGAGGGCGTTCGGCAAGTCCTCTTCGGTGCCGCCCGTCGACACGACGTACTGGTCGGACATCGGGACGGCGATGCCGTGGTGAGGTGCGGCGGCGTCGACCGTCGTGGCGACGGTGGCCTCACCCTTGCCGAGGACGTCGAAGTCGACGATGTCTGCGGTGCCGGTGCCGTCGTAGAACACGGCTACCTTACGGTCTCCCGCGATGACGTGGGCGGGATCCTCGCCTACGAGCGATCCGATCTCGGTCGGGTCCTTGACGTACGAGTGGGAGTGATCGCCGTGCTCGATGGTCCACGAGCCGGGGTCGAGGAAGTCGACGCGTCCGCCCTCTCCGTCCACGGCGACGACGTAGCGCCCGTTCACGGTGGTCAACCGAGCTGCGCTTTCCACGTCGAAAGAGCCGACGGATTCTTCGGTCGCGAGATCGATGACCTCGATGCGCCCGGAGTCGGCGTCGGCGACCACGAGGCGGGGTTCCGGGCCCTCGACCTCGGTCGATCCGGCCTCCGCGGCGATATCGCTGCCTGCGCGTGCAGCACCGGTTGTCGACGCGGTGGACGACTCGGCCGCGTTCTCCTCGCTGCTACATCCTGCGATCGCCAGCGCGGAGACGCCGACCAACATGACCAACTTGCGTACGGACACCACAAACCCCTAACAGAAACGATAACGATTATCGTTAGGTTAAGTCATGTCAGCGGGCGCCGATCGGGCGCCCCTGAGCACGCTTCGCCACCACCGCTCCACGACCCGATTTCGCCGCCGCGACGACGAAGAACTGCAGCACTGCGAGCCCGGCAATCGTGGCACCGGCTGCCGTGTTCGCATTCCACGACACGATGAGACCGATCGCGGTAGCCGACCATCCGAGCAGTGTGGCAATAATCATCGACTGCACGATCGAACGACCGAAGAGGTAGGCGGTAGCGGAAGGCGCGACGAGCAAACCGAATACGAGCAGCGTTCCGACGATGCGGAACGACGCCACGACAGCCAGTACGACGAGCGCCAGCAGAACCACATGCGCGAGGCGAGGTTTGAACCCGTATGTCTGCGCCTTCCGTTCGTCGAAGACCAACGCGACGAACGGCCGGTAGGCGACGACGGACACGGCCAAGGCGAGCGCTGCGGCGAATGCGAGGAACACCAGGTCCGCGTATGTCGCCGAGAGCACGTCACCGAACAGGAACGCCGTCAGGTCGACGGCGAACGACCGCGCCCGGGAGACGATGACGACGCCGAGTGCCAGCATGCCGACGAAGAGCAGTCCAATTCCGGTGTCCTCCGACAGCGACGAGTTGCGCGACACCCATGCCACTCCCCCGATCATCACGACCGCGCTCACGGCGGCACCGATCATGAGGTTGGCGCTCATCAAGTAGGCGACCGCAACCCCGGGCAGCATGCCGTGCGAGATGGCATCGCTCAGAAAAGCCATGCCGCGCAATACGACCCACGTGCCGACGAGTGCGCACAGAATCGACACCAGCATTCCTGCCCAGAGGGCGCGCTGCACGAAGGAGACCGCAAATGGGTCGAGTAGCCAATCCACAGCGAGGAGACTATGTGACAATGGTTGTCGTGAGCGAATCGGTGTCCGTACATTCCCTGTCCGTTGCGTACGGATCTACCACCGCGTTGACCGACGTCAGCGCAACATTCGCGCCCGGCACCGTCACCGCCCTCGTCGGCCACAACGGCTCAGGCAAATCGACACTGCTGCAGACACTCGCCGGCATTGTGCGCCCCACGTCGGGAACCGTCGCAATCGGACGACGACGCGTCAGCTACGTCCCGCAGCGCAGCGACGTCAACGACCGGATGTCCATCAGCGTGCGCGAGGTGGTCGAGATGGGCACCTGGCCGCGGCGTGGGATCCTCGGCCGACCCCGTGTCGAAGAAAGGGAAGCCGTCGACTCGGCCATCGAACGTCTGCGACTCACCGAACTGCGATCACGACGCTTGTCGACGCTCTCCGGCGGCCAGCGTCAGCGCGCCCTCCTCGCGCAGGCACTCGTCGAGCGCGGCGATCTCGTCCTGTTGGACGAACCCACCACGGGTCTCGACGCCGAGGCACGCGAGATCATCGACAGCGTGGTCGCCGACGAGGCAGCACGGGGAGCCACCGTGGTGATGGCCACCCACGACGCGGACGATGCACGACGAGCCCACGCCACGATCACCCTCGGACGTGGAGAGATCGTGCTCAGCCAGTAAACGTCAGCCAGAAGACGTCAGCGATTCGACCCGCGGCGTCACGGTGGCCGGCTCTCGGCCCGACATCAGGTCGAGGATCACCTTCGGCCGGGCGAGCCATTCGCGTCCGAAGTTGCGTGCGAGTGCCATCGGGTTGCAGTCGCATTCGGCGTCGACCCCGTGGGCGTCGATGCCGGCGTCTCGGCACAGGGCCACCGCCCGCGAGACGTGCAGACCCTGGCTTACGACCAGTGCATCGGTGACCCCGAAGGTGTCCGCGGCCCGGATGCACGAGTCGTGGGTGTCGACGCCGTGGTCGTCGCCGACGATGATGTCGCGGTCGATGCCTGCGTCGACCAGATAGTCGGTCATCGCTGCTATTTCGTCGCCGGACCGGCCGTCGGCGTCGCCCGACACCAGCACCGCCCGGGCCTTTCCAGCCTCGACGAGTTCGATGGCCGCGTCGAGGCGACCGGAGAGGAACTTCATCGGTTTGCCGTCGCGCACCTGCGAGCCGAGCACGATGACAACGGGCGCCTCCGGTGAGTCGGCGGTGCCGTGCACTCGCCCGAAGGACTTGTACTCCACCCAGGCAGCCGAGCCGAGAACGACGGCCAGGACGAGGGCGACGCCCACGCCGAGGACGCGGAGGATGCTGCGCCGCTTCTTGCCCACGAGTACTCAGCTTACGCAGAATCGTTCGACTTGCTTTCGACAAACTCGTGGCGCACTCGCGCGCAATCCGTACTGTGCATACTTGTGACGCGCGGCACATAGTTGCACGGACGGGGCGCGCCGGGAACCGAGGAGTGGCACGTTCATGAAGAGCACCATGCAGGACACACCGTTGTCGATCGGCCAGCTCGTCAGATTCGGGACGTCGATTCACGGGTCAGCCGAAGTCACCACGTGGGGCGAGACCGGGCCGACCACGGTCACGTTCGCCGACCTGGGCAAGCGCGCCGCTCAACTCGCGCACGCCCTCCGGTCGATCGGGATCGACGACGATCAGCGCGTCGCCACCTTCATGTGGAACAACGCGGCACACATGGAGGCGTACATGGCAATTCCCGCCATGGGCGCGGTGCTGCACACGCTCAACATTCGGCTTTTCCCCGAGCAACTCACCTATATCGCCGAACATGCGGACGATCGCGTCATCATCGCCGACGCGAGCCTGCTCCCCCTTCTGACGCCGCTGCTGCCCACGATGCCGACGGTGCGACACCTCATCGTTGTCGGCGCAGGCCCCGATGATGTGCTGGCACCCGACGGCATGAAAGTGCGAAACTACGAAGAGTTCCTGGCGGGTCATCCGGAAGAGTTCGATTGGCCGGAGCTCGACGAAACCTCGGCAGCGGCAATGTGTTACACGTCCGGCACCACCGGAGATCCCAAGGGTGTCGTCTACTCGCACCGCTCGATCTGGCTGCACTCGATGCAGGCGTGCATGACAGACGCCATGGCGATCGCTCAGTCGGACAAAGTTCTCGCGATCGTGCCGATGTTCCATGCCATGTCGTGGGGTCTGCCGTACGCGGCGCTGATGGTCGGCGCGTCGATCATCATGCCGGACAGGTTCTTACAGCCCGCGCCTCTCGCCGAAATGATCGAGACGCTGCGTCCGACGGCTGCCGCCGCAGTGCCTACGATCTGGCAGGCGTTGTACGCCCATCTCGCCGAACACCCGGTCGACCTGTCGTGCCTGCGTGACGTCGTCGTCGGCGGTAGTTCTTGCCCGCCGAGCCTGATGCGCGCGTTCCACGACGAGTACGGCCTGCACATCACACAGGCATGGGGCATGACCGAGACGTCCCCACTGGGAACATCGGGGCGTCCGGACGCAGGGTTGTCGCCGGAGGACGAGTTCGATCTGCGCTGCACGCAGGGAAGATTCGTCGCCGCCGTACGTGCGAGGCTCGTCGGCGACGCGGGCAACGAACTGCCATGGGACGGTGAGCAGGTCGGCGAGCTCGAGGTACGTGGCCCGTGGATCACCGGTAGTTACTATCGCGGCGACGCGGCAGACAAGTTCGACGACGGTTGGCTGCGCACCGGTGACGTCGGCACCATCTCCCCCGGAGGATACCTGCGGCTCACCGACCGGTCGAAGGACATCATCAAATCCGGCGGCGAGTGGATCTCCTCCGTGGAGTTGGAGAATCACGTCATGGCGCACCCCGATGTACTCGAGGCAGCGGTCATCGGTGTGCCCGACTCGAAGTGGGACGAGCGTCCCCTGGTTGCCGTGGTCATCAGAGAAGGGGCCGAGATCAGCGCCGACGAGCTGCGGGAGTTTCTCGACGGGCGGGTGGCTCACTGGCAGCTTCCCGAGCGCTGGACCTTCATCGACGAGGTCCCCAAGACCAGCGTGGGCAAGTACGACAAGAAGCGGCTCCGCAGTTCGCATGCCGAAGGAGAACTCGCGGTCATTCAACTGGCCTGACAGGCCTACCATCGACAAGCATGGAACCCAAGAGCTACTCCTCGGGCGAGCGAGTGTTCGGCCCTCCCCGCGGGACGTTCGACGCCGATTGGGCTGCAACGGCCCTGCGGTCCAATCGGCCGGAACTCGACTTCGCCACCTCGGTGCGCGCAGTCGAGGAAGCCTGGGAGCTTCTGCGCACCCGCGGGCTCAGGGGCGCAGCACTGGCTGCCGCCCTCGCTGATGCACCGGCTGATGCACCGGCTGATGCACCGAGAATGGACCCAGAGTTGGCTGCCGCCGTCGCCGCCGTAGCCACCGAAATCGCGGAGTTCTATCTCGACCGATAGCCCGTTGGGAATCCGGCGGCAGTCGCTGTACTCCCGATTGGTAAGTCTGGAAGGAATGCTCGGTGCGTCGCTCGACGATCCGACGCACAGTGCATGCCTGGGACTTGCGTTGACCGCGTGGCGTTTGCACACCGGGCTCGATCCGCAGGCGGCTTCCGCGCGCACCTCGCGGGTAACTGTGCTAACTCGAACAGGGGAGCACTTGCCGTCCGGGCCTTGCTGCCCCGGTTCGCAATGTAGGCGTCGAGACTTCGCACGAGGTCCGCGCAGTGCTCGGTGTCGAACGCGATGACGGGTCCGAGTTGTTCGGCGATGAACGCCGTGACCGCCCCGGGAATCATTCCGGTGGCCAGCTACCGTCGGATACCTGGTCGATGTAGGCGGTCAACTGTTCGGAGGACCGTCCTGGCAGCCCCAGACCGGTGGTCAGGAGAAGTTCTCCCCCGGGCGAGCAGCCCACCCATCTCGTTTCGCAGGGTGGGCAGCATTACTCCATACTTCGCCGAGGGGGCAATCCGCCATAGATGGATGTGTGCCGAATTGACACAGCGTCCCTTGGCAACCTGATCCGAGGCTGGTCGACTTGTGACTTAAGACCACAATCGGTGAACCCCATCGACACAAGGAGGACATGTGATCAGTTCAGAGCGCACCGACGAGTACTACCTCGGGCTCGCGATCGAGCAGGCGAAGATCGGCTGGGAGGAGGGCGGCGTGCCCATCGGCGCGGCGCTCGTTCACGACGGCGAAGTTCTCGCCGTCGGCCGGAACCGGCGCGTGCAGATGAACAGCGCGATACGCCACGGCGAGACCGATTGCATCGAACAGGCAGGACGGCTGACAGCGTCCGTCTACCGTAACTCCGTCCTTTATACGACGTTGTCGCCCTGTTTCATGTGCGCGGGAACCGCCCTGCTGTACGAGATCCCGAGAATCGTCGTGGGAGAGAATCGTTCGTTCGAACGCTCGGAAAGCCTGCTGCGTGATCACGGGGTGAAAGTCGACGTCGTCGACGATGCCGAATGCGTCGGGCTCATGGAACGCATGCTCGCAGAGCGCCCGGGCCTGTGGTTCGAGGACATCGGCGAAGAAGCGTGAGCAGCAGAGCCGTACCCGACTCCGACCCCAACAGAGCAGCCGACCCGAACAAGGCAGCCCACCAGGACGACCCTGTCGATCCGGACTATCCCGTCACTGCGGTGCCTCTCAGTGCTCGCAAACCGTTCTTCTCGCTTGCAGTGGTGCTACTGGGGTTCACCATCTTCACACCGACGATGCTCGCCGGAGCAGCGCTCGGTACCGCATTCTCGTTCTGGCCGTTGATTCTGGTGATCGCGGCCGGATCGGCGATCTTGGGTGCGTATGTCGCCATGATGGGTTTCGCCGGTGCGCGCACAGGCCTCACCACCGTTCTCATGGCGCGCTACAGCTTCGGCAGCCGCGGATCCAAACTGGCGTCCCTGTTGCTGGGCGGCACGCAGATAGGTTGGTACGGAGTCATCATCGGCACCATCGGTGAGCTCACTGCCCAGGCGATGGGCTGGGAGTCGTACGCTGCGAGCGCAGCGGTGATGATCGGCGCAAGTATTCTGATGTGCATCACCGCGTGCTACGGCTATCGCGGAATGTACTGGGTGTCGGTGGTGTCGACACCGCTGATCATCGCTCTGGCGTGCTGGGTGGTGTCCAGGTCGCTCGACGAGGTCGGTGGATTCTCCGGACTGACCTCGGCCGCACCCACGACGACGATGACTGTCACGCTCGCCATCACGACGGTGGTCGGTACGTTCGTCTCGGCCGGGACGCAGGCGCCCAACTGGACCCGCTTCGCCCGCTCCGGATCACAGGCAGCGTGGGCGTGCATAATCGGCTTCTTGGTCGGCAACGGGATGATGATTCTGTTCGGTGCCATCGGAGCGATCACGTTCGAAGAGGGCGACTTCGTCTTGATCCTCTACAACTTGGGTTTGGTCGGCTGGGGCCTGATCCTGCTGTTCGGCAACCTGTGGAAGAGCAACGCCGACACCGCATATGCATTCGGAGTGGCCGGCGCCGAGATGTTCAGGCATCCGAAGAAAGCGCCGTTCATCATCGGAGGATGCGTCATCGGTACCGTGCTCGCGCTCG
Organism: Rhodococcus sp. (in: high G+C Gram-positive bacteria); assembly: GCF_049591685.1. Classification (GTDB taxonomy): domain Bacteria; phylum Actinomycetota; class Actinomycetes; order Mycobacteriales; family Mycobacteriaceae; genus Rhodococcoides. The sequence goes on along the minus strand of NZ_JBAWFH010000296.1, from coordinate 277 downwards.
TCGGCGTCCAGAACCACCTCGTCGACTATCTGAGCCTGCTCGGTACCTTCATTCCCCCGCTGGGCGGCGTTCTCATCGGCGACTTCCTGTGCCGGTGGCGTCGAGGCGTTCCGGAGGATTACGTTCCCCCTCTCGTGCACTGGCCGCATCTCGCTGCCTACTCCTTCGCAGCTCTTCTCGCGTGGTTGTCGGGCGAATTGGAGCTGGGTATCCCGCCCGTCATCGGCATCGTTGTTGCAATTGCGTCGACGATGTTGCTGCACAGGTACACCCGCGC
>NZ_JBAWFH010000295.1:0-8887 GCF_049591685.1 Rhodococcus sp. (in: high G+C Gram-positive bacteria) | reverse complement strand
CACACTGTCCTACACACTTCACAGCCAGACACACACCGTACAACCTCGTGTCCCGCACCTCTCGGCAGCGGGTCGGTGTCCGTGTCGCTCTGACTCGACAAAAGTTACGCGAGGAGGGGACGTCACGCAAATCCGCAGGTGACGACAATCGGGCTCACCGTTTCCGCAGGTGACGGCGGCCGCCCCAATCCTCACAACGCGACGCCGAGCCAATTGCGAGACTGTGACCCCGGACATAGTTGCTCGCGGTTGTCAGTTCAGCGCTCGAACATGCTGCGGCACAGGGACGTCAGCGTCGAGATCGGAAGTTGGTATCGGTTTCCCGAGTACGCGACGCACCGGAACGACACCCGCCCACACGCCGCCCGCGTCGATGTCGCCCGCATCGTCCGACGGATCGCCGTAGCGAGCCTTCACCGACGCCTCGTACAGCGGGAGCGCTAGTACGACGGTCGCAGCCAGCTCCTTGGCGGTATGCGGTCGCAAGTGTTCGCTTCTCCCCTCGACTACCTGATCCACGATCGCGTCGAGCGCGCGCACGCGCTCGTCTTCGGAGGTCACAACTCTCGGCGTACCCAGAACGACTGCACTTCGGTAGTTCATCGAGTGATTGAAAGCGGATCTCGCGAGAACGAGCCCGTCGAGCACGGTGACGGTGACGCAGATTTCGGTTCCAGGTGCCTGGACGAGACTGCGCGCGGCGACCGACCCGTGCAGATACAGAGTTCCACCGCGATCCGGCCCGTCGTAGTCGACTCCGAACGCGGTCGGCACCACGCGAACGGATCCGTCGACGTTCACCCCGAGATGACATAGCTTCGCCACCGACAGAACGTCGGCGAGACCGCGCCGATCGGTCTGGGCGCGACGACGTCCGCGCCGGATCGTCGAGCGAGGGGTGGGAGACAGCGGTTCGATTCCTTCGTTCACCGGATTGATCCTTCCGCACGACTGGCCTCCCGTCATGGTCCAGTGAGGCTGGATCTTTGTAGGCCACTCGACATCTTTGTAGGCCACTCGACGCATCTCGGAGGTTTTCATGCTCCCCTCTTCGATCGGCGTCACGCTCGATCGCGGCGACGCGCGCACGTTGCCCGTGCAGATCGCGGATCGCATCAGGGCGGCAATCACCAACGAGAGTTTGGTCGCGGGAGCTCGCTTACCCAGCAGCAGAGCACTTTCCGTCGATATCGGAATCGCCCGAGGCGTTGTCGAGAGTGCCTACGAACAACTGATCGCCGAGGGGTGGCTCGAACCGCGACGCGGCTCGGGGACATACGTTCGCGCGCTCCCTACCGGGCGAGCGCCGGCCGCGCGTGGTGGGGAGCGCCCGAACGCGCGAAACACAGAGCACTCAACCGGTGGGCGACGGATACGACTCGGTACCGGCTCCCCCTGGGTACCAGCATCCCTGTCCCCGGCATGGAAACGCGCATGGAGAGACGCCGGTAGTACCACTCCCCCGCACGCCTACCCCGACCCGCTCGGTGAATCGGACCTCCGCGGAGCCGTCGCAGACCTGCTCGGCCGAGCGCGCGGCCTGCACACTTCGGCGGATTCGATCGTCATCACCACGGGCAGCATGCACGGATTCGGCCTGACTCTCGCTGCCCTCGCTGGGACGGCGCGACTTTCGACGCCGATACTGGCGCACGAGAACCCCGGGTACTCGGTTGCCGCGACCACCGCCGCGCGGTCTGGTTGGTCGGTGTTCGGCGTTCCCGTCGATGCCGACGGACTGCAGACGCACGATCTGGACTCGGCGCCGCGGCACACCGCAGCGGTTTACGTGACTCCTTCTCACCAGTACCCGACCGGCGGCCTGCTGACAATCGGGCGCCGCCGCGCATTGGCCGACTTCGCGCGCGGCCGGGAGGTGATGATCATCGAGGACGACTACGATTCCGAATTCCGTTACGACGTAGCACCTTTGCCGACCGTAGCCGAACTCGCCCGGGACAGGACGGTGTATCTGGGCACGGTGGCGAAGACTCTGGGCGCCGGTATTCGACTCGGTTGGTTGGTGGCGCCTCCCCACATCGTCGACGAGATTGCCGTTGTTCGTCGCGACACCGGAGACTATCCATCCGTACCGGTGCAGCACGCCATGACATCGCTACTGCGAGACGGCGAGTGGGACCGCACCGTTCGAGCCGCCAGGCGACGTTATCGGGAGCGTGACCGCATCGTTGCTGCCGCCTTGGCACCGTTCGGCGCGCTACGCGGAGTCGGCGCCGGCATGCATACGACGTTGTTGATCGACGCCGATCGCGCGCAGCACGTATCCGCTGCGGCCGCGGGGCGAGGCGTCGACGTCGCAACCTTGGCGGAATCGACGCGCGGCGTCTCACCGACGTCAGGACTGCTCATCGGGTACGGATCGGTGTCCGACGACGAACTCGCGTACAGCCTCGACGTGCTCACCGACGCACTGCGATCGATCAGCTGACGCGTTCGATGCTCCCGCCGAGCGCGGTGAGGTTTTCGACGAAACGGGGGTAGCCGCGATCGATGTGGTAGACGTCGTGCACCTCGGTGACACCGTCGGCGCACAGACCTGCCAGGACCAATCCGGCACCGGCCCGGATGTCGGACGACCACACCGGCGCACTGGACAACTGTGGGACGCCGCGCACCACCGCGTGATGTCCGTCGGTTCGGGCGTCGGCGCCCAGTCGAATCATCTCCTCCACGAAGCGGAACCGCGCTTCGAAGACGTTCTCGGTGATCATCGACGTTCCGTCGGCGACCGCTGCCAGCCCGATAGCCATCGGTTGGAGGTCCGTAGGGAAGCCAGGGAACGGCAACGTCGCAAAATTTACGGCCGTAGGTCGCTCGCGCTGCACCACCCGGAAGCCGTCCGCTTCGGAGGTGACCTCGGACCCGGCAGATCGCAGTTTGTCCAAGACCAGCGACAGGTGCTTGGGGTTGACCCCGTGCACGCGAACGTCACCCCTCGTCATCGCGGCAGCGATTCCCCAGGTGGCCGCGACGATACGGTCACCGATGACCCGGTGGGTCGTGGGCTTCAGGACGGTAACGCCCTTGATGGTCAACGTCGAGGTGCCGGCTCCGCTGACTCGAGCACCCATCTCGTTGAGCATGTTGCAGACGTCGACGATGTCGGGTTCGCGCGCCGCGTTGTCGATGACGGTTTCACCCTTGGCCAGCACCGCGGCCATCAGGATGTTCTCCGTTGCTCCGACAGAGGGAAAGGCGAGCCGGATGTTCGCGCCACGCAGCTCCTCGGCCTCGGCTACTACACATCCGTGCTTGATCTCGCTGTGGGCGCCGAGCAGTCGAAGCCCCGACTGATGCATGTCGAGCGGTCGTGACCCGATGGCATCGCCACCCGGCAAGGCGACAACCGCGCGTTTACATCGGGCGACGAGCGGACCGAGAACACACACCGAGGCACGGAACTGCGTGACAGCCGGAAAGTCGGCATGGTATTTGGGCTCGGCCGGCGTCGTGATGTGCACGACCGACCCCTCGAGTACCACTTCGCACCCGAGCCCTCGGAGCACCTCCGCCATCAGCGGAACGTCCAGGATGTCCGGGCAGTTGGTGATTGTGCTCGTTCCTTCGGCCAGCAGCGCGGCCGCCATCAATTTGAGGACGCTGTTCTTCGCACCGCCCACCGACACCTCGCCGACGAGTCGGTTTCCACCGGATACCAAAAAGCGTTCACTCACAGTTCGACAGCGTAGCTGCGGGTTCGTACCCGCCGTCCGAGCGGTACCGTGGCGCCATGGCCGTGCACTTGACTCGTATCTACACCCGAACCGGCGACGACGGAACCACCGGTCTGAGCGATTTTTCCCGGGTGACCAAGAACGACCCGCGTCTGGTCGCCTACGCCGACTGCGACGAGACCAATGCGAGCCTCGGAGTCGTTCTGGCACTGGGCAATCCGCCGGAGGACATCGTCCGGATCATCCGCACCGTTCAGAGTGACCTCTTCGATGCCGGCGCAGATCTGTCCACCCCCGTGGTCGAGGATCCCAAGTACCCGCCACTACGCATAGACGAGAGCTACATCGACCGCCTCGAAGGCTGGTGCGACGAGTACAACGAGAGCCTCGAGCCGCTCACATCGTTCATTCTGCCCGGCGGCACACCGCTCGGGGCGCTACTACACGCATCGCGCACAATCGCCCGCCGCGCCGAGCGCGCTGCATGGTCCGCCGTCGAGGCGTCACCCGATGACACGAGCGTCCTGCCCGCCAAGTACCTGAACCGGTTGTCGGATTTGTTGTTCATCCTCAGCCGGTATGCCAACCCGGAGGGCGACGTTCAGTGGACGCCGGGAGCATCACGCTCGACCGGCGAATAGAGCCGCAGCTCAGGCTGCGGGACGACCGCGTTTGGACCGGCCGGACGGACGAGACTCCAACCACGACATGAACGCCGTCAACGCACCGCGGTCGAGCGCAATCTCGTAGTGGCGGCCATCGTCGGTGAGCGCGAGCACTGCGATCTCGTCGCTCATGATGTCGAACTCGTCTTCACGCGGCGTTCGTCGCTTACCCAGTTCGATGCCCTGACGGGTCATCCGGTGATCGGGGCCGGGCCGCAGGCTCGACAGTTTGAAAAACACGAGGGTGTTGTCGCCGTAGCGAATGACTCCGTGACGCCAACCGGTACCGCCGACCGACGGTGTGACCCGCATGATCGCCGCGGTACCACCGCGCCGCAAGATCGTCAGACGGTACAGAAAAGCCGCGACGAGGCCTGCGAGCAGCACGACCAGGATGACCAGAACGATCACTCCGATGTGCATCTCGACAGGCTCCGCCGCGGCTTTCCGATGACCTAGGCCCGCTCAGCCGCGCGAATTCGGCCCTTCGCCACAGCGAGGGCTTCCTTGTCGTCGCCGCCTGCGTCCAACACTGCCCGGGCAGCTTCGACGTCGATGTCCTGAGCGAAATCTGCAGACTCCGCCAGGACGGTAACGGTCTTACCCGTCACCGACAAGAAGCCGCCGTGGACAGCAGCCACGATCTTCTCCCCGTCGGTGGTGGTGATCGAGACCGTTCCTGCTTCGACGAGCTGGCCCAGTACGGGCTCGTGGCCCTTCATGATGCCGATCTCACCCTCAGTTGTCTGAGCACTGACCAGGGTCGCGTTGCCGGACCACAGTCTTTGCTCGACCGCGACGAGTGAAACTTCCATGCCGTCCGTTTCTGCAGAAGTCACGTCGGGCTACTTTCCGGACATCTTCTTGGCCGCTGCCTCGACGTCGTCGAGGCCACCACAGCTGTTGAAGGCCTGCTCGGGAAGGTGGTCGTACTCACCCTTGGTGACCTTGTCGAACGCCTCGATGGTGTCGGAGAGCGACACGACCGAGCCCGGCTCACCGGTGAACTTCTCGGCGACGATGAAGTTCTGGCCGAGGAACTTCTGGAGGCGACGTGCGCGGCCGACCAGAACCTTGTCCTCTTCCTGAAGCTCGTCCATACCGAGGATGGCGATGATGTCCTGCAGTTCCTTGTACTTCTGCAGAATCCGCTTCACCTCGTTGGCCACGCGGAAGTGCTCGGCGCCGACGATGCCAGGCTCGAGGATTCGCGAAGTCGAGCTCAACGGGTCCACAGCGGGGTAGATACCCATCTGCGAAATCGGACGCGAGAGCTCGGTGGTTGCGTCGAGGTGGGCGAACGTCGTCGCAGGCGCCGGGTCGGTGTAGTCGTCGGCGGGGACGTAGATCGCCTGCAGCGAGGTGATCGAACGTCCACGGGTCGAGGTGATGCGCTCCTGGAGCTCACCCATCTCGTCCGCCAGCGTCGGCTGGTAACCCACGGCAGAAGGCATACGTCCCAGAAGGGTCGACACCTCCGAACCTGCCTGCGTGAAACGGAAGAGGTTGTCGATGAAGAGCAGCACGTCCTGGCCCAGAACATCGCGGAAGTACTCCGCCATGGTCAGAGCGGACAGGGCGACGCGCATACGCGTGCCCGGCGGCTCGTCCATCTGGCCGAAGACGAGGGCGGTGTCCTGGAGGACGCCCATCTCTTCCATCTCGAGGTGAAGGTCGGTGCCTTCACGGGTGCGCTCGCCGACTCCTGCGAACACCGAGGTGCCCGAGAATTCACGAGCGATACGGGTGATCATTTCCTGAATCAGAACGGTCTTGCCGACGCCGGCACCACCGAACAGACCAATCTTTCCACCCTTGACGTACGGGGTGAGCAGGTCGATGACCTTGATGCCCGTTTCGAGGATTTCGGTCTTTCCCTCGAGCTGATCGAAGGCTGGTGGCTTGCGGTGGATGCCCCACTGCTCGCCGTCGCGACCGAGACCCGGGGTGTCGAGGCAGTCACCGAGGGCATTGAACACGTGGCCCTTGACGACGTCACCGACGGGAACCGAGATCGGCTTGCCGGTGTTGTCAACCGTCGTGCCGCGGACGAGTCCGTCGGTCGGCTGCATCGAGATGGTGCGGACCAGGTTGTCACCGAGGTGCTGTGCAACCTCGAGCGTAAGGGTCTTGGCCACGGTCGACAGAGTGATCTCTGCGTGGAGGGCGTTGAACAAGGCGGGGATGGCGCCGCGCGGGAACTCGACGTCCACAACGGGGCCGATGACCCGAACGACACGGCCGGACTGTGTGTCCGCTCCGCTCGCGTTCTCTTGGGCTACTGCTGCGGTCATTGCTTAGTCACTTCCTGCGCTGTCAGCCAACGCGTTTGCGCCACCAACGATTTCGCTGATTTCCTGGGTGATCTGGGCTTGCCGAGCCTGGTTTGCCTGACGGCTCAGGGTCTCGACCAATTCGTTCGCGTTGTCTGTCGCAGCCTTCATGGCGGTACGACGCGCGGCCGACTCGGATGCAGCCGCATCGAGCAGCGAGGCGTAGATCCTCGTGCTGATGTACTTCGGCAGCAGAGCCGACAGAAGCGTTCCGGCTTCGGGCTCGAAATCGTACTGAGCCTGAACGTCCGACGCCGAGGGCGAATCGGTGAGCGCGTCTGCACCCATCTGAATCTCCTCGTCGGTGTACGCGATCTCCAGCGGTGCCATGCGGCGGACTTCGGGCTGCTGCGTCAGCATCGACACGAATCGCGTGTACACGATGTGCAGTTCGTCGACGCCCTCGACGGTGCCTTCACCGTTGGGTGCATCGACCTCCGAGCCGGAACCCGCCATGAACAGCTCGACCAGGTGCTTGCTGGCCTTCGCTGCGTCGGAGTACGCGGGCTGCTGTGAGAAGCCGGTCCATGCACCCTTCACGTCGCGCTCACGGAAGGTGTAGTAACCGAGTCCCTTTGCACCGAGCACGTAGATGACCGGATCCTTGCCCTCCTTGCGGAGCAGCTGGAACAGCTCCTCAGCTTCTTTGAGGACGTTGGCGTTGTAGCCGCCCGCCATGCCGCGGTCACTGGTGACAACCAGAACTGCGGCCCGCTTGGGCTCCGAACGCTCGGTCAGCAGTGGGTGTTCGAGCGAACCCGAAGCACTCGCCAATGCCGAGAGCACCTTGGTGATCTCTTCCGCGTACGGCTTGGATGCGGCAACACGCGCCTGCGCCTTGGTGATTCGCGATGTCGCAATCAATTCCTGCGCTTTGGTGATCTTCTTGGTCGAGTTGACCGACTTGATCCGGGAACGCAGCTCGAGAATGCTTGCCATCAGCTGTTCACGCTCCCTTCTCTACTCGTTACGACACTGGGCATCTCGCAGACCTACTTGCTGACTGTCTTGCGCGTGACGTTGACCTGCTCGTGGCTGACCTCGTCCGGGTTCATCGTGTCGGCTTCTGCCTCGTTGACGACGCGGTTGCCCTCGGAGTCGAGGAAGCCTGCCTTGAACTTCTCGGTGGCTTCGGTCAGTGCCTTCTGCGTGTCTTCGTCGAGAGCCTTGCCACCGGCGATGCTGTCGTAGACGCCGCTGGCGTTACGGTGCAGATCTTCGAGCAGCTCGGTCTCGAAGCGACGGACGTCGCCGACGGGAACCGAGTCGTACGTACCCTGACCGGCGAGCCAGATCGACACGATCTGATCTTCGACCGCGACGGGCGAGTACTGATCCTGCTTCAGCAGCTCCACGAGGCGAGCGCCACGCTCGAGCTGAGCCTTGGAGGCAGCATCGAGGTCCGAGGCGAAAGCCGAGAACGCTTCCAGCTCACGGAACTGAGCAAGCTCCAGACGAAGCGAACCGGAAACCTTCTTCATGCCCTTGGTCTGCGCAGCGCCACCGACTCGGGAGACCGAGATACCGACGTTGATCGCGGGACGAACACCCTTGTTGAACAGGTCGGACTCGAGGAACACCTGACCGTCGGTGATCGAGATGACGTTGGTCGGGATGTACGCCGAGACGTCGTTGGCCTTGGTCTCGATGATCGGCAGAGCCGTCAGCGATCCGCCGCCGAGCTCGTCGGACAGCTTGGCCGAACGCTCGAGCAGACGGGAGTGCAAGTAGAAGACGTCACCAGGGTATGCCTCGCGGCCCGGCGGACGACGCAGCAGCAGCGAGATGGCGCGGTACGCCTCTGCCTGCTTGGTCAGGTCGTCGAACACGATGAGGACGTGCTTACCCTGGTACATCCAGTGCTGGCCGATGGCCGAACCGGTGTACGGGGCGAGCCACTTGAAACCGGCCGAGTCGGACGCGGGAGCGGCGACGATGGTCGTGTACTCCAGTGCACCCTGCTCTTCGAGCGCGGCCTTGACGCCGGCGATCGTGGAGCCCTTCTGGCCGATGGCGACGTATATGCAGCGGACCTGCTTTTTCTCGTCGCCGGACTCCCAGTTGGCTTTCTGGTTGAGGATGGCGTCGATGCACACGGCGGTCTTGCCCGTCTTGCGGTCGCCGATGATGAGCTGACGCTGTCCGCGACCGATGGGGGTCATCGCGTCGATGGCCTTGATGCCGGTCTGCAGCG
>NZ_JBAWFH010000294.1:0-8791 GCF_049591685.1 Rhodococcus sp. (in: high G+C Gram-positive bacteria) | reverse complement strand
GTGTCCACCTCTACATCCCTGCCGTTCATGGCCTACAACTGGCCGCGCGGCGTATCCGTCGACATGGGCACCGTTCCCGGATTGTTCACGCGCTTGGCTGATCTCGACAATGTCGTCGCGATCAAGGACAGCACCGGCGACTGGCTGTCCATGTTGGACACCGTCGAAGCCGTCTCCGACCGCGTCAGGGTGTTCGGGAGTTTCCTGCATCGACGTGGGCTCGCGACGCTGCTGGAACTCGGCGGGGACGGCAATATCGACGGCGGCGGCGTCGGGGCACCCTTCGCAGTGCCCTTCTACCGCGCGGTGGCGAAAGGCGACGGAGTCACCGCTCGCGACTGGGTCGATAAGTACCGCGCGTTCTCCGGTCGACTCATCGGCGGCGACTACAGCGGGATCTACGCCTCCCCGATCCCACAGCTCAAAGCCGTGATGAACCTGCTCGGTCAACCCGGTGGTGCTGTGCGCGAGCCATTGCTGCCGGTCACGGACGCCGACATACTCGCGTCGTTACAGGCCGTCGTCGACGAGTCCGGAATCGCCGACGCCTATGCCCAACCGGTAGGGGCGTCTCGTGCGATCTGACGTCGACGTCGTTGTCATCGGCGCAGGAATCGTGGGCGCTGCAACGGCTCTCGCCCTGACCCGCGCCGGGTCGACCGTCGCCGTGTTGGATCGAAGTGCACCCAACACCGGGGGCTCCGGCACCACTGCAGGCAACCTGCACATCCAGACCATTCACAGCCGGCGTCCCGGACAAGGCACTCCCGTGGACGTTCGGCAATTGCTCCCCCTGCAGAAATCGACGAGTGCGCTGTGGGACCGGCTTGCGGACACCGTCCCCGGGCTCGGACTCAACCGCTGCGGCGGTTTCATGGTCGCCGAGACGGAGGAACAGGTCGCGACGTTGCGCGCCAAGCATGTTTGGGAGACGGGCGTCGGCATCCCCACCGAAGTGTTGACCGGCGACGAGGCACGACGCGCGCTGCCGCTGCTCGGACCCTCGGTGGAGGCTGCCACCTGGTGCTCGTGGGACGGCTTCGCCGAGCCCGACCTCGCCGGACCCGCTCTCCTGCGACAGGCCGTCAGCGAGGGTGCAACGTTGTTTCCCGACACGGTGGTCACCGGATTGCAGCGGCACGGCGATGTGTGGAACGTGAGCACTTCGCGGGGTTCGTGGACGACGCCGACCGTCGTCGACGTCGCAGGCCCATGGATGGCGACGATAGCGGCGATGGCCGACGTCGCCCTCGACCTGGTCCCGACTTCGTTGCAGATGCATTCGCTCAGCGCCGCGCCGCGCACGCTCGAGGTGCTCGTCCAGCACGTCGGCGAGGGAATGTCGATCAAGCAGGATCGACGCAACCGCCTCGTGCTGGGAGGCGGCTGGCCTGCGGGGCCGTTCCACGACATCGACGCAGCACCCGCACTCGAGGACAGCACTACCGGGAACCTGGGGCAGGTCCGACGCCTCCTCCCGGATCTGGGACGGGCCGCGCTGCTCGACACCTGGACCGGGCCCGTCGTCACCACCCCGGACGAGATGCCCGTCATCGGCGAATTGGTCGATGCTCCTGGTCTTTTCGTCGCAGGAGGCACCTACTCCTTCACGTTCGCACCGCTGTGGGCGCAATTGTTGGCCTCGATGATTCATGGCGTGGCAACCGAAGTCGACGTTTCTGCGCTCTCCCCCGCTCGGCTCGTTCACCAACATTCACTCTGAAAGGTACGACGCATGGCTCTGGTCACGATGTTCGTCAACGGGCAGGCAATGTCCGGCGGCACACTGAACGACGCGCTGCACCGCGCGCGGTTCATCGGCAAATTCGATACAGCACCGAGGTACCGCTTCTATTCCGTGCGTGACGAATTCCCCGGGCTCCACCCCGTCATCGAAGGTGGTCATGTGGTCCCCGGTGAACTGTACGAGGTGGAATACGATGTCCTCCGCGAAGAACTACTCCCCCGCGAACCCGAGGAGCTCGAGCTCGGTGTCATCGAATTGGCCGACGGATCCGGCTCGCTGTCGATGCGGATGCGTGAGCAGGCGTTGACGGCGCCGGGCGTCACGGACATCACCGACCGCGGCGGTTGGGTGGCGTACCTGGGGAGTGCGCGATGAAGGTGGTGCGCGGAGGAACCGTCGTCGAGGCGCGCTGGTCCGGGCTCGCCGACCTGCTGATCGACGACGGGAAGATCGTCGCCGTTCTCGGCCCGGGCACCGAGGTCGACGCCTCCGCAGAGGTCATCGACGCGACGGGCAAGCTCGTCCTCCCCGGCGGCGTCGATCCGCACTGTCATGTGGGCTTCACCTCGGGCGAATTCACCTCGCTCGACTCCTACCTCGAATGCACCACCGCGGCCGTGTTCGGTGGGACTACGACCATCATCGACTTCGCCATCCCTCGTCCTGGACAGGAACCGCTGGACGCCGCCGAGAAGCAGCGCGCCAAAGCATCAGGGGGACTGTGTGATTCGGCCCTGCACGCCTGCGTCGTCGAGTGGAACGACACCACCTCACACCAGCTGGCCACCATGGCCGACGCCGGCATCCGGACGGTCAAGATGTTCACCACGTACGCGGGCGAGACGATGGCGAACGAACACACGATCTTGAAGACGATGCAGACAACCCGCGATCTGGGCGGGATGGTGATAATCCACTGTGAATCCGACGCAATTGTCACCGATGCGCAAAATCTCGTCGCCTCTCCCGAGGGCATCGACGCTTCACACATGGCGGAGACCCGACCCGAACTCGCCGAGACCGCCTCCGTTGCTGCCATTCTCGCGATAGCCGAATCGCAGCAGGCGCCCGTCTACTTCGTACACCAATCAACCCCCGCGGCAGTCGAATTGGTTACTGAAGCCCGCACGCGGGGTCTGGTGGCGTTCACCGAATCCGTCGCACACCACCTCGTCCTCGACGACAGCGAATACGCGGGCGCCCAGCCCGAGCGGTTCGTGTGCTGCCCGCCGCTCAGACCCCGCGCGGTGGTCGACGAATTGGGACGCCACATGTTCAACGGCAACATCACCACCATCGGCTCCGACCACTGCTGCTACGACACAACGCAAAAGCAGGTGCACAGCCACGACGTTCGCCACATGCCGAACGGTCTGCCCGGCGTCGAGACACGACTACCCGTGATCTGGTCTACGTTCGTCGACCGGATGGGTCTGACCCCCAGTAGGTTCGTCGAGCTCACCTCCACCAACCCGGCGCGCACCAACGGGCTGTACCCCAGAAAGGGTTCGCTGATGCCCGGCGCCGACGCCGACATCGCATTGTGGGATCCCCACCTCGAATGGACCATCTCGACCGACGTGCTGCACATGGCCACCGACTACACGCCGTACGAGGGACACGTCGTGCGAGGTAAGCCGGTCACCGTGCTCGTGCGCGGCGAGATCGTCGTCCACAACGGGTCACTCACCGACTCGACTCCCCGCGGTAGGCACCTCGAAGCAGCGCCGCTGGACTTCAGCGGAGCGTTCAGCATGTAGCGCGGCTACGCAGCGAGCAGGACCACCGTGCCCGGTTCGGCTGCCTCAGAGGGGCGGCGTACTCCAACGCGAAAGTCGCGGCCGGCACCCCGGTCAGGCTTTGCACAGGGGCGTGCTTCCGGCAGCAGGTTCGGCCCGACCCACGCAGCTGGCACCCCCACTGCCGAGCAAGCACAGCTTTTCGCCTCCGAGCAGATGTGCCAGCTCGAGAACAGGGGTGCCGGCTGGGGTAGCAGCATCCGGATCAGTCCGTGCCGACGTCGACGATCTTGTTCTGATAGGCCCACACCACTGCTTGGAGTCGTGAGCGCACTCCCAGCTTCGGCAGCATTCGCGCAAGATGGGACTTGACGGTCGACACTTCGACGAACAGTGCTCGCGATATGTCTTCGTTCGACATTCCCTGCGCGAGCAGTTGCAGGATGTCCCGCTCACGTTCGGTGAGCAAGCCATCAGCGCGTTCCGCGGTGACCGGCTGAAGTGCTCGTCGGCGAACGAATTCCCGCATGATCCGACGGGTCAGTGACTGATCGAGAGTGCCCTGGCCGGCCGCGACCCGCCGAACGGCGTCGATGATCACCTCCGGGTCGGCGTCTTTGAGCAAGAAGCCGGACGCACCCGCCTCCAATGCCCCGAAAACGTAATCGTCCAGATCGAACGTGGTGAGAATGAGTACCGGAGTTGGCGATTCGACGCCCGGCCCGCACAACAGTTGCGTCGCCTCGATGCCGTCGACGCCGGGCATTCTCACGTCGAGGCACGCGACGTCCGGTTCGAACTCGCGCACCAGACGAACAGCTTCGGCTCCGTCGGATGCTATACCGACCACCTCGATGTCCGGTTCGGAAGCCAGCAGCGACGACAGACCAGCGCGGACCAGCGGCTGGTCGTCGGCGAGTACGACGCGAATCACGTCCGCTCCTTCGAGCCCGAGGCCGTTGATTCGCGCGGCAGCCGAAGTTCCACGGTCCAACCACCGTTCTCGGTGGGCCCGTACTGCACGGTCCCACCGACCAGAGCTGCGCGTTCGCGCATGCCCAGCAAACCGAAGCCTGCCTGCGACGCGGACACCGGTGAACGCGATTCTTCGTTGCGAACTCTGATCGTCAATGCTCCCTGCTCCTGATCATCGACCTCGAGAACACAGCTCGATCCGGGAGAATGACGCACGGCGTTCGTCAGCGATTCCTGAACCATGCGGTACGCCACCAGCTCGGCAAGCGGCCCCACGTGCTCGCCCATCGACGAGAGGTCCCTGGCGCCGACGAGACGCAGCTCGATGTCGGCACCCGACGCCCGACGCTCGTTCACCAGCTGCTCGATGGAGCCCAACGTTTCGACGGACCGCTCGGCAGCCGCGCCGTCGTCGCGCATCAAACCGACCAACCGCCGCAAATCGTCGAGGACCGACCGCGCCTGAACGCGAATCTGGTCGGCAGATCGACGTGCCGCATCCGGATCGCTGTCGATCTGACGACCCGTGGCGGCGGCCATCAACGCGATACCCGACAGGTGATGTGCGGCTATGTCGTGCAGTTCGCGAGCCATCGCGGCGCGCTCACCGGCGACGGAGGCCATCACCTGGGCGTCATGTTCACGTTCGAGAGCGCCCAGCTCATTGCGATGGGCGATGCGGGCCTCGCGGCGGGAGGCCACCACCGATCCGATCAGCAGCGGCAATCCGACCACGGTGGCGGTCTGCAGGACGGATTGCACAAGCAGGGCGGCGGCACCGGCATCGTCGACTGCCGCCCGGTTGACCACGTCGCCGAGCAGCACACCCGCCGCTCCCACCGGGAGCGTGATCATCAAGCTGTTCAACGATTTTCGAGCAACCGACAGGAAGACGGCCACCATGACGGCAAGCGCGGTGACGCTGAAGATCTCACTCGGCGCGACCGTCGCCACGACCAGCGGAGCCAGGGTTACCGACAGCAACACCGCGCGGGCATACGTGCCCGAAAACGGCAGCAGCACCGCCTGCACAGTCAGCACTGCGGCAAGAACCCACCACGCACCGCTCCCGATCGGCGAGACGGTGATCGCCCGGTCGGACGAGTCGAGCGGAAGGAGGACCACCGCCCCGATGGCGAGCACCCAACTTGTCGCCCCGATCGCGAAGTCGGCACCGCGCAGCTTGCGTGGATATGCGATCACGAAGAGGAGTCTATGCGGGCCTCGCCGAGGCCGAGGCGACCGCGAGTGACGGCGACGAGTACACCGGCAGCGACCGTCGCGGCGGCGGCCATCGCCACCATCGCACGCTGCGCGTCGAGCGTCGGGAACATCTCGGTCCACATGACGGAGGCGAACGTGTTGACGCTGACGTGCATCAGCATCGACACCGGCAGGCTCTGACCGGTGCTGTTGAACACCCAAGACATGACAACGTTGAAGGCGATGCAGAACACGAGGAATACGACGGGCTCCGACCAGTGCGCGTCGGGCCAGCCGCCCCACTCGGTGAAGAACAGCGGCAGGTGCCAGACACCCCACAGCGGACCGAGCACCATCGCGGCTCCCATCGGCCCGAAACGCGCCTGCAGACGGGGTAGTGCGAAGTCACGCCAACCCGGCTCTTCAGCCAGCCCGGTGGTGATCATCTGCAGGAACAGCACCGGCACATAGGCGGCGAGAGCCACGAGCGACGGTGCGTTCATCTGACCGCCGGAGAACATCGCACCGGCGACCACCATCGCAGCCGGCGCCGAAAGAAGGGCGACCGCGTACCAGCGAGCTTTGACCCGCCACCGAAACAGCCGCCCAGCCCACACCCGCAGTCCTGCCCGACCGTCGACGATCGCGGTGACGACGAGCGCCGAACAAATGGGACCGAGATAGGCACCGGGCAACATGCCGGTCAGCTGGCTGGTCCCGAACACGCTCGGGAACGTGTAGTCCCAGACACCAGTTCCGTTGTTGGACAGTATGTAAGGGAGCCACGCCGTCCAGCTCAGCGCGTTCGCGAGAAAGAAGAAGCTGATGAGCGGGCTCCGTCGAATCACGCCGCGAACCCCGGCATCCCCTCCCGCCGATCGAATCTCTGTAAGCGTCATCGTGATCGTCCTTTCGTCTGTGGTGACTTCACCTGCAAACGCTATGGACCGCGATCGACGACTTCGAGACGCCAAAGGACGTAGTGTCGCAGTTCAATCGAAAGGTGTAGGACCCTTGACCTCGAGTACGGTCGAGGTTCTACGTTCGTACCCATGACGACGAACAAGCCCATGCAACCGCCCGCACGGCAGCCCATTGGATTCTGGACGGCGCGAGCTGGCGAGGCTATTCAGGCGCGTATACGCGGGGCTCTCCACGACATCGGCGTCACGCAGCCTGAATGGTGGTTGCTACATCAGCTTTCGCTGAGCTCCGGCGGGGTCAACCGCGCGGAAACCGTCGAGAAAATTGGTCACAACGACACACCGCAGGTTATCGAGGAGGCAATCGTAAGCGCGATCAACAACGGGTGGATAGAGCAGTCTGGCTCGAAGCTTAGATACACCGACGCCGGCGCCGACTTGTTCCGTCGAGCAAACGACGTCCAGCAGATGCTCCAGGACGAGAGAATGCGCGGCATCAGCGAAGCCGACTTCGTCACGACCATCGAAGTCCTGCAGCGAACAATCCAGAACGTTGGAGGCGACGCCTGGCATTGGTGACGCATCTCGATAGCCCGGGTGTGCCAAGGTTGCCAGATGATCGACAGGCGACAGCCGGAGGATCGGGCTGTACGAGGTCGAATCTGCCCAACTCGATCGACGGCAACGGATGCCTCTTCTTCTTTCAGGGTGGTCTGGTTGACTCCATCAGCCACATCCGACCGCTGCAACCCCACTACGCACGAACACCCGATCTGGGACCGAAGCTCTACGCGCGCGCCGCGACGAGGCCGTCGCCATCGCCGGCGAAAGAGGTACGACAAGTACATGCGCTATCTACCGGGGTGCGCCGACTTATCCCACCGGGGCCACATCGATGTCCGGCAGTTCACCATGATCAAACAGCCGTGAATCGGGCCCGAAGCGCAATTCCGACCGGTCTCCCCGTCCACCAGCGGACAGTTAGGTACGCCAAGCCTTATACACTCTGCCGATGCCCAGCGATTTCGACCTCGATGCACACCCCGGTGTGCCTCTGGCGTCGCGCCTGGACCGCTTCGGCGGCGCACCCGCGCTGATCACGGCGGACGAGACCGTCACCTACCGCGAGCTGGAAGAACGCGTCGAGGCGCAAGCCTTCAGATTCGGGCGCAGCCGCCGCTTGATGCTGATCACGGGCGCCAACGAGGTCGAGCTGATCGTCGCGTATCTGGCGGCACTGCGCTGCGGCCACCCCGTCCTGCTCGCGCCGGGCGACAACCCCGCCAACCTCGACGGAGTGATCGCCGCATACCAACCCGACGTCGTGGTGACCTGCACGGACGGCCGGGCAGTTGTCGACGAGGTGCGTCAGGAATCCGCGCATCGGCTGCACCCCGAGCTCGCGCTGCTGCTCAGCACGTCCGGCTCCACCGGATCACCCAAGCTCGTGCGGCTCTCGCGGGGCAATGTGCAGTCCAACGCCGAGTCCATCGCGAACTACCTCGGCATCCGAGACACCGACCGTGCCGTCACCACCCTTCCGATGCACTACTGCTACGGGCTGTCGGTCGTGCACAGCCACCTGCTCGCCGGCGCGGCACTCGTGCTCACGTCGTTCTCGGTGACCGATCCCGATTTCTGGCAGCTCGTCAGGAAGCACCGTGTCACTGCGTTCGCGGGCGTCCCGTACACCTTCGACCTGCTCGACCGCGTCGGATTCGACCAGCTCGATTTGCCGGACCTGCGATACATCACGCAGGCAGGTGGACGGCTGACACCGGACCGTGTCCGCAACTACGCCGAACTCGGTCGACGCCGGGGCTGGGATCTGTTCGTCATGTACGGCCAGACCGAGGCGACGGCCCGCATGGCCTACCTGCCGCCGGACCTCGCCGTCACCCACCCTCACGCCATCGGCCGACCCATCCCGGGCGGGTCGCTTCGGATCGAACCGATCGCCGACGCGCCCGACGGCGTGGGCGAGCTCGTCTACTCCGGACCGAACGTGATGCAGGGTTACGCCGAGACACCCGACGACCTCGCTCTCGGCGACACACTCGGCGGTCGATTGCGCACCGGAGATCTCGCCCGCCTCACCGATGACGGGCTGTACGAGGTGGTCGGCCGCATCAGTCGATTCGCGAAGGTGTTCGGCCTGCGCATCGACCTGCAACGCGTCGAGTCGGCACTTGCACGACGCGGAC
>NZ_JBAWFH010000293.1:0-19109 GCF_049591685.1 Rhodococcus sp. (in: high G+C Gram-positive bacteria) | reverse complement strand
ACCGCTCTCGTTGTCGTGCCCGAGTGCGTGGCACAAAGGCGCCATCCGCCCCACTTCGCTCCCTTCGGAAGGCCCCACACCCTCCAGTCCCCACTTTCACCCACGGTGTTCAGCAAGTATCCGGTGGGTGACGCCGTTTCAGGCCTCGAGCAGCGGTGATGGCATTTTGGCGCGGGGAGGGGCGACGACGACGCGACATGACTGTGCGCGGTCGAAATTTCTCCTCCACCCTGAACCACTGCTGCTACCTGCGGATATTGGGAGGTATCCCAAGTTTTTGTGCTCGATGGGATTGAATGTGGGGGAAAGTGGGGTAAAGTGGTGGCAGCGGAGAGAGTGGGAGGTGTCGAGTGTTCCTCGGTACCTACACGCCCAAGCTCGACGACAAGGGTCGGCTCACGTTGCCGGCAAAGTTTCGTGAAGCTCTCGAGGATGGAGTGATGGTGAGCAAAGGTCAAGATCACAGCCTCGCCATCTACACCCGAGAGGCGTTCGCGGAGAAGGTCAGGAAGCTGACCGAGGCGTCGCGCTCCAATCCGGTTGCCCGGTCGTACATCCGGCAACTCGGTGCGGGTACCGACGAGCAGAAGCTCGACGGGCAGGGGCGCATCACCATCAGCTCCGATCATCGCCGTTACGCAGATCTGGACCGCAACGTCGTCGTCAACGGATCCATCGAGTTCATCGAGGTCTGGAACGACGAGGCATGGGCCCGGTACTCCACTGAAAGCGAACAGAGCTTCTCGGACGCGATCGACGAGTCCTTGGAAGGAATTTTGTAACCGCCCGGACAACACGCCGAGTGCCGCGAGGCCTCTGCCCGATCAGAACCCTGACGTTCTTCCCCAACGCCAGGTTTCGCAGATCAGGACCCTGACGTTCTTCCCCAACGCCAGGTTCCCTATCGGACAGGGACCTCGAGGCATTCGACCACCATCGATCGACGTGCACGCGAGCAAGCAGCGTGCGGAGGCACGACCGGGAGGAATCATTGTGGAAGGCGAATCGAAATCGCCCGTCCCGGATGACGCTCCCCAGCGGTTCGGAACAACAGAAGGCGCAGCACCCAAACACATTCCGGTCCGACTCGAACGGTCGGACCAGCTACTCGGCCCGGCTCTGATCTCAGCTGAGAAGCACGGCGATACGCCCGTCATGATCGACGCGACGCTCGGACTCGGCGGTCACTCCGAACATTTCCTGCGTACCTACCCGACGATGCGGCTTATCGGCCTCGACCGTGATCCCGATGCGCTCGCACGTGCCGGCAGGCGCCTGTCCGAGTTCGCCGACCGCACCACGTTCGTGCATACGACCTACGACGGGATCGAGGACGCACTCGACAGTGCCGGATTGCCGCCCATCGAGTCGGTGCACGCCATTCTGTTCGATCTGGGTGTGTCGTCGATGCAGCTCGACGAGGCGGATCGAGGGTTCGCCTACTCGGTCGACGCTCCGCTCGACATGCGCATGGATCCGACCGTCGGGCTCACGGCCGCCGACGTTCTCAACACCTACTCACACGGCGACATTGCGCGAGTACTCAGTACATACGGCGAGGAGCGCTTCGCGGGGCGTATCGCGTCGGCTGTCCTTCGCGTCCGCGAACAGACGCCGTTCACGACCAGTGCGGCGCTCGTCGAGCTTCTGTATTCCGCGATTCCGGCAGCGACGCGCCGTACCGGCGGCCATCCGGCGAAGCGCACGTTTCAGGCTCTGCGCATCGAGGTGAACCGAGAGTTGGAATCGCTGGAGAAAGCGGTTCCTGCGGGACTCGATGCGCTCGCGCTGGGTGGGCGAGTGGTCTTCATGTCGTACCAGTCGCTGGAAGATCGTGTGGTCAAGAAGGAACTCGCACCACGGGTGAAGTCCCGAAGCCCGGAGGGGTTGCCGGTCGAGTTGCCCGGGATGGGTCCGGAGCTCCGTCTTCTCACGAAGGGCGCCGAACGCGCCTCCGACGAAGAGATCGAAGAAAATCCACGTTCTGCACCGGTGCGTCTGCGTGCGGCCGAGCGAATCGCGAGGAGAACGGCATGACAATCACCTCGGGTTCACCCCGGTCGACACGACGTGCGAGGTCCACCGGACCCGATGCAGGATCGGCTAAGTCCTCGGCAGCACTCCGCGCATACGAGCGGCGTCAGCAGCGGGCCGTGGCGCTCGCCCCCGACGCCGGACCCGGAGCGCGCGCCACGGCGCGACCGTCGGTATCCACTGCGGCGATCACCGCACGTATTCCGTTCGTTGCTCTGATCATCGGATTGCTTTCTCTCGGTATGGGACTGACCTTGCTCCTCACCACCAGGTCGGCAGAAGACTCCTATGTGTTGTCCGACGCCAAAGCGCAGAACGAGCGTCTGGTGCAGGAGCGGGCGTCGTTGCAGCGAGATGTGGAGCTGGCGGACTCGGCACCCGAGCTCGCCAGGAAGGCCGCCGAGCAGGGCATGGTTCCTGCGGCGAATGCAGCCCGGCTCCTTGTCGCGGCGGACGGCTCGGTTCAGGTCGTCGGCACCCCAGAGCCGGCGCAGGGAACTCCCGTCGCGCCGCTCGATCCACCCGAATCCGATGCCACGTCCACCTCGACTCGTTCGGGCCTCACATTGCGGACGGGTGGCGCACCGTTGGGCGCAGATCGTGCGGTGTCCGAAAGATCAACAGCAACAACGCCTGTCGTGCCCGGTCGGCCCACCAACGTGGCTCCGCGGGCAACCGTTCCGCCCGTCACGCCCACCACACCGAACGTCGTCTCACCGCCCCCCGCCACGCCGAACGTGCCCAATGACGCCCGAACCGAGGCGCTCGGTGAACAATTGGTTCCCATGAGCATCCCGTCGGCGAGTCCCGCGGGTAGTGGGCAGTGACCAGGCCCACCCCCGGGGCATCGCGCCGAAACATGCCGTCACGCAGCGGTTCCGGTGCACGCCCGCAGGCTCGTCGGTCATCGCCACCCACGGCACCGGGACGACGTCCCACTCCGTCGCGTGCCAACAGCCGATTCGACGCATCGTCCTTCGTCTTCCGCAGCGGCTTCGGTCGGGTCGTCATGTTCGGTGTGCTCGCCGTCGTGGCACTGCAGCTCGTGTGGATCATGGGAATCAACGGTCCGCGGTTGTCGGCAGAGGCTGCTTCGCAGCGCACTACTACGCTCGTCGACCCCGCAACGCGGGGAGCGATCATGGATCGGGACGGCAAACCGATCGCGTTCACGATGGAGGCCAAGGCGCTCACGTTTCAACCCGTACGTGTCCGCCGCGAACTCGACGAGGCGAGGGCCAAAGACTCGACGAAGCCGGCAACCGACGACCGGCTCGCCGCCATCGCCGCCGGTATTCACGACGAGTTGGGCGACATCGCGAACGAGAAGGACCTACTCGCGAAGCTCAAAAGCAACGACACCTTCACCTACCTGGTGCGCGGCGTCGACGCGACCGTTGCCACCCGTATCAGTGAAGAGTTCGAAGAGGTCGGCCTCGAACGCCAGGACATTCGGGAGTATCCGGGCGGATCGCTCGCCGCCAACATGGTCGGTGCCACCGGGTGGGACGGGCACGGCCTGCTCGGGCTAGAGGACGCGCTCGACTCGACCCTCGCGGGAACTGACGGATCGCAGACCTACGATCGTGGCTCCGACGGGGCCGTCATCCCCGGTAGCTGGCGAGACCGGCAAACAGCGGTCAACGGTTCCGACGTGGAACTGACCATCGACGCAGACTTGCAGTACTACGTGCAGCAGCAGGTACAGCTCGCGAAGGATCTGTCGGGCGCCAAGAACGCGTCGGCGTTCGTGCAGGACGCCAAGACCGGCGAAGTGTTGGCGATGTCCAACGACAACACCTTCAACCCCGGCATCGGCGTCGGAAACAACGAGCGAGACAAGGAGATGGGCAACCTCCCGGTCTCGACCCCGTTCGAGCCCGGTTCGGTCAACAAGATCATCACCGCCGCGGCTGCCATCGAATACGGTCTCACCACCCCCGACGAGGTGCTGCAGGTGCCCGGCAACATATTCATGTCCGGAGTGTCGGTGAAGGACGCCTGGGAACACGGCGTTGCGCCGTACACCTCGACGGGCGTGTTCGGTAAGTCTTCGAATGTCGGAACACTGATGCTCGCCCAGCGGGTGGGGGAGGATCGGTTCGCGGACATGCTCTCGCGTTTCGGCCTGGGGCAGCGCACCGACGTCGGCCTACCGGGAGAGAGCGCGGGCAGCGTACCGAGCCGCGACCAATGGTCCGGAGGCACCTTCGCCAACTTGCCCATCGGACAGGGGCTTTCGATGACGCTGATGCAGATGACGGCGATGTACCAGGCCATTGCCAACGACGGAATGCGCATCCCGCCGCGCATCGTCAAGGCCACCGTCGATCCCAGCGGCAACAAGACCGAAGCCGAACGGCCCGAAGGCATCTACGTCGTCAGTCCGCAGACGGCCTCGACGGTCCGCGACATGTTCCGATCCGTCACGCAGGACGACAACGGCAACCAGCGCGGCACCGGCGTCGCCGCAGGAGTGTCCGGATATCAGATCAGTGGAAAGACCGGAACCGCACAGCAGGTGGACCCGGAATGCGGCTGCTACTCCAACTCGAACTACTGGATCACGTTCGCGGGTATCGCTCCCGCCGACAATCCCCGGTACGTGATCGGAATCATGCTCGACGCACCCTCGCGCAGCGCGGATGGCTCGGGCGGTCAGTCCGCCGCGCCGCTGTTCCACAACATCGCCAGCTGGATGCTGCAGCGGGATGCTGTGCCGCTGTCGAAAGATCCGGGTCCGAAGTTGGTCCTCCAGGCCGACTGACCCGCCCAGGTGCCAGGCGTGGTGGGTCGGGCGTAGAGGCACGCGTCGCTCGCCGGTAACCTGACTCCTCGGCCCTTGTACGGGTGTCAGGAGGACCCGTGACGTACGACGGTTTCTCGGGATCCCCGTGCCACGGCAACACGCCATCGCGTCCACGCGCCAACGACTGCAGTCGAGCAGAAGGGAGCACAGTGCCTGTGCCAGCAGAGTCCCAACCTGCTCCGCCACCGTCTCGTCCTCTGAATCCACCGCAGACTCCGGTCGAGAGACTCGCCGAAGCATCCGGTGCAGTTGTGGTCCCGGCGACCGACAAAGCTCACCGGCTCGTCACGGGTGTCGATCTGCGTGCGCAGGCCATCGTCGACGGTGATCTGTTCGCCGCGCTGCCCGGTTCTGCGGCGCACGGCGCAACCTTCGTCGCCGACGCCGTCGAGCGCGGTGCCGTCGCGGTTCTGACGGATCCTGCCGGGCTAGATATCGTGCGAACGCGTCTTCCGGCGTCGCCGGTTCCGGTGCTGGTGCACGAGCAGCCTCGGAGCGTGCTGGGCGCGGTGTCGGCGCTGGTGTACGGGAACCCGTCGGAGAAGATGACGGTTATCGGCATCACCGGCACGTCCGGTAAGACCACCACGTCGTATCTGTTGGAAGCTGCGTTGACGGCCGCGGGCAGACGCACCGGGCTCATCGGGACGATCGAGACCAAGATCGACGGGTCCCGGGTCCCCAGCGCGTTGACGACTCCTGAGGCGCCGCACCTGCACGCACTGTTTGCCCTGATGGTCGAACGAGGGCTCGATTCGGTCGTGATGGAGGTGTCGAGCCACGCTCTGACCCTCGGGCGGGTCGACGGCACCGTGTTTTCGGTCGGTGCGTTCACCAATCTTTCGCAGGATCACCTGGATTTCCACGGCACGCTGGAGGAGTACTTCCTGGCGAAGAGCCGATTGTTCGCTGCCGAGTCGCGGGTGCGCACGCGGTCGGCCGTCGTCTGCGTCGACGACAGTTGGGGACGGCGTATGGCCGATATCGCTCGATCGGCCGGGTCACAGCTGTCCACCGTCGCGGTGTCCACCGACGCCGATTGGACGGTGACGGACTGGTCGAAGGATCCCGGCGGCACTCAGACGTTCGGGATCGTCGAACCCTCCGGCGTTCACCACGGCGCGTCGATTCGACTTCCCGGGCGCTACAACGTCGCCAATGCGCTGCTCGCGGCCGCGACGTGCGCTGCGTCCGGTGTGGACACGGCGTCCGCGATCCGCGGCATGGCCGAGGTCGACGTTCCCGGTCGCGTACAGCGCATCTCCCGAGGCCAGAATTTTCTGGCCGTCGTCGATTACGCGCACAAGCCCGCGGCCGTCGAGGCCGTGATCGAGACGCTGCGGGAACAGACCGCGGGCCGCATCGCGGTGGTACTGGGCGCCGGCGGCGACCGAGACACGGGCAAGAGACCGCTGATGGGCGCAGCGGGCGCCCGAGGAGCTGACCTTTTCGTCATCACCGACGACAATCCGCGTTCCGAAGACCCCGCCGCGATCCGGGCGGAGGTCCACGCCGGTGCGATGTCGGTCGAACCGGCCCTTCGCGGAGAGGTCCACAACGTCGCCGGTCGAAGCGCGGCCATCGAGGACGCCGTCCGCTGGGCCCGGGACGGCGACGTCGTGCTCGTCGCAGGCAAGGGACACGAGACCGGGCAGGATGTCGGTGGAGTGAAGCACCCTTTCGACGACCGCGTCGTCCTGGCCGACGCCATCGATCGCAAGATCGCCGAACAAGCAGGAGCAACACCGTGAAAGCCCTGACCATCGGAGAGATCGCCGACATCGTCGGCGGCACCCTCCACGACGTCGACGATCCAACCCGACTCGTCGACGGGACCGTCGAATTCGACTCTCGCAAGGTCACTTTCGGTGGGTTGTTCCTCGCCCTGCCCGGCGCCCGCGTCGACGGCCACGAACACGCACAGGGTGCAATCGACGCAGGCGCGGTCGCAGTGCTCGCCGCCCGTCCGGTCGGGGTACCCGCCATCGTCGTCGACCCGATGCCGCACGACGGACGCGCCATGGCCCTCGAGCACGACGCCGACGGATCCGGCGCGGCCGTGCTTGCTGCGTTGAGCGCCCTCGCTCGAGCATCGATCGACGAACTCACCGCCGCGACCGGACTGACCGTCGTCGGCGTCACCGGATCCTCGGGCAAGACGTCGACCAAGGATCTGCTGGCTTCGGTCCTCCGGCCGCTCGGCGCGGTCGTCGCACCGCCGGGGTCGTTCAACAACGAGCTGGGCCACCCGTGGACCGCCCTTCGTGCCGACGAAACGTCGAAATTCCTGGTTCTCGAGATGTCTGCTCGCGGCGTCGGCCACGTCGCGTTGCTCGCCGAGGCCGCGCCGCCGCGCATCGGCGTCGTACTCAATGTCGGTACCGCCCACCTCGGCGAATTCGGGTCGAGGGACCGCATCGCTCTCGCCAAGGGCGAACTCGTCGAAGCTTTGCCCTCCGCGGAGGACGGGGGAGTGGCCGTCCTCAATGCCGACGACCGCATCGTGATGGAGATGACGGCGCGCACCACTGCAAAGATCGTCACGGTCGGACAATCGCCCGACGCGGACATCCGAGCCGAGAACATCTCCCTCGACTGCGACGCCCGTGCCCGATTCACCATGGTCACGCCGATCGGGAGCGTCGAAGTCGCGCTCGCCGTGCACGGCGAACATCAGGTCGGGAACGCATTGGCCGCTGCTGCGGTCGCACTCGAATGCGGCGCGACCCTCGCGCAGGTCGCGGAAGCGCTTGCCGGGTCCACGGCAGCATCCGTCCGGCGAATGGACGTGCGCACCACGGCCGCAGGCATCACGATCGTCAACGACTCGTACAACGCCAACCCCGACTCCATGCGCGCCGCGCTCAAGGCCCTCGTGTCGATGTCCAGGTCGGGTACCGGGCCCCCTCGTCGTACCTGGGCGGTCCTCGGGGAGATGGGCGAACTGGGTTCCGAATCGGTCGTCGAGCACGACGCAATTGGGCGGCTTGCCGTGCGCTTGGACGTCAGCCGGCTCATCATCGTCGAATCCGGACGGCCCACCAGAGCGCTGCACCAGGGCGCCGTCATGGAGGGATCGTGGGGCGAGGAGTCGATGCTCGTGCCCGATCAGCAGGCCGCGATCGATGTGCTGCGCGCCGAACTCGAGCCGGGCGACATCGTGCTGGTGAAGGCATCGCAGTCCGTCGCGCTGTGGACGGTGGCCGAAGCGCTGCTCGACGATGACGGTTCTGTAACGGACCGTGGCGCCACGGCTACCGACGGCCGAGATTCGGACAGTGTTGGCGCGGACAGTGTCGATGCGGACGGTATCGACGCGGACGGGGAGAGGAACACCATGACACCGGAGGACACGCAGTGAGGCAGATCCTCTTCGCCGGAGGCATCGCGCTCGCTGTGGCAATCCTGCTCACGCCAGTGTTGATCAAGGCATTCTCCAAGCAGGGCTTCGGTCAGGAGATCCGAGTCGAAGGCCCCGCCAGTCATCAGTCGAAGCGTGGTACCCCGACGATGGGCGGCGTCGCCATCCTCGCCGGCCTGTGGGCCGGCTACTGGGGCTCGCACCTGATCGGAGTCGGGTACGACGCCGACGGGCCGTCGGCGTCGGCGCTTCTGGTTCTCGGCTTGACGACCGTCCTCGGGTTGGTCGGTTTCCTCGACGACTTCATCAAGATTCGCAAGCAGCGCAACCTCGGTCTGAACAAGACGGCCAAGCTCGTCGGCCAGTTGGTCGCGGCTGTGCTGTTCGGCATCCTCGCCCTGCAGTTCAAGGGTCCGAACGGGCTCACCCCGGCCAGTCAGCAACTCTCGTACGTCCGCGACATCGCGACGGTCAGCCTCGGCCCCATCGTGTTCATCGTGTGGTGCTACTTCCTGGTGACGGCATGGTCCAACGCGGTGAACCTGACGGACGGCCTCGACGGTCTCGCCGCCGGATCGATGACGCTCGTGCTCGGTGCCTACACTGTCATCACCTTCTGGCAATATCGTCAGGCATGCTCGACAAATCCGGGCCCGGGGTGCTATGACGTGCGCGACCCGCTGGATCTCGCGCTCATCTGCGCCGCCGCCGCCGGCGCGTGTATCGGGTTCCTGTGGTGGAATGCCGCCCCGGCCAAGATATTCATGGGCGACACCGGTTCGCTTGCACTGGGTGGTTTGCTCGCCGGGCTGTCCATCGTCACGCGTACCGAACTCATCATGGTGGTCATCGCGGCCCTGTTCGTCGCCGAGGCCGCATCGGTCGTCATCCAGGTGGCCGTGTTCCGATCGAGTCGACGACGCGTATTCCGTATGGCGCCGTTCCATCACCACTTCGAGCTCGCAGGCTGGGCAGAGACCACGGTGATCATCCGGTTCTGGCTGCTCGCAGCGATCGCGTCGGCCGTCGGATTGGCTCTGTTCTACAGCGAGTACCTCGCTGCCGTGGGTGGCTGAGCGAGCTGTGGCCGAACGACTCGGGGCCGGCACACCCGTGGGCCATACATCGGTAAGCGAAGACCTGCAGTGGATCCGAGGTAAGACGGTTCTGGTTGCCGGCAGTCGCGTGTCGGGGCTTGCGACGATTGCGCCCCTCCGCGAACTCGGTGCCGATGTGCTCGTCACCGATTCCGCCGCGGATGCGGTGGCACGCGCGGTCGAACTGGGCGCCCGGGGGATCCTGCAGGCCGACCTTCTCGCCGAGCCAAGCATTTTCGGCGATGTCTCCCTCGTCGTGACGAGCCCGGGATTGCGTCCCGACGCCCCTGTTCTTGCTGCGGCCTCGGCACGGGCAATTCCGGTCTGGGGCGACGTCGAGCTGTCGTGGCGGATCGACCGCGCGGAAATCTACGGTCCCGCGACGCAGTGGCTGGTGGTGACCGGAACCAACGGCAAGACGACAACGACGTCGATGCTGGCGTCCATTCTGTCGTCGGCCAATCTGGTGGGTGTCGCCTGCGGCAACATCGGCCTCCCCGTCCTCGACGCGTTGCAATCGACGCCTCACCCGTCTGTGTTAGCGGTGGAATTGTCGTCGTTCCAGTTGTTCTGGGCTCCGTCGGTGCGGCCTGCGGCGGGCACGGTGCTCAACATCGCCGAGGATCATCTGGACTGGCACGGCGGTATGGACGGGTACGTCGAGGCAAAGGCGCGCGCACTCCGGGGTGATGTCGCGGTAGTAGGTCTCGACGACCCGCGCGCTGCTGCGCTCGGTGCCGCGGCCCCCGCCGGACGGGTGTTCGGTTTCCGGCTGGGAGAACCGGCGGTCGGGGAACTCGGGGTATCCGATGGATACCTCATCGACAACGCATTCGGTGCCGCCGTAGCCCTCTTGCCGCTGGCCGAAGTCGTTCCTGCCGGCCCGGCCGGGACGATGGACGCGCTCGCCGCTGCGGGGCTGGCGCGGTCGATCGGTGTATCCGTCGACGCCGTTGCCGAGGGTTTGCGCACCTACGAGCTCGGTGCACACCGCGCATCCGTGGTGCGGGTCGAGAACGGTGTGACGTTCGTCGACGATTCGAAGGCAACCAATCCGCACGCGGCCAGATCGTCGCTGCTCGCGTACGACCGCGTGGTGTGGATAGCGGGCGGATTGCTCAAGGGTGCGTCGGTCGACGAGTTGGTCGCCGAGGTGGCACCCCGCCTCGCCGCGGCGTTCGTGATCGGACGCGATGGGAGCGAGATCGCAGAGGCTTTGGCGCGACACGCCCCCGATGTTCCCGTTGTGACGTTCGCGGCGGGAGACGATGCTGGTGTGACTGATGTGGCGCAAGATGCAGAAGCAGTGATGCGGGCCGTGGTGCGAAGCGCCGCAGAACGCGCGCAACCGGGAGACACCGTTCTGCTCGCTCCGGCCGCGGCGTCTCTGGACATGTTCATCGACTACGGGCACCGAGGCCGCAGTTTCGCCGCCGCGGTCGATTCGCTCGACGCGGCCGGTATCGGCCGCGTAGGCGGGCAGCCCTCGTGAGCAGAGCTGCAGATGGTACGACGGCGCCGCGGACCCGTATCGGTTTGTGGCTGACGCGGCCGCTGGCATCGTTCCACCTCATCGTGACCATCGCCGCGCTGCTCACAATTCTCGGCTTGGTGATGGTGCTCTCGTCGTCGGCAGCCGAGGCCTACGCTGCGGACGGTTCGGCGTACAGCCTCTTCACGCAGCAGCTGATCGGCGTCGCTCTCGGCGTGGTCGCGTTCTACATCGCGCTCCGCATGCCCGTGCGGATGCTGCGCAAGCTGTCGTTCCCACTGTTCTGCCTGTCGGTAGTCATGCTGATGATGGTGCTCATCCCGGGTGTCGGTTCCGAGGGCGCGGACGGTGCGCGCAGGTGGTTCAACATTGCGGGCGTATCGTTCCAGCCGTCGGAGCTGGCCAAGGTCACCCTGGTGCTGTGGGCGGCGCACCTGCTGGCGTCACGCCGCAGCGAACACGCGAGCCTCAAGTCGCTGCTCATCCCACTGGTGCCGGCCGCACTGCTGATGGCCGCGTTGATCGTGTTGCAGCCCAACCTGTCCACGGCCATCGCCATCGGCATCATCCTTGTGTCCGTGCTGTGGTTCGCCGGTCTGGACGCCCGATTGTTCGGCATCATCGTCGGCGGCGGCATAGCGGCGGCCACGGTCCTCGCTTTCACCGCTGGTTACCGCTCCAATCGCATCAAGGCTTGGCTCAACCCGGGCGACGACCCCCAAGGTCTCGGCTATCAGTCGAACCAGGCCAAATTCTCCCTTTCCGACGGCGGCCTGTTCGGAGTCGGACTGGGCCAGAGCCGTGCAAAGTGGAGCTACCTGCCCAACGCGCACAACGACTTCATCTTCGCGATCATCGGCGAGGAACTCGGATTCATCGGGTGCATGGCCGTCCTCGGGCTGTTCGCCCTGTTCGTCTACACCGGGTTACGGATCGCCATGCGTTCGGTCGACCCCTTCCTACGGTTGCTGGCTGCCGGATCCACCACCTGGATTTTTGCGCAGGCGATGATCAACATCGGGTACGTGGTCGGATTGCTCCCCGTCACGGGTCTACAGCTTCCGCTCGTGTCCTACGGCGGGTCCTCGACGGCCATCACCCTGCTGATGTTCGGCATCATCGCCAACGCCGCGCGGCACGAACCGGAGGCCATCGCCGCACTCCACGCGGGCCACGCGTCCAGACTCGATCGCGTCCTGCGACTGCCGATGCCCGCCTCCTTCTCGCCGATGCGGGCCGCCGCGGCACGGTCGAAGTCCACCCGACCCGCCCTCGACAAGCGCGATCGACGGGGGATGGAAAGCCGGAAGGCACCGCAGCGTCGACGCACCGACAGGGATCTCGCCGACGTCGGCGCCAGAGCCGAACGGGATCGCCGCGTCCGCGCAGGTCAGCCGCAGGTCGAACCACGCAGGCAGAATCGCGGTCAACCCGGTGACCGGCGCGCACAATCGAATGGGCGAGGATATCGACGGTGAATGCACGAACGAAACCGCTGTCCGTTGTCGTGGCAGGCGGTGGCACCGCCGGGCACATCGAACCGGCGATGGCTGTAGCCGACGCTCTCCGTGAGCTCGATCCGACGGTGCGCATCACTGCCCTCGGCACGCAGCGCGGCCTCGAGACGACCCTCGTTCCGGCTCGTGGTTACAGCCTCGAGCTGATTCCGCCCGTTCCGTTGCCCAGGAAGCCGACGGTCGACCTGCTCCGGCTGCCTGCCAAGGTCTTCAAGTCCGTGCGGCGCACCCGCGCGGTGTTCGCAGACGTCGAGGCCGATGTTCTCGTCGGTTTCGGTGGCTACGTCGCCCTGCCGGCCTACCTCGCCGCGCGCCGAATTCTCGGTCGACGTCGGTCCGTTCCAATCGTGGTCCACGAAGCAAATGCGAGCGCAGGCATCGCGAACAAGGTGGGCGCACGGCTTGCGCAGCGGGTGCTCGCCGCGGTATCCGGCTCCGGTGTGCGCTCGCCCGGCCGCAGTGACGCCGAGATCGTCGGAATTCCGGTTCGTCCCACCATCACCGGCCTCGACCGCGCAGCCACCCGCGACGAAGCGCGGCGACACTTCGGACTGCCCGTCGAAGGGTCCGTTCTTCTCGTCTTCGGGGGCTCGCAGGGGGCGCGGTCTCTGAACGACGCCGTGTCGGGCGCGGCGGCCGAACTCGCCGCAGCCGGGGTGTCCGTTCTGCACGCGCACGGCCCGAAGAACACCCTCGATCTCCCCGTCCGAACGGGAGGTTCGAACGCCCGGTACGTCGCCGTGCCGTATCTGAACCGCATGGACCTCGCCTACGCGGCGGCGGATCTGGCGGTCTGTCGGTCCGGTGCCATGACGGTCGCAGAGGTTTCTGCGACCGGACTGCCCGCCGTGTACGTCCCGTTGCCCCACGGAAACGGAGAGCAAGAACTCAACGCTCGTCCCGTTGTCGCGGCAGGGGGAGGCATACTCGTGGCGGACGGTGAACTCGACAGCCGGTACGTCTCGACGGAGATCGTCGAGCTGATCACGGACACCGCTCGTCTGTCGACGATGTCCGCGGGCGCGGCAGGCGCTGGTCACCGTGACGCTGCACTGACGGTCGCCCGCATCGTTCTTGCTGTGGCCTCGGGCAGCAGCACGGCTGCGGACAAACCCCGGTCGTCCGAGTGACACGCGACGGCGACATGAGGCGTGGCGACACAACGGAAGATCACGTCAGCGACGTGACGAGCGAAAGGACGGACATGGCCGAGCTTCCCGCAGAGCTCGCGAGAGTGCACATGGTCGGCATCGGCGGCGCCGGAATGTCGGGTATCGCACGCATCCTGCTCGCTCGCGGTGGCCAGGTATCCGGATCCGACGCGAAGGAGAGCAGGGGAGTTCTCGCTCTTCGCGCCCGCGGCGCCGATGTGCGCGTCGGACATGACGCCTCGGCGCTGGACTTGTTGCCCGGTGGACCGACTGTCGTCGTCACCACCCATGCGGCCATCCCCAAGGACAATCCCGAGCTCGTGGAGGCCCACAGGCGCGGAATTCCGATCGTGCTCCGTCCAGCAGTCCTGTCATCGTTGATGGAGGGGTATCGCACGCTCCTCGTGTCGGGCACCCACGGCAAGACGTCGACGACGTCGATGCTGATCGTGGCCCTGCAGCACTGCGGATTCGACCCGTCCTTCGCTGTCGGTGGCGAACTGAACGAAGCCGGAACCAACGCCCATCACGGCAGCGGCGACGTGTTCGTCGCCGAAGCCGACGAGAGCGACGGCTCATTGCTTCAGTACAGCCCGAACCTCGTGATCGTCACCAACATCGAGGCCGACCACCTCGACTACTTCGGTACCACCGAGGCATACGTACAGGTATTCGACGATTTCGCGGCTCTGCTCCAGCCGGGTGGCGTTCTGGTCGCCTGCATGGACGACCCGGGTTCGGCGGCACTCGCGCAGCGTGTCCACGCCCGCGGTCTTCCCGGCGTACGCGTGCTCGGATACGGGTCCGCGGACACCGACACCGGAGACGTCGAGATGGCGGTCCGGCTGCTGCAGTGGGAACCCGAAGACGTCGGCGGGGTCGCGCAATTGCAGGTTCGAGGCGAGGACGTGCCGCGCACGCTGCGGCTCGGCGTTCCGGGGAAGCACTCGGCGCTCAACGCGCTGGCCGCTTTCACCGCGGGCGTGCAGGCCGGTGCCGACGTGGCGGAGGTTCTGGCCGGGCTCGCGGGCTTCGGTGGTGTACACCGCCGCTTCCAAATTCGCGGTCGCGAACATGGCATACGGGTGTTCGACGATTATGCGCATCACCCGACCGAGGTACGTGCCGTCCTCAACGCAGCGCAGCAACTCGTCAGCGGAGTAGCGAGCAGCGGTGTTGCGAGCAGCGGTGTTGCGAGCAGCGGTGTTGCGAGCAGCGGTATTGCGGGCAGCGGTGTTGCGGGCGATCGGGGGCGCGTTGTCGTGGTGTTTCAACCGCACCTCTATTCACGAACCGAGACGTTCGCCGGCGAGTTCGGCGAGGCTCTGAGCATCGCCGACGAGGTGGTGGTGCTCGACGTGTACGGGGCACGCGAGGAGCCACTCCCGGGCGTGACGGGCGCCCTGGTGGCCTCGGCAGTCACGAAGCCCGTCAACTACCAGCCCGATCTGTCGCTCGTGGCCAAGCAGGTGGCGTCCCTCGCCGCCCCCGGGGACGTGGTGATCACCATGGGTGCCGGTGATGTGACCATGCTTGCCGGGCCGATTCTCGACGCGCTCCGTTCGAAGACGGACTTCCGGATCGGGCAAGGCCGGGCATCGAAGTGACTCGCGCGGACCGGCCGAAGCGTTCGGCTCGTTCGGAGCGGTCGAACACTCCGGAGCGGTCGACACGGTCGGGGAGGTCGGAACGTTCGAGCACGACGCGGAGGGGCGAACGCCGATCGACCCCCTCCTCGGGAACCGAGGTCGATGCGTCGACCATCGACGCGGGCCGAGCACCGGTCGATTCGGATCGGGAGCTCCGGCGTCGGACACGCGAGGAGGAACGGCGGCGGGTGTCGCGGTCGCGGCGTCGCGTCGGTCTGATTGCCGCGGCGCTCGTTGCCGCCGTCGTTGCAGGCTTCGCGGTCGTCTACTTCTCGCCGTTGCTGACCGTTCGCACGATCGACGTGGACGGTGCCGTCACGGTTCCGCAGCAGGAAATTCTGGCGGAACTTGCTGTGCCGATGGGGGAGAAGCTCGTTCGGGTCGACGCCAACGCTGCAGCGCAGCGCGTCGCTGCGATACCGGCACTGGCGTCCGTTCGAGTGCAGCGGCAGTACCCGTCGACAATCAGGGTGACCGTCGCCGAACGCGTCGCCGTGGTGTTCGTCGATCGACCGGACGGCACGCATCTTCTGGACGCCGACGGTGTGGACTTCGCCGTGGCGCCGCCACCGCCGGGAGTGCTGCGGCTGGTCACCGACAATCCGGGCGCAGACGATCCGGCCACCGAAAGTGCTCTCGCGGTACTGGATTCGATGCCGCGTGCGCTGCGCGACACACTGGTCGAGGTGCGTGCCGGTTCGGCGTCGGACGTGACGTTGCAGTTGGCAGACGGGCGGACGCTCGTGTGGGGAAACAGGGACAACTCGGAGCGCAAATCGGCTGTGGCACTTGCCTTGATGTCGCAGCCCGGACAGATTCTCGACGTGTCCAGTCCTGATCTTCCCACCACCAAGTAGACGCTCGTCGAGACAACGGCCGCTTCGGCGAAAAGCAAAATATTTCGGTGCCGTCGGCGCGCCTAGTGGCGCAATGTTGTCCCGGTGCATAGCGTTCCGAGCGTCGAGTACTTGACATAACACTAAGCCTGTGGTTCAGGTTGAGAGTTTCGACAAGTGAACGACAGCCCAAAACGCAACCCACGGAAGGCGAGAGCCAATGACGCCCCCGCACAACTACCTCGCCGTAATCAAGGTCGTCGGCATCGGCGGCGGCGGCGTTAACGCGGTCAACCGCATGATCGAACAGGGACTCAAGGGAGTCGAGTTCATCGCGGTCAACACCGACGCCCAAGCGCTGCTCATGAGCGACGCCGACGTCAAACTCGCCGTCGGCCGCGAGCTCACCCGCGGACTCGGCGCCGGCGCCGACCCGGAAGTGGGCAGACGAGCTGCCGACGATCACAAAGACGAGATCGAAGAAGTCCTCAAGGGCGCCGACATGGTGTTCGTCACCGCAGGTGAGGGTGGCGGTACCGGAACCGGTGGCGCTCCCGTCGTCGCCAACATCGCACGCAAGCTCGGCGCGCTCACCGTCGGCGTCGTCACGCGGCCCTTCTCGTTCGAGGGCAAGCGCCGCGGCGGGCAGGCCGACACGGGTATCCAGCAACTTCGCGAATCGTGCGACACCCTCATCGTGATCCCCAACGATCGTCTGCTGCAGCTCGGCGATGCGGCCGTCAGCCTCATGGACGCATTCCGCAGCGCCGACGAGGTACTGCTCAACGGCGTCCAGGGCATCACCGACCTCATCACCACCCCCGGTCTGATCAACGTCGACTTCGCCGACGTCAAAGGAGTCATGTCCGGCGCAGGCAGCGCGCTGATGGGCATCGGTTCCTCCCGTGGCGAGGGACGTGCCATCAAGGCCGCGGAATCGGCAATCAATTCACCACTGCTCGAAGCATCGATGGAGGGCGCGCGCGGCGTGCTGCTGTCCATCGCCGGCGGCTCCGATCTCGGACTGTTCGAGATCAACGAGGCAGCCTCACTCGTGCAGGAGGCCGCGCACATCGACGCGAACATCATCTTCGGAACCGTCATCGACGACTCCCTCGGCGACGAGGTGCGCGTCACGGTCATCGCCGCGGGCTTCGACGGTGGCACTCCGACGCGTCGACCGGTCGAGGCCGCTCCGGCATCCTCGCGTTCGCCGATCGGGTCCGCCCGGTCGGGCGAGGTGTCGTCGTCGACTCGGTCGAGCGATTCGACGGAGTCCGGCGCCGTGTTCCGTGATCCGGTGGGCAGTGGTAGCGGCAGTACGCTTCCGCCGCTGCGCGATTCGGGTTCCGGTAACGGTTCGTCGTCCGGTGGCCAGTCGGGCAGTGGCCGTCGAGTGCCGGTGGCCGACGACGACGGCGAAGACGACGTCGACGTTCCGTCCTTCATGCGTCGGTAGTTCCCATCGTGGCGAATGCAGAATTCACGGTCCGACGAGTCACCACCACTCGGGCGGGCGGGGTGTCCCCGGCTCCGTACGACACCTTCAATCTCGGTGATCACGTAGGTGACGATCCCGCAGCAGTTGCCGCAAACAGGGAACGGCTCGGCCGTCAGATCGGCGTCGGTCCGGATCGGCTCGTATGGATGGAGCAGGTCCACGGACGCACGGTGACCGTGGTCGATGGTCCGACCACCGAGGCGGTGCCGGTGACCGACGCCCTCGTCACCACTGTCCGTGGCCTCGCGCTCGCGGTACTGACCGCGGATTGCGTCCCGGTCCTGCTGTCGGACGAGGAGGCGGGTGTCATCGCGGCGGTGCACGCTGGTCGTATCGGCGCGCGAATCGGCATCATCCCCCGCGTGCTGGACGTCATGGTCGCGCAAGGCGCGGTCGTCGGACGCATCGGTGCATTTCTGGGACCGGCGGCCAGCGGCCGTCAGTACGAGGTGCCCGCCGAGATGCGGGCAGATGTCGAGAGACATCTGCCCGGCAGTGCGACGACCACCGTGCACAAGACTCCCGGGCTCGACATCCGCGCAGGACTCGGTCGGCAGTTGCTCGAAGCGGGCGTGGCGGGCGTGGTGGTCGATCCCCGCTGCACGATGGAGGATCGCACCCTGTTCAGTCATCGCCGGGCCGAGCCCACCGGACGGATGGCTGGTGTGATTTGGATGGACGAGAAGGTATGACCGAGCGGTCGGGTCGAGCGGCGGAGATCGAGACGGCTCTGAACTCCGTGCACGAGCGAATCGAAGCCGCATGTGTCGCCGCGGGACGTGACGTGGGCGAAGTGACGTTGCTGCCGGTGACCAAGTTCTTCCCGGCCGACGACGTGCAAATTCTGTACGACCTCGGATGCCGGGACTTCGGCGAGTCGAGAGAACAAGACGCGTCGGTCAAGGTGGACGAACTCGCCGACTCGTTCGCAGACGATCGAGCCCGCTGGCACATGATCGGCCGATTGCAGCGCAACAAGGCGAAGTCGGTTGCCCGATGGGCTACCTCAATTCATTCCGTGGACAGTGACAGGCTCGTCGCTGCACTGGAAAAGGCCGTCACCGGTGCTGTCGACGACGGTTCGAGGTCAACGCCACTCGACGTACTGATCCAGGTCAGCCTCGACGGTGACGTGCACCGCGGGGGCGTCGATCGCACAGACGTCGCGGCGTTGGCCGAGAGGGTGGCTGCGTCGAGCAATCTGCGACTGGGAGGGCTGATGGCGGTGCCTCCCATCGATGCCGAACCCGACGCTGCTTTTGCCGACCTCGAGGGCCTGCACCACGAACTTCTCGCGCAGCATCCGGACGCAAACCAGTTGTCCGCGGGCATGACCGGCGATCTGGAACACGCGATCCGACACGGATCGACATGCGTGCGTGTCGGTACCGCAATACTCGGTTCTCGGCCGATAACCTCGCCAGTACAGTCCACGGATCACATCAGTCACAACTGACACTTGCGAACCTGGAGAACGGCCCGCGAACGAACACCCGCCAGCGAGTGGAGCCCGCGGAATGACCAGTTTCACGGAAGGCAATCGATGAGCACCCTGCACAAGTTCAAGGCGTACTTCGGCATGGTTCCGCTCGCGGACTACGAAGACGACTACCTCGACGAGCCTGATTCTCATCGGTCCTCGCGCGGTCGTGACCCCTACGG
>NZ_JBAWFH010000292.1:0-8885 GCF_049591685.1 Rhodococcus sp. (in: high G+C Gram-positive bacteria) | reverse complement strand
GCTTTCGACCCAGCGAGCGACGTCGCCGGTGCGATAAAGCCTCCCCGCACCGAACGGATTCGCCACGAACCGAACCGCCGACAGATCGGCGCGGCCGAGATATCCACGCGCCAGCTGACCGCCCGAGACATACAGCTCACCTGCCACACCCACCGGAACGGGCGCCAACCTCGAATCCAGAACATAGACCCCGAGTCCGGAAATAGGGGCACCGATCACCGACGCCGACCCGATCGCATCAGCCGACAGAGCGCGGAAGGAAACGTGCACGGTGGTCTCGGTGATGCCGTACATGTTCACCAACAGCGGACCCGACCGCCCACCCGACGCAGCGGCCGAACCGCCACCGTGTCGCTCGAACCAACCGGCGAGGCGACGAGGCTCGAGCGCCTCACCACCGAACACCACATACCTCAGCGCCAGCTCCCCCGCATCCGCGGGCTGCACCCGATCCAACTCCGCGAGCTGATAGAACGCCGACGGCGTCTGATTGAGCACCGTCACACCCTCGGTGACGAGGAGTTCACGGAACGCCTCCGGCGACCGCGACGTGAAGTAATCCACCATCACCAGCGTTCCGCCGTACAGCAGCGGTCCCCACAGCTCCCATACCGAGAAGTCGAAAGCATACGAGTGGAACATCGTCCACACGTCGGTCTCGCCGAACCCGAACGAGACATCGGTGTTGTCCATCAACCGCAGCACGGTGTGATGGGGAATCTGCACACCCTTGGGCCTACCGGTCGAACCCGAGGTGTAAATGACGTAGGCGAGGTTGTCGCTGCGCAACGGAGAAACCCGGTCCGCATCGCTCACCCGAGACGACGACACACCCGAATTATCGGACCCGACATCGACCACCGACACACCAGCGTCGCGAATGCTCGCCATGGAGTCGCCGGCCAAGACCTCTGCTGTCGTCACCGCAGCCACCGGTGCAGCGTCGGCCACCATGAACTCCACGCGTTCACGCGGATACGACGGGTCCACCGGCAGATACCCCGCACCCGACTTCACCACCGCGAGCAACGCGACGACCAAGTCCACCGAACGCGGAAGCGCAACCGCCACCAACGAATCCGGCCGTGCACCCACAGCGATCAAGCGCCGCGCCAGAACGTTGACGCGGGCGTCGAGTTCGGCGTACGTCAGAGAAACACCCTCGAAACGCACCGCAACACCGCGCGGATGCGCAGCGACCGCGGCATCGAAACGATCGACCAGCGTGCCGCCACCGACATGCACATCAGGTCCCGACGAACTCCACTGCGACAACACCCGATCGCGGACCACACCGCCGACGATGTCGATGTCTCCGACCGCCGTCGACGAATCCTCGCTCGCGCCCGAGAGAACCGCGAGGAACTGCTCCCCCATCTTCTCCACCGTCGACGCCTCGAACAGATCGGTGGCGTAGCTGACGTAGCAGGTCAGACCACCCTCATCTGCATCCTCGAAGGTGAACTGCACGTCGAACTTGGCGATCTCCGCATCGAACTCAAGCGCCTCGACGGACAGTCCGGGGAGCTCGAGTGCGGTGCGGCCGAGGTTCTGGAACGCCAGAACCACCTGTACCAGTGGATGACGCGCCTGGGAGCGCTGCGGGTCGAGAATCTCCACGAGTCGCTCGAACGGGACATCCGCGTGGCCGAACGCCTGCAGATCGACTTCCCTGGCGTGGGCGAGCAGCTCGGTGAAACTTGCCGATGGGGACACCGATGTCCGCAGCACAAGCGTGTTGACGAACATCCCGATCAGGTTGTCGAGGCGAGCGTCGCCGCGCCCCGCGATCGGGGTTCCGATTGCGACGTCGTCCGTGGCCGAGAGGCGAGCCATCAGCACAGCCAGGGCGGCGTGCACAACCATGAACAGGGTCGTGTTCTGCTCGCGCGCAAGCACTTCAAGTCGATCGCGCAGCTCCGGCGGCACCGTGAACTGCTGTGTACGGCCACGGTAACTTGCCACAGCCGGGCGCACGTGATCGAAGGGAAGCTCTATCTGATCGGCCAGCCCTGCCAATTGGTCGGTCCAGTAGGCGACCTGCTTCGCCGCCTGCGAAGTCGGATCGTCTTCGCTGCCGAGCACTTCCCGCTGCCACAGCGTGTAGTCCGCGTACTGAACGTCGAGGGGCTGCCACGTAGGCGCGTCGCCCGCGGCGCGAGCGGCATACGAGGTCATCACGTCCGTCGTCAACGGCCCCATGGAGAACCCGTCGGCGGCGATGTGATGCACCACGAACACGAGCACGTGGTCCGTGTCGTTCACCGCGAGCAGCCGCCCCCGGACCGGTACTTCTTCGGTGACGTCGAATCCACCGGACACGATCTCGACGACGGTGTTCACGACGTCGTCGGAGCTCACCGGCGTGGCCTCCAACGCGATCGGCACCTCCGCCGGATCGAGTATCACCTGATGACCCACACCGTCGATCTCCGGGTACACCGTGCGCATCGTCTCGTGGCGACCGACCAGGTCGCTGACCGCGGCCCGAAGCGCGTCCGCGTCGAGCTCGCCGAGGAGCCTGATGGCCACCGGGATGTTGTTGACCGCCGACTCGGTGTCGAATCGGTTGAGGAACCACATCCGCTGCTGCGCAAGCGAGAGCGGAACGAGCTCCGGCCGCGGCCGGGCGGCGAGTGCAGCTCGGCCGCCGGCGCCGACGTGATCCTCCACGCGTCGGGCGAGTTCGCCGACCGTCGACGCGTCGAAGAGTGCCCTGACGGGAACCTGGGCGTCGAGCGCGGCACTCAGTCGCGACGACACCTGCGTCGCGATCAGCGAGTTACCGCCGAGTGCGAAGAAATCGTCGTCCAAGCCGACTCGGTCGACGCCCGCGGCCTCGAGATCGAGGACGCTCGCGAAGACGTCGGCGACGATCTGTTCGATCGGCGTTCCCGGCGCACGGAACGGCGCGGCCTCGAACTCGGGCTCCGGCAGCGCTTTTCGGTCCAACTTGCCCGAGCTGGTCAGCGGAAGCGCGTCCAAGAGGACAAACGCCGACGGAACCATGAACGCGGGGAGCCGCTCGCCTGCAGCGCGACCGACCGCTTCGACCGAGGCACCGCCCGAGGCGACGACCCACGCGACCAGACGGTCGTCGCGAACGGCCACCACGGCCTGGGAGACCGCGTCGGAGGCGAGCAGTGCATTTTCGATCTCACCCAGTTCGATGCGCTGTCCACGCAGCTTGACCTGGAAGTCGGAGCGACCCACGTATTCGAGTTCGCCCGCGTCGTTCCACCGGACCACATCGCCGGTGCGATAGAGCCTGCCGGGTCCGAACGGGTTCGCCACGAAACGGTCCGCCGTCAGATCCGGACGCGAGCTGTAGCCGCGCGCCAGTTGCACGCCACCGAGGTAGAGCTCCCCCTCGGCGCCGGTCGGAGCGAGGCGAAGTGCGTTGTCCAACACGTAGACCCGCGTGTTGTGCACCGGTCGGCCGATCGGCACGCCGGACACATCGGCCTCGGAATACCGGTGGTAGGTCACGTCGACGGCGGCTTCCGTCGGTCCGTACAGGTTGACGACGGAGGCCGACGGCAGCAGCCTGACGAGGTGTGCCGCGGTAGTGGACGGCAACGCCTCACCGGACGCGAACACCCACCGCAGAGTGGTCGCCGAAACGGCGGACGGCTCGGCGGTGAACACCGACAGCATGGACGGCACGAAGTGCGCCACCGACACGGACTCGGTGTCGAACAGCCGTGCCAGATAGGCGGGATCGCGATGCCCGTCCGGGCGCGCGATGACCATCGTTGCTCCGACACGCAGTGGCCAGAACAACTCCCACACCGACACGTCGAACGTCACCGGCGTCTTCTGCACGACGACATCGGCAGCGCGCAGCTCGTACTCGTGCTGCATCCACTCGAGCCGGTTGACGATCGCCCGGTGGCTGATGCTCACACCCTTGGGCCGACCGGTCGACCCCGACGTGAACAGCACGTAGGCGGCGTTGTCCGGCCGCGTCGTACCGCGCTGCGCGGCGGTCAACGGTTCACCCGACAGCTCGTTCAGCGCCGCGTCGTCGACGAACACCGTCGGGACCGACGTACCCACCACGAGTTCGTCACGAGCCGTGGTCAGGACGAGCACCGCACCCGACGTGTCGAGAATGTAACCGGTGCGCTCCGCGGGTTGTTCCGGATCCAGTGGCACGTACGCGCCGCCGGCCCGCAGGACGGCGTAGATGCCGACCAACAGGTCGACCGATCGCCGCATGCCCACGGCGACGGCGGTATCGGCACCCACACCTCGTTCGACGAGCTGCCGTGCCAGCCGGTTCACCCGGGTGGAGAAGTCGCGGTACGTGACTGTGTCGCCCTCGAACACCAGGGCAGTCGCGTCGGGAGTCCGCGTCACCTGTTCGTCGAACGCGTCCAGCAACAGGCCTTCGGCAACATCGTGATCGGTTGCGTTTCGGCCTGTTTCCAGCATGGTGCGTTCGACTTCGTCGAGTAGATCGATCTCGCCGACGGGTCGGGCCGGATCGCTCGCGACGGCGTGCAGGATCCGTTCGACCCTACCGATTACGGCAGACGCCTCGTCCGCGCCGAACAAGTCCTCGAAGTACTTCAGCGTCAAGCGAATTCGATCGTTCGCCACGATCAGCAACGTGAGTGGGTAGTGAGTGCTGTCGTTCGATTCGACGCCGGTCACGGCCATGCCGTCGATGTCGGACGCTTGCGCTGCCAGACCTGCCTCGTCGACGGGGTACGACTCGAACACCGTCAACGTGTCGAACAGATTGCCGACGCCTGCCGCCCGCTGAATCTCTGTCAGGCCGAGGTAGTGGTGCGCCAGCAGATCGGCTTGCTCGCCCTGCAGCCGAGTGAGCATGGCTTCGAGCGACTCGGCAGGGTCGAGGCGGACACGGACGGGCAACGTATTGATGAACAACCCGACCATCGACTCGACGCCCGGCAGTTCGGCGGGCCGACCGGAGACGGTGGCGCCGAAGACGACGTCGTCACGGCCCGTGGATGCCGCCAGGAGGATTCCCCAGGCAGCCTGCACCAGTGTGTTGACGGTGACGCCGAGACGTGCGCCCAGCGCCGACAGCGACGCCGAAAGTTCTGCCGAGAGCGTCGTGTCCACGGCGCCCGAACGCGAGGTGATCTCGCGACCGGCCGACGCGGGAGCCAGGATCGTCGGTTCCGGTGCGTCTTCGAGGGCCCGCGCCCAGACACGGGCGGACTCGACGCGATCCTGACGCGCGATCCAGGTCAGGAAAGCGCGGTACGAGGAAATCCTGGGCAGTGATGCCGCATCGCCGTGCGCTGCGTACAGGAACAGCAGGTCACGCATCAACAGCGGCATCGACCAGCCGTCCACGAGGATGTGGTGGTTGGCGAACAGGAGTCGGTACTCCCCCTCCGCCAGTGTGACGAGGGTGAACCGCACGAGAGGTGGTGAGGCAACGTCGAACTGCGCCGCCTGCTCCTGTACGCGCAGTGCCTCGTAGGCAGCTGTTCGCTCGTCCCCTTCGAGATGAGACAGGTCGTGCTCGGTCCACGGCACCTCGACACCGTCGGTGACCACCTGCACCGACGACCCGTCGGCCGTGGACACGAAGGCCGTTCGCAGGTTGTCGTAGCGGTCGAGGAGCGACTGCGCTGCGGCACGCAGACGAGGTGCGTCCACCATGCCCTCGAGCGTGAGCACCATCTGCATCGTGTAGACGTCGAGTGACGATCCGGCCAGCATTGCGTGGAACAGCAGACCCGATTGAAGCGGTGCGAGCGACCAGATGTCCCGAACAGCCGGGTATTCGGCCTCGACGAGGTCGATGTCGCTCTGCGTCAGGGCGACGAGAGGGAGGTCTGACGGCGTCAAGCCGCCGGCGGACCCGATTCGTACATGCTCGGCGAGTTCGGACAGTGCCGAGACCCACAAATCTGCGAGTTCGCGCACCGCAGCGGCATCGATTGCACCGCGCGGGAATGCGAACGTTGCCGCCAGCTCCGACCGCTCGCCTGAGCCGCGCACGATGGCGTTGATGTCGACCGTCTTGTTCGCGGGCATGTCCGCATCGCCGACGACGTTCAGCTCGTCGAAGTCGGACGCGGGCAACCAGCCGTCGATGCCCTCCGGTAGTTCGCCGATGGTTTCGCGGCCAAGATAGTTGAAGCTGATCTGGCCGGTTGAGAGCTGCGAGAGCTCGGTTGCGGTGTCGCGGTTGAGATATCGCAGCATGCCGTATCCCATGCCCCTGTCCGGGATGGCCAGCAACTGTTCTTTCACCGCCTTGACGACCGCGCCGAGCGCGTCGCTCGCGGCAGTGTCGATGCCGGTCAGATCGAGGCGCACGGGGAAGACACTGGTGAACCAGCCGACGGTGCGCGACAGATCGGCACCGGCGACGAGTTCTTCTTCTCTACCGTGGCCTTCGAGCTGAATCAGTGTTGCGGGCGCGTCGATGCCGCGCGAGGCTCGGAAGCGACCGACGGCGACTGCGAGGGCTGCGAGCAGACCATCGTTCACTCCGCCGCGGAACGCCTCGGGCACCGAGGTCAGCAGCGCGTGGGTGACGTTCGACGGCACGACGACCGAAAGGCGGTCGACCGTCGAGGAGACGTCGAGTGCGGGGTCGAACGGCCGGGTGCCGAGCACGGGGTCCTCTGTCGCAGCGATATCGCGCCACAGGTCCAGCTCGGCGAGGCGGTGCTCGGACTGTGCTTGCTCTGCCAATGCGTGTGCCCAGCGGCGCTCGGATGTACCGACCTCGGGAAGCACCGGGCTGTTGCCCAGCGCGATCTGAGCCCATGCGGAAACGAAGTCCGGCACCAGGATTCGCCAGGAGACCCCGTCCACGACGAGGTGGTGAGCCACGACGACGAGTCTGCCGGAGCGGGTCGGCCCCAGGTCGACCCAGACGAAACGGAGAACCTGGCCTGCGCGTGGATCCAGTCGTGCCATCGACGCGTCGACAGCGGCACTCGCCGACGCGAGAACGCCGCCCGGTTCGGAGGACGCGGCGACCTCGACTCGGTCGACCATCGACACGACGTCCACGGTGCCGGGCTCGGAAATCTCGAGACCCCACCCCTGCTCATCGTGCACGAGTCGCGCGCGGAGTCCGTCGTGACGATCGACGACCGCCTCGATGGTGGCCACGATGCCCTTGCGGTCGATGCCGACCGGCAGTTCGAGGGTGACCGTCTGGACGAACCGGTCGAACGACCCGCCTCG
This sequence comes from Rhodococcus sp. (in: high G+C Gram-positive bacteria), assembly GCF_049591685.1. GTDB lineage: Bacteria > Actinomycetota > Actinomycetes > Mycobacteriales > Mycobacteriaceae > Rhodococcoides. The sequence continues at coordinate 1,694 of NZ_JBAWFH010000292.1, read as the reverse complement.
TTCGATCATCACGCGTTCGATCATCGACTGCGCGAACGGCATCAGCGGCATCCGTCCCACGCCGCCGCCCGGGAGCTCGTCGAGAACGGACTCGGGAACGAGCGCATCCTCGGTCGTCGACACCGCCGCCAAGCGGGCAACGGTCTTCTGTTCGAACACGTCGCGCGGGGTGATGATGACGCCACGAGCCCGCGCTCGCGCAACGAGCTGGATGGAGACGATGCTGTCACCGCCCAGAGCGAAGAAGGAATCGTCGATTCCGACTCGCTCGAGTCCGAGCACGTCGGCAAACACGTCGCCGAGTACCTGTTCCACGTCGGTCTCCGCATCACGGAATTGCGCATCGGATTCGAATGCCGGCTCGGGCAGAGCCTTTCGATCCAGCTTGCCCGACGGACCTAGTGGCAGCGCGTCCAACACGATCACCATCGCGGGCACCATGTACTCGGGAACCACCGATCCGGTGGACCGCAGCAGTTCGTCCACGTCGACCGACTGTCCGGCGACGGGCACCACGTAGGCCACCAGCTGATCGCGAACGACCAGCACGACCGCCTGCGAAACGGAATCGTCGGTCGCGAGAGCGGACTCGATCTCGCCGAGTTCGATGCGCAGGCCACGCAGCTTGACCTGGAAGTCCGAACGCCCGATGTACTCGAGCTCTCCGGACATGGTCCAGCGGACGAGGTCGCCGGTGCGGTACAGGCGACCGGAGCCGGTATCGAACGGGTCGGCCACGAAACGATCCGCCGTCAGGTCGGGCCGGCTGTGATAGCCGCGAGCCAACTGCAAGCCCGCGAGATACAGCTCGCCCACCATTCCGACCGGCACCGGACGCAACCGGCCGTCCAACACGTGTACCCGGGTGTTGAACACCGGACGACCGATGGGCACTGCAACAGTGTCGTGGGCGTCGTCGTACTCGTGATACGTCACGTCGACGGCGGCCTCGGTCGGGCCGTAGAGGTTGATCAACCGGGCAGTCGGCAGTGCACCCTGCGTGGCCCGAGCGGTCTGCACCGGCAGCGCCTCACCCGACGCGAAGATCCATCGCAACGAATCCGCCTGTGTTGCCGTGGGTTCCGCAGCGAACACCGCGAGCATCGACGGCACGAAGTGTGCCGTCGTGACGCCCTCGGTACGGATGAGCTCCGCCAGGTACACCGGATCGCGATGCCCGTCGGGCTTGGCCACGACCAACCGCGCACCGATCTGCATGGGCCAGAACAGCTCCCACACCGATACGTCGAACGTGACCGGCGTCTTCTGCACCACCACGTCGTCGGGTCGCAGACCGTACTGCTCCTGCATCCACACCAACCGGTTGACGATCGCCCCGTGGCTGATCGTCACACCCTTCGGCCGTCCGGTGGACCCTGAGGTGAAGAGCACGTATGCGGCATTCTCCGGACGCAACACACCGATTCGGTCGCCGTCGGTCACCGATGCATCGGAGAACGACGAGTGCGAGCTGTCGTCGACGTGCACCACGGAGACCTCGGCCCCGGTGAATCCGTCACGCGAGGTGGTCAGTGCCAGCGCCGCGCCCGAGACGTCGAGAATGTACTTCACTCGATCTTCGGGCTGGTCCGGGTCGATCGGAACATATCCGGCCCCGGCCTTGACCACACCGTAGAGACCGACCATCAAATCCAGCGAACGACGCATAGCCAACGCCACGAGGGATTCCGACC
>NZ_JBAWFH010000291.1:0-8865 GCF_049591685.1 Rhodococcus sp. (in: high G+C Gram-positive bacteria) | reverse complement strand
CATCGAGACGGTCCGCCTGATGGGCCACGCCGGATCGGATGTCGAATCGTCCTACCGAACACCGGCGGACATCGTCGCCGATTACGCCCGTGACCCCGTCACGTGCACCGCCCGACTGCTGATCGACGCAGGGGTGGTGACACCGGGCGAAGCCGTCTCGCTGTACGAGGCCAAACGCACCGAGGTCATGGACGCCGCGCGAGAGGTGGCCGAACTGCCGCGGCTCTCGGATGCAGCCGCCGTCGCACAGCCGTTGACCGATCTGGCCGACGAGGTCGCTGCTGTCGAATCACATTCCGACGCAACGCCGCCGGGCTCCACGTTGGCGCAGGCCATCAACGTCGCATTGCGGCAGGTGATGACGCGGTACCCGAACGCGGTGCTGTTCGGTGAAGACGTCGCCCGAAAGGGTGGCGTGTACGGCGTTACGCGAGGTCTGCAGGCCGAGCTCGGATCTGCGCGAGTGTTCGACACCGTGTTGGACGAGCAGTCGATACTCGGGTTGGCTCTCGGCGCAGGAGTATCGGGTTTGCTTCCCATCGCCGAAATTCAATACCTCGCGTATCTGCACAATGCTGCCGATCAGATCCGCGGCGAGGCTGCCACACTGCAATTCTTTTCGAAGCGGCAGTACCGAAACCCGATGATCGTGCGCATCGCGGGCTACGGCTACCAGAAGGGCTTCGGCGGACACTTCCACAACGACAACGCGATTGCCACGTTGCGCGACATCCCCGGCATCGTCGTCGCATCACCGTCTCGGCCCGAGGACGCCGCCGCGATGCTCGACGCCTGTGCCGCAGCCGCGGTCCGGCATGGAGCCGTATGCCTCTTTCTCGAACCGATCGCGCTCTATCACACGCGTGACCTGTACGAGGAGGGCGACGGACAATGGTTGTCGCACAGCAACACTGCGCCGGTTCGGATCGGGGAAGCGCGGTGCTACGGCGAGGGGTGCGACCTCACCGTCGTCACCTTCGGTAACGGCGTCAGGATGAGTTTGCGTGTTGCACAGAAGCTTTCCGAACACGGTATTCGAGCTCGCGTCGTCGACATCAGATGGATTGCGCCGCTCCCGGTGGACGACATCCTGGCGCATGCACAGGCGACCGGCCGCGTGCTGATCGTCGACGAGACTCGGCGATCCGGCGGTGTCAGCGAAGGCATCGTCACCGCGTTGGTGGACGCGAGGTTCGACGGTCTCGTGCGGCGGGTGACCAGTGAGGACAGCTTCATTCCGCTCGGTGACGCCGCCGAACATGTATTGCTCTCGGAGAACACGATTTTCGATGCTGCAATCGAATCGGTGCGTGGCACCTAACCGGCTGGCTTGATCATCGGCAGATGCGGTATGCCGTCCTCGGCGTAGTTGGGGCCGCTGCGCTCGAAGCCGAAGCCGGCGTACCACTTCTCCAGATAGGCCTGCGCACCGATGACGATTGGTTCGTTGCCGATCACTTCTATCGCCGCCGTCATCAGGCGAGCACTCAACCCGAGTCCGCGTGCATCCACGGCAGTGCAGACGCGTCCGATGCGCGCCCGCCCGTCGTCGCGCAGCACGCGCAGTGTCGACACGGCCCGACCATCGCGAGCGAACCAGAAGTGCACGGTGTCGGGGTGCTCGTCGCAGCGTGCAGATCGAATAGATCTCGTGCGCGGTGAGGTCTGCGAACGGTACCGAATGCATCGACACCGGCGCGTCGGCCGTCATGCGGAACCGACGATCGAGTCGGCGAAGGGTGCCAGGAGCGAAGCGAGGTCCGCGGCCACGTCGGCGGTGTTGACCGGCGGCATCGACACGTAACTCAGGGCCAACCGAACCACGGTACGGCCGAGCACGTCGGCATTGTGGGGGGACGCCCGCATCCAACTCCGCTGAAAGGTCTGCGCCAGTTGATAGGTGGCGTGTTCGATGAGCGTCCCGCTCTCGGTGGTGACCAGTCGCAGTAGGTCCGGCGGCGGATCGCCCGTCAACATCGACAGCACCATCGGATCCTTGGCGCTGCGCTCGAAGAACTCGGTGAAGGCGACGTACAGGGTCCGCAGATTGTCGCCCTCGTTGGCGTACACGGCGTCGTCGACCGCCGAGACGAAGGTATCGGTGAGTCGCAGCGCATAGCCCTGGGCCAAACCCTTGCGGGTACCGAACTCTTTGTACAGGGTCTGACGGCTGATCCCGGCGGCCTTCGCGACGTCGGTCATGTTGACCGTTGACCAGGTTCGCTCGAGAAGGAGGCCGTGCAGTCCGTCGAGGATTGTGGTCCGCATCAGGGTGGTAGCCGCGCTCTTGAAAGGGCTCGGGTTCACCGGACTTCTCGACACGAACATCAGTCTATCCGGCGGGCCGTGCGGACCAGGGACCCGCAGTTCACGGCCGGGAGATCTCGACCATGAAGAAATCGGCTTTGGCTGCACCGCAATCGGGGCAGCTCCAATCGTCGGGGATGTCCTCCCACCGTGTTCCCGGCTCGATACCGTCCTCGGGCCAGCCGAGCTCCTCGTCGTACTCGAAGCCGCACTGAATGCACTGGTAGAGCTTGAAGTCGGTCGACATGTCAGCCTTCCTTGGGTTCGAAGTCGATCTTTTCCCTGACCCCGCAATCGGGGCAGGGCCAGTCACCCGGAACGTTCGCCCACGGGTGGCCCGGCGGAAATCCTTCTCGGGGCGCGCCCGCTGCCTCGTCGTAAACGAACGCGCACACCGGGCACTGATACGCAGCCATCACTTGCTCCCGTAGCGCGCCAGGATCCGCTCACGCTTGGTCGGCTCGATGTTCACCGCGGTGATGTCGCCGCGATAGTGCTCGAGCACCCTGTGGTCCATCACTTTTCGCCAGATCGGCGGGAAATATGCCAGGGAGATCATGCTGGCGTACCCGCTGGGCAGATTGGGTGCACCCTCCATGCTGCGCAAGGTTTGGTAGCGACGGGTCGGGTTTGCGTGATGGTCGCTGTGCCGCTGCAGGTGGTACAGGAAGATGTTGGTGACGATGTGGTCGGAGTTCCAACTGTGCGCGGGTGCGCACCGCTCGTACCTGCCCGACGCCGTCTTGGCGCGCAGCAGACCGTAGTGCTCGAGGTAGTTGACGGTTTCAAGCAGCGAGAAACCGTATACGGCCTGTAGGAGCAGGAACGGCAGGATGGAAACACCGAACACGGCGGTGAGCACACCGAAGAGAACGACCGACATGAGCCAGGCATTGAGAACGTCGTTGCGGATGTTCCAGGTCGATTTGCCCAGGCGATCCATGCGCTTGCTCTCGATCTCCCACGACGATGTCAGGCTCCCCCACACACTGCGCGGAAGGAACCGCCAGAAGCTCTCTCCGAACTTCGCGCTCGCCGGGTCCTCCGGAGTTGCGACGCGCACGTGGTGGCCGCGGTTGTGCTCGATGTAGAAGTGGCCGTAGAACGTCTGTGCGAGGGTCATTTTCGACAGCCACCGCTCCAAGCTGTCTTTCTTGTGACCCATCTCGTGCGCAGTGTTGATGCCGACGCCGCCCATGACTCCGACACTGATTGCCAGCCCGATTTTGGACGCGAGTCCGAGCCCGCCGTCGATGCCGAGCCAGCTCAGGTTGTCGGCGGTCCACAGGTAACAGGCGAGCACGAGGCTGGTCAGCTGGAACGGGATATAGATGTAGGTGCAGTAGCGGTAGTACCTGTCGTTCTCGAGCCGCTCCATCACCTCGTCCGGCGGGTTCTGTCCGTCCGGACCGAAGAACAGATCGAGCACGGGCAGCAGGATGTAGACGAGCATCGGGCCGATCCACCACCAGATCGGTGCGACTGCGGTCCAGCCCAGTTGACCGAAGGCCCAGACCAGTCCGACGGCCAGGAAAATCGCGGTCGGTGGGATCAGGCCCATCAGCCACAGGTATCGCTTCCGGTCACGCCATTCCTCGACCGGGGTGGGCGGTGGGTTCGTCTGCGTTGCCACGACGGGCTCCTTCACGTGTCGGTCGAGTGGTGTGCATCACTGGAAATATGACAATACTACGAAAATGTCCATGAGGTGGACAAAGTTTCGAATTTGTCCAGTTCGCGATCTCGCCATGTGACGTGTCACAACAGCGACGGCTGGATAGGCTTCGGGCACCGGTTCGAACGGCGACGTACGGAAGGTGGAGGAGCGAATGTCGGTAGCGGTAGTGGTGAGTGATTCGCCCGAGGGTCGCGAGGCGCTCGTTCGCGCTGTCGAAGAAGCCCGACTGCGTGGCGGCGAACTGATCGCCTGTGCGGTGTCGGATGCCGGAACGATCACCGAAGACGACAGTGCTGCAACACGATTCGCCGTCGAGCAGATTCTGCACAGCCGCGGGGTCGAGAACGCTCCGTTCCAACTCTGCCTCGAGCCGGACGGTGGAGACCCAGCCGGCGCAATCGTCGATCTCGTCGGCGCACTGGACTGCGATCTGCTCGTGATCGGGTCGAGACGCCGCTCGGCCGTCGGAAAACTCCTGCTCGGAAGCGTCGCCACGCGGGTCATTCTCGACAGCCCTGTGCCCGTCCTCGTTGTGAAAGCTGCGTAAGACCGAAACGAGCCGCTAGAATCGGACATCTCGGACCCATCCACAAGCAGAGGATTCATGGACAGCGATAAACCCGGGCCGGACACGGCCCCCCGCACTGTTTCAACGACGTGCGAGGCGGTGTCCGGCGAATGAGTGTGATCCTCACCCTCGTGCTCGGCATTGTCGTCGTTCTCCTGATCACGTTGGCCACCGGCTATTTCGTCGCGCAGGAATTCGCGTACATGACGGTCGATCGATCCCGTCTCAAGGCGCGCGCCGAGGCAGGCGACGCCGGTGCCCGGCGAACCTTGCAAGTGACCAACCGGACCTCGTTCATGCTGTCCGGCGCCCAGCTCGGCATCACCGTCACCGGATTGCTCGTCGGTTACGTGGCCGAACCCCTCATCGGCCAATCCCTCGGAACCCTGATGGGAGGCGTCGGCATCCCGACCGGCGTCGGCGTCGGTATCGGCGCCGTGCTGGCGCTGCTGTTCTCCACGTTCGTGCAGATGCTGTTCGGCGAGCTTTTCCCCAAGAACTTTGCGATCGCGCGCCCCGAACCCGTCGCGCTGTGGCTGTCGCTGTCCACCACCCTCTATCTGAAGCTGTTCGGTTGGCTGATCAGCATCTTCGACCACGCTTCGAATTTGCTGCTGAAAGCGTTGAAGATCGAGCCGGTGCACGACGTCGAGCATTCGGCCACGCCCCGCGATCTCGAGCACATCGTCGCGGAATCGAAGGATTCCGGCGACTTGCCCGACGAGCTGTCGGATCTGCTCGATCGCATCCTCGACTTCCCGACGCGCACCGTCGAGCACGCGATGATTCCGCGTTCACGCGCCGCCACCGTCCGCGATTCGGACACCCTGGCGGACATCAGAGTTCTGATGGGGCAGGAACATTCGCGCTACCCCGTACTGGACGAGGACGACGGTATCGTCGGCGTCGTGCACCTGCAGGACATCCTGGCGGTAACGGACCGAGACGACGTCCCGGTGCGTGAATTCGTGCGCCCCGCCCTCATTCTGCCGGAGACCCAGGCGCTGCCCGACGCAGTCGTCGAACTGCGTACGTCCAAGAACCAACTCGCCTGCGTCATCGACGAATACGGCGGGCTCACCGGTGTCGTCACCATCGAGGACCTCGCCGAAGAACTCGTCGGCGAGATCACCGACGAGCACGACGAAGGCGAACTCGATCCGACCCCCATCGCTGCCGAGGACGGAACCTGGACGATGGCGGGCGAGGTGCACGTCGACGAGGTCGAACGCTCGATCGATCACGACCTGCCCGCAGGCGACTACGAAACCATCGCCGGATTCGTCATCACGCACCACGGATCGCTGCCGACAGTGGGCACCGTCATCGAAGTGGACCTACCGGCCGACTCCGCCGACCTGATCGGCGACGACGACGAAGCCCCGGACAGATTCGTCGCCGTCGAGGTGCTCGAAATCGACAACTACGTCCCGTCCTCCGTTCGGCTGCAGCTCGGCCAACGCGTGCGTGCCGACCGAGAAATGGACCACCACCGATGAGCAATCCCTGGATCGTCGTCGCGGTCACCGTCGGATTGATCGCTGCCAGTGCGTTCTTCGTGGCCGTCGAGTTCGCGTTGCTCGCAGCCAAACGGCACCGGCTCGAGGATGCCGCGGCGACGAGTCGATCCGCTCGAGCCGCCCTGCGCAGCTCGAGCGAACTGACGGTACTGCTGGCCGGCTCGCAGCTCGGCATCACCCTGTGCACCCTCGCTCTGGGCGCGACGACCAAGCCGGCCGTCCACTACTGGCTCACCCCGGTCTTCGAATCGTGGGGCATTGCGTACTGGGTAGCGGACGTGGCCGGATTCGTCCTGGCACTCGTTATCGTCACGTTCCTGCACCTCGTCGTCGGCGAGATGGCACCCAAGTCGTGGGCCATCGCGCACCCCGAGAAGTCGGCGACCATGCTGGCCATCCCGATGCGCGGGTTCATGTTTCTCACCCGGCCGGTGCTTATCGCCCTCAACAACATGGCCAACTGGTGCCTGCGCAAGGTCGGCGTCGAACCCGCCGACCAGGTGGCATCCGGACAAAATCCGGACGACCTCCGGCAGCTCGTCGAGCACTCGGTCAACGTCGGTGCACTCGACGCGAGCTACTCCGCACAGATCTCCGGTGCCCTCGAGCTACAGAACCTGACGGTGCGGGACCTCGTCCGGGAACCGGGCGTCCCGACGTCCGTGCCAACGGCGGGAACCGTTGCCGACGTCCGAGCTGCGTCACTCGATTCCGGCCACCTACGGATCCTGGTGAGCGACGGCGACACCGTCAGCGGCGTCGTCCATGTGCGCGACACCCTGGACGGCAACGCCTCGCTCGCCGACGTGACCCGTCCGGTGTTCACCCTGGACGCGAGCACGCCCGTCTATGTTGCTCTCGCCTCGATGCGTGAAACCAGCAGCCACCTCGCACTGGTCGTCGACGGAGACAGCACCGTCGGCGTCATCACGCTGTCGGACGTGCTCTCGCGGCTACTGCCCACGAGCGTCTGACGCACACGAGGGCCGCACCGATCGCCGGTGCGGCCCTCGTGCGTGAAGACGGGTTCGGCTACAGGGGATTGATGACGAGCAACGTGGCCCAGTACGTGGCCACATCGTGACCGACCTGGGGTAGCAGCGCGTCATACAGCAGGTAGGACATCATGCGAAGGAGAGCTCCTGTTTCGGTGTTCTTCGGAGCGGTGCGTGACTGCTCACGGTCGCCCCTGGCGGGTGTTCGAATCATATTCCACAGAACGAGGGAAAAGGTCAACAGATGCGCGGTTTTCCGCGGGACGCGCCAGTTTCCACAGGATCGGCGTCGCCAACGCGAGGACCTCACGCTCGAGTGGCGTGAGTTCGTTCTCGAGAGCGTCGGCGAGCCTGCCGTCGCGTTGCCCGCGGTCGGCGGCGACGAGTTCGGTGCCCGCATCGGTGATGCGCACGAGGAGTCGGCGTCGATCGACCGAGTCGGGGCTGCGAGTAATGAGCCCCTCGGCTTCGAGTGCGTTGAGATTGCTTGTCAGAGATTGAATGCGTACGCCCTGTAGTGCAGCGAGGTCGACGGGTGCGCTCGACCCGCCACTGCGTTCGACGTCGCCGAGGATCTGCAACTGACTCGGCGTCAGATAGTGCTGTGGATGGTGGCGTCGCAATCGACGGTTGAGAGCGAGCATGGCCTCGCGCAATTCCGATGCGCCCGCAGAGAACCTGTTCTGGCTCATGCGCGAGAGTCCTTCCCCGAACCGCTCGTGTTACTTCTCGCCGCGAAATCGGCAACGGTTGATCAGAGTACTCATTGTCGCGGAAGGCCTCGTCAGCGTGCCCGGCGTCAGCCGTGGCAGCCCTGCAGGGTCGTGAAACGCGTCAAGCCACTACGCGGAAATCATTCGATAAGCCTGTGAAAGCCACGAGCCGGCCGTCGAGCGACCGTGCATCGCCGAAGTACGCGATGCGATAGCGTCCGACGGACCGGCCGGGCGGAATGTCCCAGGTAACCGTCGTGGTCGTGATGGGGCCTGCACCCTCGAACACGATCTTCGTGTACCAATCGCCGTCGTCGAACTCCCGCACCCAGCCGTCACCGACGGCACGCTCGACGGCGAGATAGGTGTCGTCGCGGCGCAGGTTCGAATTGGGGTTGGCTCCGCAGAACCGCACCGATACCTGTTCTCCCGCCCGATACGACTGCGCGGGTTGCATCACCACCTGGCCGAAGGTCGTTCCCGGTGCGGCGATGTCCACCCACGGATTTCCGCCGGGAGACACCGGGATCGACCCGGTGAGGTCCGGCGCAGGTCCGCCGCTGTCCACCGGTCGGCCATCGCGCATTGCCGAGGCGAGATCCACCGCGATCTGCACGGTCGCCGGCAACTGCCAGCGGCCGAACGGCGTCGCGCCGCCCTCGTAATCCTGTTGGTCGTACTCCTCCGGCGTGGTGACGTAATGGCCGTAGCCGTTGGTGTAGCCCTGGACGACGACGAGTTCGCGGTCGGCACCGAGTGTGTCGGCAAGCGCGGTGCGTAGCCGCGCTCCGGCGACCACGGTGGGCTCGAACGGGCAGGTGAACAGGTAGAACGTACCGATGCGAACGAGGTGGAACGGAAGAACCTGCTGCACCACCCCGGGAATGAGGCCGACCGGCAACACTATGTCCTTCGGTGCGTGAGCGTCGCGAAGCCACTGCGGTATCACCACCGAGCTCAGTTGCGATACAAGCGGATTGCCGCCCCGCTCGCCCTCCTGCAAACCCAGCGCGGGTAGCCCGCCGCCATCTTCCTGGCTCGACGCGGCGAACGCGGCGCCCAGCGCCGCCGGGCCGGTGGTATG
>NZ_JBAWFH010000290.1:0-4947 GCF_049591685.1 Rhodococcus sp. (in: high G+C Gram-positive bacteria) | reverse complement strand
CGGCTGTACCGGCGTCCGAAGAAAGTCCGGCGGCGCCGCTCGCGGTTCCCGACCGGCGCTAGCCTGTATTCGACCCGACGTCGCGCACCCGTGCGAGGAGCTGTACCCGCGTACGCGCGACCCGCGAGCGGACGGACGAGGTCGGTGCCGTCGGGTTCAGTCGTGGCTGCGGTGCGAGCAGTAGTCGCGAGTTGTCCTTCAAAGATGCGGCATTGCCGTCACGAGAGACGGCGATGGTGTTGCTAAGGAACAACATTCGTCTCGATTGCGGGGAATTGCGTGGATACCTGTCCAACCAGCTTTCGGTAGAAACGGCGACGTGGATCCGGTAGTGCGACCGAGCACCCGGCGATTTCGTCAGGATTGCAATGCCCCACCGATGGCATATTTACCAAGGCGCTTGTTCCTGACCCGTCGGGCCCTGACGTAGTGCGGGCGCCCGGACGCGTGAGTGATCGATGCAGTGTTGGCGAACGCGTGCATTCTGCCGGCAATTTCGATGAGCGAACCTAGGGAATTCCTGCGAGCGCCGTCAGCTGCGACGTCCTGGCCAACAACGGCCCGAGCTACCGGCTCAAAGACCGGCCAGGACTCTTCACAACAGTCGAAGCACCGGCATCATGAACCTGCCGGACACCGACACGTCAGGTCGTACACAGACCGGCACGTGAGGTCGTCCACCGATACCGCCGCAGAACCCTTCGCCTTGCTGATAATGACGGCCTGCATCCACACTGACATACGGCACTATCGAATACTGCACCTTCGCCAGTGGCGGGCGAAACTCTTGACCTCCACGCAATCAGATCGACGGGCGGCTTTTCACAAGTCGTTTGCGCAGCGAAACCCGATGTTCATGGCAAAGGAGTCAGGGGTGTTCGAAGATCGCGCTGCAGTGCGGTATCGATTGCAGTAAGAGTCATGGCAGAGAAACGATCCCCCGCGCATCACTCGGTTGGGTCCGTGCTTCGGGCCGGTGGGGTTGGTGGCAGGAGAGTGTTCGTACCATGTCGTCTCGAATCGGTCGGAGCACCACTCCCATACGTTTCCGGCGGTGTTATACAGGCCGAATGCGTTGGCACCGAAGCTCTTTACGGGAGCTGTGGTGAGGTATCCATCATCCAGGCTGTTGTAGTCGGGGAAGCGTCCCTGCCAGATGTTGCACCTCCACTGGCCTCGCGGTGTCAGTTCGTCCCCCCAGGGGTACCGCCGGCCCGCCAGCCCCCCTCGTGCGGCATTCTCCCACTCTGCTTCGGTAGGAAGGCGTTTCCCGGACCAACTGCAGTATTCGAGAGCGTCGTTCCATGAGACATGCACAACTGGATGGTTCTGTTTGTCGCCGATCGTCGAGTGTGCCCCCGCAGGCTGACGCCAACATGCACCGCGCACCAGCAGCCACCATGGAGTGCCCTCGACGGCGTGGATTACATCGCTGGCAGGTGCTTCGAGTGCCGAATGAAACACCACCGACATTCCGACTTCTTCAGCTTCGGTGACATAACCCGTGGCTTTGACGAAAGTTGCGAAGGAAGCGTTGGTAACTGTCGTTGCGTCGATGAAGTAGGAGTCGAGAGTCACTCGATGGGTGGGTCGTTCGCCGTCGCCGGCATATCCTTCTTCGAAAGGATCGCCCATGGTGAATGTCGTTTCGGGTATCAGCACTTGTCCACGTGTGCTTTTGGGTGCGCGCGCGGCGGTGCGGGCCAAACGGTTGGTCGACTGGGTCGGCCTTGGTTGCGGCGCACAACAAGGGGAGGATTCTGTCATCGGGTTTCTCCTGTCCGAGTTCTCGATAGGTGCAAGCACGCGACGATGGCATTCCGATCGGTATGACTACGACAGTAAGTAGAGCAACGCAGCACACGAAATCGACGCGCTCATGGCCAACAGAACTGATGGGACGAATGCGCGATTGTCTTTGTGATCGGCGCGATAGCGTCTCTTCCTGATGCGGAGTCCGATCGTTGCCATCAGCGCGCACAAAGCGACCACGCTGGTGGAGGCCAAGGCGAGAGTGGTCTGCGTGTGGGCCCATGAACGAGCGCTTAGGGCGGTGACCGCAACTGCGGTCAGCAGAGTGCGCCGCCATGCAAGATAGGTCCGTTCCGATTGCATACCGGGGTCGCGGTCGAACTCGTCGACGGTCACCAGATGATCAGCACAGCACATGCGGCCGCTGCAATGCAGACACCACCGACCGTAAGGCGAACCAAAATCGAACTTGGCAACGGTTCGCCGCGTCGCATTGCGGCTTGTACTTGTCTCCACCGTCCGAACGCACCCAGCGAAAGGACTGTAGCCAGCAACACGCAGACCGAACCGAGAAACTTGTGGGGGAAGCTCTCGGTGCCGACAGCGAACAGTTGACCCACGGCCACACCTCCTGCGAGCAAGGCTAGAGAGGTACGAATCCACGCCAGAAAGGTTCGTTCGTTTGCAAGGGTGAAGCGGTAGTCTGGCTCGTTGTCGGTCACGACACAACCTGCTGGACCTGTACGACTCCGCCAGCTGCGTTACTTGGCGGTCCCGTCGAACCACGAACGACGAACGATGCAGGAAGTATCAATCGGTTGCTCGCTTGTGCGCTTCTGTCGCCGTCAAGGGACGCCATCAGCATGTTCACTGCTGCACGTCCGATGTTCTCCATTGGCCCCACCCGCGCGGTCAGCGCCGGGGTGAAGAACTCGGCGGTAAAAATATCATCCAGCGCGACTACACTCACGGCGCCCGGCACTGCCACTCCGCGTTCAGCCAAGCGCCGCATGACACCGATGGCCAATAAGCCGTTATGGGTGATGACAGCCGTTACCCCCAGGTCAAGAGCAGCGTCCGCAGCGTTCGTACCGCCGGTGAGATACGGTGCGAACGGCCCAAGTTTGGTAATTTTGATGCCAAAACGATTGGCGGCGACTATCAGCGCTTCCCACCGCTTTGCCGAAACCCACGATGTTTGCGGACCGGCGAGATAAGCAATACGACCGTGCCCCAGACCCACCAGATGCGCCACCACCTGCCAAATACTTTCTCGTTGGTCGGCATTGACGGACGGCACCGCCGCAACCTCGCGACTGATGAGCACCACCGGCTGTCGCGAAGCGATCTCAGAGAGCTCCGCGTCGGGAAGCCGGCTTGCGCCGAACACGATTCCGTCGACGGCCCGGGACAACCGTTCGACGTGCAATCGCTCCGCATGCAGAGACTCCTCGGTGTCACCCAGAAGCAGCGTAAAACCAGCTGCTGCAGCCTGCCTCTCGGCTCCTCGGATAAGTCCGAAGAAGTGCGGGTTGGTGATGTCGGGAACGAGTAGCGCGATGGTCTCGGTCCGCCCGCGCAGCAATGCCCGCGCCGCAGGATGCCCCCCTCGATAACCCAGCTCATGGGCCACGGAGAGTACGTGCAGGCGGGTCGTTTCGCTGACGCGGTTCGGGTTCGTGAACGAGCGCGAGACCGTGGACGCTGCGACGCCTGCAGCGCGAGCCACGTCCGTGACAGTCGCTGTTCGTCCCCGAGTCTGCGTACTGGTCTTGCTCTTGCCGCCGGTCTTTTCCACCAAGACAGAGCCTCCATTCGAAGTCAACGAACTGTAGCTCGTCTTGGCAAATTTTGGCAATGCATTGCCATCCCGTGTGTGTGGTGTCACTGTTACGTCGATCAACGATCTTGCTCACCCTTCTCTAGACCTTCAATAGGAGACGCTTATGGCGCATTCGTCCGAATTCACGGTGCCCGACACGGAAACGCGGAGCAGTTCTCAAAGAACCCCTCGCAAGGCCGCGCTCGCGAGTTTTCTCGGCAGCGTTGTCGAGTATTACGACTTCTTCATCTTCGGGTCCGCAGCCGCGCTGATCTTTCCCAAAATATTCTTCCCCCAGGGTGACGCGTCGGCCGCGACTTTGGCGTCGTTGGCAACTTTCGGCGTGGCCTATGTGGCCAGGCCTCTCGGTGCGCTGATTCTCGGCCATCTCGGTGATCGAGTCGGTCGGAAGAAAATTCTCCTACTGACTTTGCTCATGATGGGCACCGCGACCATTTTGATTGGTTGCCTGCCGGGATACGACACTCTCGGCGTCGCCGCACCTATCCTTCTTGTTGTCCTCCGTCTGGTCCAGGGCCTGTCCGCTGGAGGCGAGCAAGCCGGAGCCACTTCGATGACCCTCGAGCACTCACAGGACTCCAAGCGCGCCTTCTACACCAGCTTCACACTGGGCGGTACCCAAGCAGGACAGCTCTTGGCGACACTAGTCTTCATTCCTGTAGCTGCGCTACCGGACGAGCAACTGTTGTCGTGGGGATGGCGACTGCCCTTCCTCGCGAGTGGGATCGTGGTGCTTCTCGCACTGTGGGTTCGTACCAGCATCGAAGAAACTCCTGTATTTGCCGAAGAAAAGGCCCAACAGTCAATTGTGAAGGTTCCCATGCTGGAACTTCTCCGATACTACAAACTCGCGATGCTTCGGGTGATCGGAATTTCCCTCTATGCAGTGTCCGGAACCATCATGGGCGTGTTTGCGCTTACTTACGGAACTGAATCCGCAGGAGTTGCTCGATCGACCCTGTTGTGGTCAGCGGCACTCGCGAACGTCGTTCAAGTACTGTCGATCCCGTTCTGGGCCGTGCTCGGTGACAAAATCGGACGTCGCCCGGTGCTGGTGATCGGCCTTGCCGCTGTTGCGATCTCGTTCTTCACGTACTTCAGTGCAATCGGCACTGGTTCTGTCCTGCTGATTTTTATAGCATCGTTCTTTTTCGGCGCAGTAGGCTCAGCCAAGAACGGTGTGGTGTCTGCCTTTGCAGCTGAGATGTTCGATGCCCGAGTCCGGTTCTCAGGCATTGCAGTATCCAACCAGATCGGCTTTTTGCTCGCTGGGTTCGCGCCCACAATTGGCTACGCGATACTCGCAGACGGTTACTGGGGTTGGGTTCCCGTAGCGATTTTCGGTGCTGTCT
>NZ_JBAWFH010000289.1:0-9018 GCF_049591685.1 Rhodococcus sp. (in: high G+C Gram-positive bacteria) | reverse complement strand
TCGTCGGGTCGCTCCCCGACGACGGTCCGATTCCCCCTCGATGAGACGTGTCGTTCACGACACGAGACACGCCGAACAGGACACACCGACGGCGGGCAAACAAGGTCATACCCGAGTAATAGAGTGGGTGCACTCCCGCGCTGCACGACCCTCAGGAGAGAAAAGTTCGTGGCTGATTCGTTCGTTCATCTGCACAACCACACCGAGTACTCGATGCTCGACGGAGCGGCCAAGATCGCGCCGATGTTCGCAGAGGCGAGCCGCCTGGGGATGACCGCCGTCGGCATGACCGACCACGGCAACATGTACGGCGCGAGCGAGTTCTACAACGAGGCCAAGAAGGCCGGCATCAAGCCGATCATCGGCATCGAGGCGTACATCGCGCCCGAGTCCAGGTTCAACAAGAAGCGCGTGCTGTGGGGCGATCGCAGCCAGAAGTCGGACGATGTGTCGGGCAGCGGCGCCTACACGCACATGACGATGGTCGCCGAGAACGCGACCGGCGTCCGAAACCTCTTCAAATTGTCTTCTTTGGCGTCGATCGAAGGTCAGCTCGGCAAGTGGGCGCGCATGGACGAGGAGATCATCGCCTCGCACGCAGAGGGCATCATCGCCACCACAGGGTGCCCGTCCGGGGAGGTGCAGACCCGCCTGCGGCTCGGACAGGAACGGGAAGCTCTCGAAGCCGCAGCGAAGTGGCGTGAGATCTGGGGACCGGAGAACTTCTTCCTCGAACTGATGGACCACGGCCTGTCCATCGAGCGCCGGGTCCGCGAGGGTCTGCTCGACATCGGCAAGAAGCTGTCCATTCCGCCGCTCGCCACCAACGACTGCCATTACGTCACCAAGGACGCCGCGGAGAACCACGAGGCTCTGCTGTGCATCCAGACCGGTAAGACGCTCAGTGATCCGACGCGGTTCAAATTCGATGGCGACGGCTACTACCTCAAGTCCGCCGCCGAGATGCGCGAGCTCTGGGACGACCAGGTGCCCGGAGCCTGTGACAGCACGCTGCTCATCGCCGAGCGGGTGCAGCCTTACGACGACGTGTGGGCACACCGAGACCGGATGCCCATCTTCCCCGTCCCGGAGGGACACACCCAGGGCACGTGGCTGCGGCACGAGGTCATGACCGGACTCGATCGTCGGTTCCCCGACGGCCCGACCGAGGAGTACCTCGCCCGGGCGGAGTACGAGATCGGCATCATCCTCGAAATGGGCTTCCCCGCCTACTTCCTGGTGGTCGGCGACCTCATCAATCACGCGAAGGCCGTCGGTATCCGGGTGGGTCCAGGCCGTGGATCGGCAGCAGGATCGCTCGTTGCGTATGCCATGGGCATCACCAACATCGATCCGCTGCCGCACGGTCTGCTGTTCGAGCGGTTCCTCAACCCCGAGCGTGTGTCCATGCCCGATATCGATATCGACTTCGACGACCGTCGTCGCGGCGAGATGGTGCGCTACGCCACCGAAAAGTGGGGTAGCGACCGCGTCGCTCAGGTCATCACGTTCGGAACCATCAAGACGAAGGCAGCGATCAAGGACTCCGCGCGAGTTCAGTTCGGGCAGCCCGGATTCAACATTGCGGACCAGATCACCAAGGCGCTTCCGCCGCCGATCATGGCGAAGGACATTTCCGTCGCAGGCATCACCGATCCCGCCCATGAACGGTACAAGGAAGCCACCGAGGTACGCGCCCTCATCGACTCCAATCCCGATGTGGCGACGATCTACAAGACGGCCAAGGGCTTGGAAGGTCTCATCCGCAACGCGGGTGTCCACGCCTGCGCGGTGATCATGTCGTCCGAGCCCCTCACCGACGCCATCCCGGTGTGGAAGCGTGCGCAGGACGGCGCGATCATCACCGGCTGGGACTATCCGTCGTGCGAGGCCATCGGCCTGCTCAAGATGGATTTCCTCGGTCTGCGCAACCTCACCGTCATCGGCGACGCCATCGACAACATCAAAGCCAACCGCGGTATTGAGATCGATCTCGATTCCCTGCCTCTCGACGACCCGGCAACCTTCGAATTGCTCTCTCGCGGAGACACTCTCGGAGTGTTCCAGCTCGACGGAAGCGCGATGCGAGATCTGCTCCGGCGGATGCAGCCGACGGGGTTCGAGGACATCGTCGCCGTTCTCGCGCTGTACCGCCCAGGCCCGATGGGCATGAACTCGCACAACGACTACGCCGATCGTAAGAACGGTCGACAAGAGGTCAAGCCCATTCACGCGGAGCTGGAAGAACCGCTGAAGGTCATTCTGGGTGAGACGTACGGCCTGGTGGTCTATCAGGAGCAGATCATGCAGCTGGCGCAGAAGGTCGCCGGGTACTCGCTGGGCCAGGCCGACCTGCTACGTCGCGCGATGGGTAAGAAGAAGCTCTCGGAGCTGGAGAAGGCGTACGCCGGATTCCGGCAGGGCATGTTGGACAACGAATTTTCCGAGGCGGCCATCAAGGCGCTGTGGGACACCGTTCTTCCGTTCGCCGGCTACGCGTTCAACAAGTCTCACTCCGCCGGCTACGGACTGGTGTCGTACTGGACCGCATACCTCAAAGCGAACTACCCGGGCGAGTACATGGCCGGGCTACTTACGAGCGTCAGCGACGACAAGGACAAGTCGGCCATCTACCTGGCGGACTGCCGGAAGCTCGGAATCACGGTGCTGCCGCCGGACGTCAACGAATCCGAGCTCAACTTCGCCTCCGTCGGTAAGGACATCCGTTTCGGCCTCGGTGCGGTGCGTAACGTCGGGACCAACGTCGTGGCATCGATCATCAGAGCGCGTGAGGAAAAGAGCAAGTACACCGACTTCTCGGATTATCTGGGCAAGATCGACGCAACGGCCTGCAGCAAGAAGGTCACCGAGTCGTTGATCAAGTCCGGTGCGTTCGACTCGCTGGGTCACCCTCGTAAGGGCTTGATGCTCATCCACGCCGATGCCATCGATTCGGTCATGGGCACGAAAAAGGCCGAAGCAATCGGCCAGTTCGACCTGTTCGGGGGCGAGGATGCCGACGAGTCCATCTCGTCGGTGTTCAACGTGCGGGTACCCGAAGAGGAATGGGAGTCGAAGCATCGTCTGGCTCTCGAACGGGAGATGCTCGGACTGTACGTTTCGGGCCACCCTCTGCTCGGTGTCGAGCACATGTTGGCCGCGCAATCGGACACCAACATTCCTGCGATCCTCGAAGGCGACGTCAAAGACGGGGCTCAGGTCACCATCGGCGGCATCCTCGCATCGGTCAACCGTCGCATCAACAAGAATGGTCTGACGTGGGCTTCGGCGCAGCTCGAGGACCTTGTCGGCGGTATCGAGGTGTTGTTCTTCCCGCAGTCGTACTCGGTGTTCGGCGCGGACGTCACCGAGGATTCCGTCGTGCTGGTCAAGGGGCGGGTCTCGGTGCGCGACGACCGCATCTCGCTCATCGCCAACGACCTCGCCGTACCCGACCTCTCCGCCGTCGGTGTCGCCAAGCCGCTGGCGGTCAGTTTGCCGACGCGACTGTGCACAGCAGACAAGGTCGGTGCACTCAAGAAGGTGCTGATGAGTCATCCCGGAACCTCGGACGTGCATCTGCGTCTGGTCAGCGGCGACAAGGTGACGGCAATGAAGCTCGACGACAGTCTCCGGGTCACGCCTACGTCTGCGCTGATGGGGGATCTGAAGGCGCTGCTCGGGCCCGGCTGCTTGACGGGCTGACCCGGAGACCGAACCCGGCGGTGGGGCTTGGGTGCCCGGGCTCGAGTGGTCGTTCCCGGGATGGACCGTCAGGACTGCGAACGGTATTCGTGCAGGAGTAGAGACCACCACGCGACGACGGTAGCGGCGGCACTCGCGAGAACCGCTGTCTGTATCGACGCGGTCGACGCGAGTACGCCGAGGAATACGAGCACCCCGACAACGATTGCCTCCACCTTGTACACGGGCCAGGCCGTGCCTGCGATGTCGACCGTGGCCAAGCGTGTGCGACGTGGTGCTCGGGTACTCGGGACCGTAGAGGTCATGTGCGTGCTCCGTTCGGCGGTGCTGCCAGCAATGTTCAGGGTATACGTGTCTAGGACTTCGGGCCACCGAACTTGCAGGATTTACCCCGCATCTCCAGGCGCCCGGCGTTCGGCGTGGCGAGACGGCCGTGGCAGGTGTTGACTGGACGGCATGCCACTCAGCGGAGAGTACGAACCGAGCACGATGGACTGGGCCCGCGAACAGGCCGAACTCCTCGAGAGCTCCGGCGGAACCCAGGGAACGTCACTGAACGGAATGCCAGTCATCTTGCTGACGACCAAGGGCAACAAGTCCGGCAAGCTACGGAAGACGCCTCTGATGCGCGTCGAACACGACGGGGAATACGCGGTCGTCGCGTCGTTGGGAGGAGCGCCCAAGCATCCCGTGTGGTACTTCAACGTGAAAGCCGAACCGCTGGTGGAACTTCAGGACGGTACCGAGAAGGCGGACTACCTAGCACGTGAGGTCTCGGGCGAGGAGAAGGCGCTCTGGTGGGAGCGGTCCGTGGCGGCCTACCCCGACTACGCGGACTACCAGAAGAAGACCGATCGAGAGATTCCCGTGTTCGTCCTGACGAAGGTGTAGAGACGCAACAGTGTCGCAATTCGAGCCACGGGGGTAGTCGCGGTACCTTCTTCGATTGGACGGCCCAACTGTCGAAGGTGACTGCGCTGGTGGCAGCATGGACGCCGTGTCCAACTCGCCTGATGTCGTCGATAGAAGCAACCGTTCGTTTGCCGTGACTGCAGACGATATCGATGCGGCTGCTCGGCGAATTTCGGATGTCGTTGCGGCAACTCCGCTTCAGTACTGCGAGCGCCTGTCCGCTGCCACCGGTGCGCACGTCTATCTCAAGCGTGAGGACCTGCAGATCGTCCGCTCCTACAAGATTCGCGGGGCGTACAACCTGATGGCGCAACTCACTCAGGAAGAGTTGGCCGTGGGTGTGGTGACGGCCAGCGCAGGCAATCACGCTCAGGGCGTTGCGTACGCGTGCCGGGTGATGCAGGTGCGCGGACGGATCTACATACCGGTCACGACACCCAAGCAGAAGCGCGACCGTATTCGGGTGCACGGTGGTGACTTCGTCGAACTGATCCTCACCGGAGACACGTTCGATGCCGCAGCGGCGGCCGCGAAGGACGACGTCGCTCGGACGGGCGCAACGATGGTTCCTCCGTTCGACGACCGGAGAACCGTCGCGGGGCAGGGCACCATCGCGGCAGAGATCGTCCAGCAACTCGGGGTGGCGCCGGACACGGTGGTCATGCCGGTCGGAGGCGGCGGCTGCATCGCCGGCATCTCGACATACCTGCGTGAGCGTTCACCGTCGACCGCGCTCGTCGGGGTCGAACCGTCCGGCGCGGCATCGATGACGGCAGCGCTGGTAGCCGGTGGCCCGGTGACCCTGGCGGAGATAGACCCCTTCGTCGACGGCGCAGCTGTTCGCCGTATCGGCGATGTTCCGTACGAGGCGATGCGGGCCCTCGGAGCGGAAGTGGTGTCGCATGCGTCGCTGCCTCTGGTGGCGGTCCCGACCTTCCCCGACACGGAGTCCGGGCCATTTCTCATGACGCAGATCGACGAGGGCGCGATCTGCACGGCAATGCTCGAGCTGTATCAGAACGAGGGCGTCATCGCGGAGCCTGCCGGTGCGTTGAGCGTTGCCGCGCTGCACTCCGTTTCGGTTGCTCCGGGCAGTACCGTGGTCTGCCTCGTCTCCGGCGGCAACAACGACGTGTCCCGATACGGCGAGATCCTCGAACGGTCGCTCGTCCACCTCGGACTCAAGCACTACTTTTTGGTCGACTTTCCACAGGAGCCCGGCGCTTTGCGCAAATTCCTCGACGAGGTTCTCGGACCCGAGGACGACGTCACCCTCTTCGAATACGTCAAGCGCAACAACCGTGAGACGGGCGCTGCCCTCGTCGGTATCGAACTGGGTGTCGCATCGGGGCTCAGTGCTCTGCTCGAACGCATGAGAACCTCGCATCTTCGGGTGGAGCAGCTGGAACCGGGTTCGCCCGCCTACCGCTATCTCACCTGACCGCTACTTCATCTGGCCGCTACTTCGTGTGTGCACTGCCCAGCAGGCGCGCGACGACCTGTCGATGCAGGTCGGGGTCGACAGGTGGTAGGTCGAGCAGCGCACCGAGGTAGATGCCGTCGCCCACGAGGCGGACGATCTCGGCGCTCACGGGGTCAGGTATCTCGGCGCGCAGACCTTCGTCCCATAGCCGCATCACCTCGGTGACGGCGTTCTGGATTTCGTCGGAATTGCCGTCCACGCTGCGCAGCACGGCCAGCGTGGAGCGATAGAGCGCGGTCTCCTTGTCGGAGATCGTCGAGGGTGGCTGCAGGTACCACTGCGCGACGGTCGTACCGCCCTCTGCGGCCCGGGCGCGTTGTTCGTCCGAGCGATCGCCGAGTCGACGGACCATGGCGGCGATCATCGCTTCCTTGGTCTTGAAGTGGTAGAGCAGGCCGCCCTTGGACACCGCGGCCTTGGCCGCGACATTCTCGAGGGTCACCTTAGTCGGACCCTGATCCAAGAGCATGTCCTCGAGGGCGTCGAGGATCCGGTTACGTGTGTCGGAGGACATAGGAGTCACTGTACCGGCTGGACGGTTCACTGCTAACCTGGGGTGCTGTACCGGCTGGACGGTTCAGCGCAGACTTCGAACAAGGAGACAGCAGTGAGTGAGTTGCACGCGTCGGACACACGCGGCGAAACACAGGCCGGCCCCAAGGACTGGGCAGGCCTCGTGGTGTTGGCATTAGCCGTGCTGCTGATCGCGGTCGACGGCACCGTACTCGACCTTGCCCTACCGTTCATCAGTGCGGATCTCGCCCCCAGCAGCAACCAACTCCTGTGGATCATCGACGTCTACTCGTTCGTTCTCGCCGGTCTGCTCATCACCATGGGCACACTCGGCGATCGCGTCGGTCGACGCAAACTGCTGTTGATCGGCGCCGCAGGGTTCGGTGTCGCATCCGTGCTCGCCGCATTTGCCACGAACCCGGAGATGCTCATCGCGGCGCGGGTACTTCAGGGCATTGCGGGCGCGACGCTGATGCCCGCGACCCTTGGGCTCATCCGCACGATCTTCACCGACCCACGCCAACGAGTCATGGCCATCGGATTGTGGGGCGCAATGGCGGGCGGCGGCGCTGCCGTCGGACCACTCGTCGGCGGGTGGTTGCTCGAACACTTCTGGTGGGGATCGGTGTTCCTCGTCAACGTTCCGGTGATGCTCGCGCTGCTCGCACTCGGCCCGCTCGTCATCCCCGAGTCGAAGGACCCGACGCCGGGCAAGTTCGATCTCGTCAGCTCAGCGCTATCCATGCTGGCCCTGGTGCCGGTCGTCTACGCAGTGAAAGAGACCGCCGCACACGGCGTCAGCACCGCCAACATCGTCGCAGCAGCAATCGGAGTCGGTGCAGGGGTGGTGTTCGTGCGTCGGCAGAACAAGCTCGCCGATCCCATGATCGATCTCCGGTTGTTCGGCAATCCCGCGTTCTCGACGGCGGTGTTCACCAATTTCCTGTCGGTGTTCGCGCTTGCCGGAGTGCTGTTCTTCGGAGCTCAATACCTACAGCTCGTGCTCGGCAACAGTCCGCTCGAAGCGGGTCTGCTGCTGCTCCCCGGCACGGCCGCGAGCATCGTGGCGTCGCTGACGGCCGCATACGCCGTTCGCTACCTTCGCGTCGGTACCGTGCTCGGTGGCGGGCTGCTGGCTGCAGCGCTGGGCGCCGTCGCACTGCGCGGGTTGGGCGCATCCAGCGGGCCGACGCTGTTCGTTCTCGGTTTCGTCCTCGTCGGTGCCGGAGCCGGCATTGCCCTGACGTTGACGTCCGATCTGGTGGTCAGCGCAGTCGAACCCGAACGCGCGGGTGCCGCATCCGCGGTGTCCGAAACGGCATACGAACTCGGCATCGCACTGGGCGTCGCGATACTCGGCACCGTCGTCATGTCGTTCTTCCGGCGCGGCCTCGACGTCACAGGCCTCGACGACGCACAGGCGTCGGCGGCCCAGGAGACGCTGGGTGGGGCAATCGCGTTGGGCCGTGATCTGCCGGCGAACGTCGCCGCGGTGTTGACCGACTCGGCGCACGTCGCGTTCGTCGACGGTATGCACGTGGCGTCGATCGCGACCGCTCTGGTGCTGGCAGCGACCGCAATCGGCGTCCTCGTCAAGCTTCGCCCCGCCGCAGAGTAGAAGGTGGAGGGCACGGCGGGCTCAAGAGCGCAGAATCGCGAACGAATGTCCGGGAATCTTGGTTGCCGAACCGGTCTCGTCGGACGTCGGCGGCTCCCAGGCCAACAGTGAGGTGCCGCCGACCGGGACGGTGACCTCGCGCTCGGACAGGTT
This sequence comes from Rhodococcus sp. (in: high G+C Gram-positive bacteria), assembly GCF_049591685.1. Classification (GTDB taxonomy): domain Bacteria; phylum Actinomycetota; class Actinomycetes; order Mycobacteriales; family Mycobacteriaceae; genus Rhodococcoides. Next base: position 634 of record NZ_JBAWFH010000289.1, on the reverse strand, counting down.
GCAGACGACTCGGATCGAGCCACGGTGAAGGACGATCCACCGCTCGTCCTCGTCGTAGTCGACGGTGAGATTCTCGAGCCACGGATCGGTGAGTTCGGTGTACTGTCTGCGCAGCTCGAGCAAGCCGCGGTAGATCTGCTTCAGCCGCGCATGCTCACCGGTGTCGACCTCGGACCAGTCCAGCTTGGAACGCTGGAACGTATCAGGATCCTGTGGGTCGGGGATGTCCTCGCTGTCCCATCCGTGCTGGGAGAACTCGGCCTTCCTGCCGTCGGCGGTCGCCTTGCCGAGCTCCGGCTCGGGGTGGCTGGTGAAGAATTGGAACGGAGTCGAAGCGCCCCACTCCTCGCCCATGAAGAGCATCGGGGTGTAGGGCGATGCAAGCACCAGCGCGGCTTTGACGGCGAGCTGGCCGGGGGAGAGGTAGAAGCCTGGCCGGTCGCCGATCGCGCGGTTGCCCACCTGATCGTGCGTCGTGGTGTACGTGACGAACGAGCTTGCGGGCATGCGACGGGTGTCGACGGGCCTGCCGTGTGTTCGGCCACGGAACGACGAATACGTGCCGGCGTGAAAGAAGCCCTGGCGCAACGTGTTCGCGAGTGCCTGCATCGAACCGAAGTCGCCATAGTAGCCC
>NZ_JBAWFH010000288.1:0-2519 GCF_049591685.1 Rhodococcus sp. (in: high G+C Gram-positive bacteria) | reverse complement strand
CATTCGCACCGTGGGGAACGAGACGTCCCAGGTGGCCGTCACACCGTTCGGCCTCGCGCAGATGGGTGCGGCTATAGCGCGGGGGAACGCGCCACTCCCGTCGATCGTCGCCGGGCACACCGCCGTCGCGGACAAGGACGCAGGCACCATTCCGCCCGCGGCTCTCGCGGAGCTCCGCGAGAAGCTGGCGAATTCCAGTCGTGACGTAGGCCTGGACGCCTACGACGGGTTGACGGGTTACGCGGGCAACAGCGACGACGACCGCTGGTTCATCGGCACCCGCGGCGATCTCGCGTTCGCCGTCTACATCGAGGACGCAGACGGAACGGACCAGGCAGTCAAGATGGGTACCAAGCTGCTCAACGAACTGGATTCCGCTCCCGCGGAGTGAGGCGAGTAGATTGAGTCACCGTGACTCTGCTCGAACTCGGCCTGCTCGTCGTCGCCGGGTTCTTTGCCGGACTCGTCGGGTTCGTGACAGGTCTGGCGTCCCTGGTGTCCTACCCAGCGCTGCTCGCAGTGGGCCTCTCACCCGTCTCGGCCAACGTCACCAACACCGTCGCCATGGTCGCGGTGGGGGTGGGTGCGACGACGAAGGCGTCTGCGGCAGTTGCCGAAGAAGGCACGAAACTGATTCGCCTCGGCGTCATTTCGGCGCTCGGCGGCCTGACCGGTGCGATCCTGCTCATCACCGCGCCCGAGGGGTCTTTCGAGGCGGTGGTCCCGTATCTTGTCGCGTTCGCCGCCATTGCGCTGCTGCTCCAACCGCGGATTCGAAAACTGTCCGGCGGCACCGAGTTTCCCACCCTGTACCCGATCTCGCTGTTCTTCGTCGCCGTCTACGGGGGCTACTTCGGTGCGGGTGCGGGAGTCATCTTCCTCGCGCTCGCGTTGATCTGCACGTCCGATTCGATCTGGCGGGCCAGCATTTTGAAAAGTGTGTTCCTCGGCATCGCCAATGTCGTGGCGGCAGTGCTGTTCGCGTTCTCGGGTGACGTCGATTGGCTTGCCGCGCTGGCCCTGTCGATCGGAGCATTCGCGGGCGGCTACTGTGGGCCGCCGGTGGTGAAGGTCATCCCACCGACGGTCCTGCGGATAGCCGTCGGAATCCTCGGCCTCGGTCTCGCAGCCTGGTTGCTCCTGAAATAGTGGCTAGCGCACGCCGCTCATCATCTTCTTGATCCATGGCGTGAGCGCCAACAGCATGACGCCGACGGCGATCGACACCCCGCCGACCGTGTAGAAGAACGGGTCGGGGTTGTCCTGGTCGTAGTACCCGGCGAGCGTTCCGGCCATGGCCGAGCCGAGCGCGACGGAGAGGAAGAACAGCGCGACCATCTGCGTGTGGAAGTTCTCGGGAGCGAGCTTGGTGGACAACGACAACCCGACCGGCGAGAGGAACAACTCTGCGAACGTGAACAGTAGAAGGATGCCGACGAGAGCGAGGAGCGGCATGCTGCTGCCGGCGAGCGCGGGCACGAAAGCGAGAAACGCCAAACCCATGATGCCGACACCCGCAGCGAATTTCAGCGGTGTCGACGGCTGACGGTCACCCAGTTTGGTCCACATCGCGGCGAACACTCCGGCGAAGATGATGATGAAGACGGGGTTGATCGACTGAACCCAGTTGGGTGGGAATTCCCATCCGAACAGGTTGCGGTCCAACACCGTATCCGCGATCAGCGGCACGGTCGTGAACTGCTGCTGAAACAGCGACCAGAATGCCGCGCTGGCGATGAACATCGGAATGAACGAGATGACCCGACGCCGCTCGACCGCGGTGATTTTCTTGCTCGACAGAATGAGGGCGAAGTAGCCGATGGCGGCCACCACCGTCACCCCGACCACGATGTCCGACATGTTGGACGCCGTGATCGCACCGAACACCGACAGCAATGCAATGACCACGATGGCCACGACGCCGATGCCCGCCCACTTGATTCGCTCGCCTGCCGGCAGCGGATTCGGCGGAACCGCGCCCACGCCGTGCAGATGCTTGCGGCCGAGCGTGTACTGAATCAGCCCCAGCGCCATGCCGACGGCAGCGAGACCGAACCCAGCGTGGAAGCCGAACTTGTCCCATGCCAAGCCGGTGAGAAGCGGTCCGACGAACGCACCGATGTTGATGCCCATGTAGAACAGCGAGAAGCCGGCGTCTCGACGGTTGTCGTGCTCGTCGTACAGGTCGCCGACGAGTGACGTCGCGTTTGCCTTGAGTCCACCGCTGCCGAAGGCGACGAGAACCAATCCCACACCGACGCCCACGAATCCGGGCAGAACGGCCAACGCGATGTGGCCGAGCATGATCATGACGGCGCTGTAGAACAACGTTCGTTCCGAGCCGAGCAAGCGGTCCGCTATCCATGCACCGAGGATGGTCGAGAGGTAGACGGTGCCGCCGTACGCGCCGACGATCGAGGTGGCCGAGCTCTCGGCGATACCGAGACCACCGTCGGACACCGAGTAGTAGAGGTAGTAGATGAGGATGCCCTGCATCCCGTAGAACGAGAACCGCTCCC
>NZ_JBAWFH010000287.1:0-7626 GCF_049591685.1 Rhodococcus sp. (in: high G+C Gram-positive bacteria) | reverse complement strand
GATCTGGAGTTATTTCGCCTCTGTGGCGTTCCCGCGTGAGCAGGTCGTCCGGCAGGTCATCGACGCACTGGATCCCGTCAAACCACAGTCGACGCCTGCGCTGGAGCCTCTGGTCGATCTGAACCGGAGCCGGTTGGAGATGGTGCTCAAGGTGCTCGACGTGGATGGGGCCGTGCAACGCGTACGTGGTGGGTGGATCACGACGGGCAACCCCTGGACATACGACGCCGACCGCTACGAGCGGCTCGAGCAAGCCAGAGACGCCGAACAGCAGGCGATGATCGACTACCAGAGCACCGACGGCTGTCGGATGGAGTTCTTGCGGCGTCAACTCGACGATCCGGACCTCGGAACGAGTTCGGACCGATGTGGGCGCTGCGACAACTGCACAGGTCAGACTTACTCCTCGGACGTCGACGCCGATGCCGTCGAGACGGCCCGAGCGCGGTTCGACAGGCCAGGAATCGATCTACCTCCGCGCAAGCAGTGGCCCAGCGGAATGAAGAAGCTGGGTGTCTCGCTCTCCGGCAAGATCGCCGACGGTCCCGAGCCAGGGCGTGTTCTCGGCAGGCTCACCGACCTCGGCTGGGGCGCCCGTCTGCGCGCTGTCCTGGACGGGCCGGACGCCGAAGCGACCCCGGCCCTCCTCGAAGGGTGCATCAAGGTTCTGGCGTCATGGGACTGGAAGAAGCGCCCCACCGCCGTCCTGGCACTCGAGTCGGATTCGCATCCCATGCTCGTTCACTCGATCGCGCGCGAATTGGCGAGAGTCGGGAAGCTCACCGACCTGGGCATTCTGCGCCAACGACCCGATCACCCGTCGGTGACGGCCGCGAACTCGGCGTTCCGCGTGGCAGGCCTCGTCGATTCGTGGGACATCCCCGAACCCGTCCACACGGATGGTCCCGTTCTGCTGATCGATTCGGTCACCGACACCGGATGGAGGTTCACCTGTGTGTCGGTGGCGCTTCGTCGGGCAGGCGTCGACGCGGTGTTGCCGTTCGCGTTGGCCACTCCGAAATAGAACGACAAGTTCACCCTGATCAACTCCAGCCAGCGGCGATGCTTTTCCCACCAATCGAACCGCTTGTCATCCCGGGCGTGCCCATTGTGACGAAGATCACATCCGCGCTGTCACCTGCACAGAAGCGGCCTTTTTATTTTCAAACCCGCATCGACACGTGAAAAGGCCCGGTGACCTTGTTACGTTTGTACTTCCTATGAAGCCCGCACAGCTGAGAACAACCCCAGTCACTGCGCCGGACGCAGTGAAGTTTCGTAGTCCCAAGATTTCCGACGGAGTCCGGCTCTGGGAAATCGCGAGAGATTCGAAAGTACTCGATCTCAATTCGAGTTACTCGTACGTTCTGTGGTGCAGGGATTTCGCTGCCACGTCGGTCGTGTCCGACATCGACGGTCGAGCGGTCGGGTTCGTCACCGGATACATCCGACAGGATTCGCCCACAACCTTTTTCGTGTGGCAGGTAGCGGTCGACGCCGATCAGCGTGGCAAGGGCCTCGCAGGGCGGATGCTCGGTGAACTGCTCGAACGCCTCACTCCCCAGGGCATCACACACCTGGAAACAACGATCAGCCCCGACAACGAAGCGTCGATTGCGCTGTTCACGGCCCTCGCCCGAACACGAGGGACCGATATAAGAAAATCAGATTTGTTCGCGCCCAACGATTTCCCTGATAGCCACGAGGCAGAGGAGCTCTACACAGTAGGGCCCGCCGCTGTGCGCACAAACGAAAGGAACAAGCAGAACATGTCCGAAAAGATCAGTACCACAGAGAAGCCTGACGTCTTCGAGACTATCGAGTCCGCCGTCCGCAGCTACAGCCGTCAGTGGCCCGCTGTGTTCAAGACCGCGAAGAACTCGACCCTCGTGGACGAGGACGGCCGGGAATACCTCGACTTCTTCGGTGGCGCAGGCGCACTGAATTACGGTCACAACAACGACATCCTCAAGGACGCACTCGTCGAGTACATCCAGAGCGACGGCATCACGCACAGCCTGGACATGTCGACCGTCGCGAAACGCGAGTTTCTCGAGTCGTTCAAGAAGAACATTCTCGATCCCCGTGGGTTGGACTACAAAGTCCAGTTCCCCGGTCCCACAGGCACCAACACCGTCGAGGCAGCACTCAAGCTCGCCCGCAAGGTCACCGGTCGCGCGGCAATCATCAACTTCACCAATGCATTCCACGGCATGACACTCGGCGCGTTGTCGGTCACCGGCAATTCGATGAAGCGAGCTGGCGCCGGAATTCCGCTGGTGCACACCACGCCGATGCCGTACGACAACTACTTTGGCGGCGTGACCGAAGACTTCCAGTGGTTCGAACGCGTCCTCGACGACTCGGGCAGTGGCTTCAACCGCCCTGCAGCGGTCATCGTCGAAACGATTCAGGGCGAGGGCGGCATCAACATCGCGCGTCCCGAATGGTTACGCGCCCTGGCAGAACTGTGCTCGCGTCGCGAAATACTGCTCATCGTCGACGACGTCCAGATGGGCTGTGGACGCACCGGCCAATTCTTCTCGTTCGAAGAAGCGGGCATCGTTCCCGACATCGTCACGCTCTCGAAGTCGATCGGCGGATACGGCATGCCGATGGCCCTGACGCTGTTCAAGCCCGAACTCGACGTCTGGGGGCCCGGTGAGCACAACGGCACGTTCCGTGGCTTCAACCCCTCGTTCGTCACGTCGAAGAAGGCCATCGACACCTACTGGTCCGACGACAAGTTCGAGAAGGAAATCCTGGCCAAGGGCGAGCACATCCAGGACCGGTTCATGAAGCTGTGCGCCGACTTTGACGGTGTCTCCACACGCGGCCGCGGCATGGTCCAGGCCCTCGTGTTCGACGACGCGGAGATGGCAGGCAAGGTGGCCGGCCTTTGTTACGACGAAGGCCTCCTCGTGGAGACCGCCGGACCGTCGGACGAGGTTGTCAAGCTGCTCCCGCCGCTCACGACGACCCGCGACGAACTCGACCGTGGACTCGACATCATCGCTGCTGCGGTGACGAAGGCCTGCTCCTGAACTACTCTCCGCGAGTAGAAACGCTTCGACGAGGGGAGAAACTTTCATGATCGTACGTACCACGCAGGAAATCACCGGAACCGAGCGCGACATCTCGAGCGAAGACGGCAACTGGCGCAGTAAGCGCATCGTTCTCGGTGGCGACAAGGTCGGCTTCTCGTTTCACGAGACCACTATCGAGGCCGGAACGGTGAACAACTTCCACTACGCCAACCACATCGAAGCGGTGTGGCTCATCGAAGGCGTAGGCACGCTGACCGACCGGGAAACGGGCGAAACATACGAACTCGGCCCCGGTTCGATGTACCTCCTCAATGGCAACGAGCGCCACACGGTGGAACCTCGCACGAAGATGCGCATGCTGTGCGTGTTCAACCCTCCAGTGGTGGGCAACGAAGTCCACGACGAGAACGGTGTGTACCCGCTGGTCGAAGTACCCGCCTGATACAAGCGCCACGAACTCTGCCCCGCACAGCAATCGCTGTGCGGGGCAGAGTCGTCTTACCCAGCACTTGACCAGCGCATCTTCTACCGAGCGCTAATCTGGACGGCGTGGCTTCACCTGTTCGTCCCTACCCCACCGACCCCGAGTCCGTTCGCGCCGATGCGGCCTCTTCGCGTCCTGGCCTCGAGGTCCTCGACCACCTGGTCGGACTGCTCGCCAACACGCGAATCGCCGTCGTCACGGGCGCCGGAATGTCGACGGATTCGGGCATCCCCGACTACCGGGGGCCCGACTCGCCGCCGCGCAACCCCATGACCTTCCAGCAGTTCATCGGCGACGACGAGTTCCGGCGTCACTACTGGGCGCGTAACCACGTCGGTTGGCGTCACATGGACGCCGCTCGGCCCAACTCGGGACACCGCGCGTTGGCCGAACTCGAACGTCGAGGCATCGTCAGCGGAGTGATCACGCAGAACGTCGACATGCTGCACACGAAGGCAGGCAGTCGACGCGTCATCGACCTCCACGGCGTCTACGCCCGAGTCCGCTGCCTCGACTGCGGCGGGCTGATTTCTCGCTTCACGCTCGCGCAGCGACTCGAGAAACTGAACCCGGGCTTTCTGGAAAGCGTCGCGCCCGCGGACGGGGTCGAGATCGCACCCGACGCCGACGCCGTCATCTCCAGTACGGCCCACTTCAGAATGGCCGACTGCGACAGTTGTGGTGGCGTCCTGAAGCCCGACATCGTCTATTTCGGCGAGAGTGTGCCCAAACCACGCGTCGCGGAAGCGTTCGACCTCGTGGACGACGCCGGCGCCGTTCTCGTACTTGGCTCGTCCTTGACCGTCATGTCGGGCCTTCGCTTCGTGCGCCGAGCGGCCAAGGCGTCGAAGCCCATTGTCATCGTCAACCGCGGTGTCACCCGAGGCGACGAGTTCGCGGCCCTTGTCAGTGGTGCGGGTTGTTCCGAGACACTCACCGCCCTCGTCGACGCCTTACCGCGCCGGAGGCGGTAGCCCTCGGCTACGGCGTGACCGGCACCAGATCGTCCGCGTGCACCACCGGACGCTGCAGTTCCGGCGACAGATCGGCACTGGACTTGCCGAGCATGCCCGTCAGCTCGGACGCGTCGTAGGCCACCACTCCCCGCGCTACCACTTCGGCGTCGGGACCTCGGAGCGAGACGACGTCTCCGCCGTAGAAGCGGCCGGCAATGCCGGTGATCCCCGCCGACAGCAGCGACCGTCTCTTGTCCACGACAGCACGAACCGCACCGGCGTCGAGGTGCAAATCGCCCTGAACGTCCGCCGCGTGACGGACCCAGAACCTTCTTGCCGACAATCTCGCCGGGCGAGCCGCGAACGCCGTTCCTACCTCGGCGGTCGTCAGAGCGAGCCGCGCGTCCGCCGCCGCGGCCAGAAGTACCGGAACCCCGGCATCCGCCGCGAGGCGCGCCGCGGACAATTTGGAGGCCATTCCCCCGGTGCCCAGAGCTCCACCGGAGCCGGCGACCACACCGTCGAGATCTTCGGGGCTGTCGACCTCCCGAATGAGCACAGCGTGTCCCTTGCGGGGATCACCGTCGTAGAGACCGTCCACGTCCGACAGCAACACCAGAGCGTCCGCACCGACCAGATGGGCCACCAGGGCGGCGAGACGGTCGTTGTCGCCGAACCTGATCTCGGCGGTCGCCACCGTGTCGTTCTCGTTGACGATCGCAACGGCCCCGAGAGAGCGCAGCCGATCCAAGGTCCGTTGCGCGTTGCGGTGATTGGTGCGGCGCGCGATGTCCTCGGCAGTGAGCAAAACCTGACCGACCGTGCGCCCGTAGCGTCCGAACGACGTACCCCACGCATGCGCGAGAGCCAGCTGCCCGACGCTCGCCGCCGCTTGCTTGGTCGCGAGATCCTGCGGGCGCCTGGTCAACCCGAGCGGCGCGATTCCCGCGCCGATTGCACCGGAGGACACCACGACGACGTCGGTGCCCGCACGCATACGCGCTTCGACCGCGTCGGCCAGGAGGTCGAGACGTACATCGTCGAGGCCGCCGACGAGTGAGGTCAGTGCCGACGACCCGATCTTGACGACGATCCGCTTCGCACCGGCCACCGTGGACCTGGTAGCGGAAATCAATGCAGCAGAATCGGATTCAGCCGGCACGGTGCCTCACTCTTCGCCGTCGAGCCCACGTCGAACTCGACGGGCATGCTTGCGTTCGTCGGCACCGATTCGGTCGACCTGGTCGAGCCTCACGTCGGTACCGCGCCCTGTTCGGGTGACTTCGACACCGGCGGGGGTCTGCGGCTCCCAATCGAACGAGACGTCGCCGATGGTCACCGAAGCACCGGGCTGCGCCCCCAGTTTGATCAATGCATCCTCGACGCCCAGGCGGGCCAACCGGTCGGCGAGGTACCCGACGGCTTCGTCGTTGTTGAACTGCGTTTGCCGCACCCATCGCTCCGGACGCGTGCCGAGCACGACGAATCCACCGGGAATGTCGGGGTCCTTGATGACCTGGAAGCCTTCTTCGTTTCGCGCGACGGGCCGCAGAACGGGGCGACGCGGCTCAGCGGGCGGATTCGCGATGCGGTAGTCCTGGACCATCTTGCCGAGCGCGTAGATGAGCGGCTTGAGCCCCTCGCGGGTCACCGCGGAGATGGTGAAGACCGGCCAGCCGCGGGACTCGAACTCGGGCGTCACCATCTCGGCGAGTTCGGCCGCCTCGGGGATGTCGGCCTTGTTGAGCACGACGATCCGTGGGCGGTCCGCAAGGTCACCGAGGCTCGCATCTCCCAGCATGGCGGGCTTGTAGGCCGCGAGTTCGGCTTCGAGCGCATCGACGTCGGAGACCGGGTCGCGCCCGGGATCGAGTGTGGCGCAATCGACGACGTGAGCCAGAACTGCAGTGCGCTCGAGATGGCGCAGGAAGTCGAGGCCGAGGCCCTTGCCCTGACTCGCACCCGGGATGAGACCGGGCACGTCTGCCACCGTGTACGTCGTGTCTCCGCTCGAGACCACCCCGAGGTTGGGCACGAGCGTAGTGAACGGGTAATCCGCGATCTTGGGTTTCGCCGCAGACAACACCGACACGAGCGAAGACTTGCCGGCAGAGGGGAAGCCGACGAGGCCGATATCGGCGACGGATTTGAGTTCCAGCACCAGATCGCGCTCGATGCCCTCTTCTCCGAGTAGCGCGAAACCGGGTGCACGACGAGCTTTCGATGCGAGCGCTGCGTTTCCGAGCCCTCCACGACCGCCTGGTGCGGCGTCGAACCGCGTGCCCTCTCCGATCATGTCGGCGAGGATGCGCCCGTCCTTGTCCAGCACGACGGTGCCGTCGGGGACCTTGAGGATCAGGTCTTCTCCGTTGGCACCCTCTCGGTTGCCGCCCATTCCCTGCGTGCCGTTACTGGCCTTGGCGTGGGAGTGAAAATGGAAATCGAGGAGGGTGTGGACACTGCTGTCCACGACGAAGACGACGCCGCCACCTTGACCGCCGTTGCCACCGTCGGGTCCGCCGAGTGGCTTGAACTTTTCACGGTGAACCGAAGAACAGCCGTTGCCGCCTTTTCCTGCGCTGACGTGCAGTACTACGCGGTCTATAAATCGTGACATGGCTGCCTTCGATCCTTCCTCGGCCCCTGTGAGACCGAAATGTTCGATGCCCGACAAACACGATAAGGGCGGACCGGGTTTTTGACCCTGGTCCGCCCTTGTCGACAAGCATGGGGTGCGTCGGTAGTGCCCGGTGAAGGACTTACCTCCGACGCAGTGAAGCAGTTTCGGACTAGGCCTCGACTGCGACCGGAACGATGTTCACGGTCTTGCGTCCGCGCTTGGCGCCGAACTCGACGGCACCTGCGGACAGGGCGAACAGAGTGTCGTCGCCGCCGCGGCCGACGTTGACGCCGGGATGGAAGTGCGTGCCACGCTGACGAACCAGGATCTCGCCTGCGCTGACCGTCTGGCCACCGAAACGCTTGACGCCGAGGCGCTGAGCATTTGAATCGCGACCGTTACGGGAGCTTGATGCACCCTTCTTATGTGCCATGTTGCATACCCTCCTCGGGGTGAATCAGCTTGAGAGAACGCGGGTCCGAATAGACCTGGTTACTTGATGCCGGTGACCTTGAGGAC
>NZ_JBAWFH010000286.1:0-3787 GCF_049591685.1 Rhodococcus sp. (in: high G+C Gram-positive bacteria) | reverse complement strand
GCCGTCGAGCAAGTCCGCTGTCATGGGCGGCGCTCAACTCGCCGGCGTCATCTCCATCGTGGGCCGCGCCGCAGCCGAAGCGCGAGGACAGGCATTCGACGAAGAAGCCGACGCTGGCCTGCGCGCGATGATCGAGAACCAGATCGAAGCCGAATCCCTCCCGATGTTTCTCTCCGGACGCCTCTACGACGACGGCGTCATCGACCCCCGTGACACCCGCACGGTAGTGGGAATGTGCCTGTCGGCCATCACCTCTGCCCCGATCGAAGGCACCGAGAACTTCGGCGTCTTCCGGATGTGAAGCCTTTGATGACTAATTTATCTGGTCACTCCGCAGGCACCGCGCCTGTCAACTCGGTACTCGTCGCCAACCGCGGCGAAATCGCCCGACGTGTGTTCGCCACCTGCCGAACCGAAGGCATCGACACGGTCGCTGTCTTCTCCGACGCCGACTCGAACTCCCCACACGTTCGGGACGCCGACGTCGCCGTTCGTCTGCCTGGCAACTCGTCGGCCGAGACGTACCTGCGCGGAGAACTCGTCATCGCGGCCGCCGTCCAGGCAGGTGCCGACGCCATACATCCCGGTTACGGGTTCCTTTCGGAGAACGCCGAATTCGCCGAGCAGGTGCAGAACGCCGGCTTGACGTGGATCGGTCCGCCGGTCAAGGCGATCGAGATGATGGGCTCCAAGGTCGAGTCCAAGAAGATGATGGCCGACGCCGGTGTGCCGGTACTGGCTCGCCTCGATCCCGCTGCCATCACCGAAAACGAGTTGCCGGTGCTGATCAAGGCGTCGGCGGGCGGTGGTGGTCGCGGCATGCGCATCGTCCGTGAATTGTCCAGGCTCACCGACGAGATCGAGACGGCGCAGAGGGAGGCGCAGTCGGCCTTCGGCGACGGCACCGTGTTCGTCGAACGCTACATCGAGACCGGACGCCACATCGAAGTTCAGGTCATGGCCGATCGGCACGGGACGGTGTGGACGGTCGGCGAACGCGAGTGCTCCATTCAACGCCGACACCAGAAAGTCGTCGAGGAAGCGCCGTCTCCGCTCGTGACGCGGATCGACGGTATGCGCGAGCGCCTGTTCGACGCTGCGCGGCTCGCGACGGAGGCGCTTCGCTACGAGGGCGCGGGCACGGTCGAATTCCTCGCCGACGAGAAGGGCAACTTCTTCTTCCTCGAGATGAACACCCGGCTGCAGGTGGAACACCCCGTCACCGAATGCACGACGGGTCTCGACCTGGTTGCTCTGCAGATTCACGTTGCGGCGGGCGGCGCGCTGCCCGACGAGCAGCCGTCGACCCGCGGGCACTCGATCGAGGTCAGGCTCTACGCGGAGGACCCGTCGCAGGATTGGCGTCCGCAGAGCGGTCTGCTGCACCGCTTCGACATTCCGGGAGCCGAATTCACCGTTGTGGACAAGACCGGCATCAGGGTCGACTCGGGTGTCGAGAGCGGTTCGACGGTCGGTACCTACTACGACCCGATGCTCGCCAAGGTCATTTCGTTCGCTCCGACGCGTGCTCAGGCCGCCACCCTGCTCGCGAAGTCGCTGCAGAGGGCCACCATTCACGGTTTGCTCACCAACCGCGACCTGTTGGTGAACATCTTGCTGCACCCGGCTTTCCTCGCCGGAGACACCGACACCGCGTTCTTCCAGACGCACGGTCTCGAAGTTCTGTCTCAGCCCATCGCGCAGGGACGGGCGCTGCGGATCTCCGCTCTCGCCGCGGCATTGGCCGATGCAGCAGACAATCAGCAGAACGCGCGCGTGGGCAAAGGCCTACCGAGCGGATGGCGCAACCTCCCCTCGCAGCCTCAGCGAAAGACCTACGGCGCGCTCGGGTCGTTCCGCGGGCTCCACTCCGACGACCTAACCGTCGAATACACCTTCGGGCGCTACGGATTGCAGACCGACCTCGACGGCGTCTCGCTCATCGAACGCACCGCCACCCGGGTCGTTCTCGACGACAACAAGATTCGTCGTACATTCCAGGTGGCGCAGTACGGGTCGGACGTCTTCGTGGATTCGCCGCTCGGCCCGGTCAGGCTGACCAGGGCGCCTCGCTTCGTCGACCCCACCGAAGAGGTCGCAGCGGGTTCGTTGCTCGCGCCGATGCCGGGCAACGTCGTCAGAGTCGCTGCCGCTCAGGGCGATACCGTCACCGCCGGTCAGCCGATTCTGTGGCTGGAAGCGATGAAAATGGAACACACCGTCACCGCTCCGGCCGACGGTGTACTCACCGAACTCCATGTCGCCCAAGGACAGCAGGTCGAAGTCGGCGCGATCCTTGCAGTGGTCACCGAGTCCGTGGTCACCGAGTCCGTGGTCACCGAGCCCGTGGTCACCGAGCCCGAGTCAGAAGGAGAATCATGAGCTTCATCGAGACCGAAGAGCAGAAGGGGCTGCGCACCGCAGTCTCCTCGCTCGGCAAGCGCTACAACTACATCGACTACGTGCTCCCGAATGCGCGAGCTGGCGAGCCGTTGACCGAGCTGTGGAACGAAGCGGGCAAGCTCGGCTTCCTGGGCGTCAACCTGCCCGAGGAGTACGGCGGCGGCGGCGCGGGCATCTACGAACTCGCGCTCGTCCAAGAGGAGCTCGCTGCGCACGGCGCCGGACTGCTGCTCGTCGTCGTCAGCCCGGCCATCTGCGGCACGATCATCGGCAAATACGGCACCGAGGATCAGAAGCAAACATGGCTCACCGCGCTCGCCGACGGCTCCAAGATCATGGCGTTCGGGATCACCGAGCCCGACGCCGGTTCCAACTCGCACCAGATCACGACGACGGCCAGGCGGGACGGTGCAGGGGCGAGCGGAGCGACGGGGGATGACACCGGCTGGATTCTGAAGGGCAGCAAGATCTACATCTCCGGCGTCGATCAGGCCGACGCGGTGTTGATCGTTGCCCGTACGGAAGACAGTAGAACCGGCAAACTCAAGCCTGCCCTGTTCATCGTGCCGACAGATGCCGAGGGTCTGCAGAAGACGCAGATGCAGATGGACATCATCGAGCCGGATCATCAGTTCACGCTGTTTCTCGACGATGTTCGACTGCCCGCCGACGCGCTGGTGGGTGAGCCCGACGCGGCACTCATGCAGCTGTTCGCAGGTCTCAATCCCGAGCGCATCCTCGGTGCGGCGATGGCGATCGGTATGGGTCGCTACGCGCTCGACGCCGCTGTGAAGTACGCGAACGAGCGGACGGTGTGGAAGACCCCGATCGGCGCACACCAGGGAATCGCGCATCCCCTCGCCCAGGTCAAGATCGAGCTCGAGCTCGCCAAGGTCATGATGCAGAAGGCCGCTTTCCTCTACGACAACGGCGACGATTTCGGTGCCGCCGAGGCCGCCAACATGGCCAAGTACGCTGCAGCCGAGGCCAGCATCAAGGCCCTCGATCAGGCGATCCAAACCCACGGCGGTGCGGGCCTGACCGAGGAGTACGGCCTCGCCGCCATGCTGGGGGCCGCCCGGATCGCACGCGTTGCGCCGGTCAGCAGGGAAATGATCCTCAACTTCGTCTCGCAGCACTCGCTCGGCCTCCCGAGGTCGTACTGATGGCAGTGCGCGTCGACACCGCCGACGCAGTCACCACGCTCACCCTGGACACGCCGCACAACAGGAACGCGCTGTCGACGCAGCTGGTCCAGGAGCTCACCGCAGGCCTCGTCGAAGCGGGCAAGGACTTGGACGTCCGAGCCGTTGTCCTCACCCACACGGGCGGAACGTTCTGCGCGGGCGCGGACCTCACCGAGGCGGGCGGCACCGTCGAAAGT